>JADLCS010000001.1 GCA_020847075.1 Gammaproteobacteria bacterium
CCGCGCAGTACGACATCGGCTTCCTCGCCGACTGGGCGGCCTACGAGGCCAAGATCGCGGGCTGGGTCGGTGAGGCCGCCGGCCACGGCGCCAAGCTGCTGGTGTTCCCCGAATACTTCAGCATGGAACTGGCCTCGCTGTTCGGGCGCGAGGTCTATTCCTCGCTGGAGAAACAACTGGCCGCGCTGCAGGACGTGCGGCCCGATTTCCAGGCGCTGTTCGCGGCGCAGGCGCGGCGTCACGGCGTGTACATCGTGGCCGGCAGTTTCCCGGTGCGCATCGGGGGCGGCGGCTACCGCAACCGCGCCCATCTGTTCCATCCGGACGGCCGCAGCGACTTCCAGGACAAGCTACAGATGACGCGCTTCGAGGACGAGCAGTGGCTGATCCGCGCCGGCGACGCGCTGCGCGTGTTCGACACCGCGCTCGGGCGCATCGGCATCGACATCTGCTACGACGCCGAGTTTCCGCTCATCGCCCGGCGCCAGGTCGAGGCCGGCGCCGGTCTGCTCGTGGTGCCGAGCTGCACCGATACGCTGGCCGGCTACTGGCGCGTGCGCGTCGGTTGCCAGGCGCGCGCGCTGGAAAACCAGTGCTATGTGGTACAGGCCAGCACCGTAGGCGCGGCGCCGTGGTCGGAGGCCGTGGACGTCAACACCGGCGCCGCCGCGGTCTACGCCCCGATCGACCGCGGCTTTCCCGTCGACGGCGTACTCGCCCTCGGCGAGCTCGACCGGACGCAGTGGGTCTACGCCGATATCGATCCGGCCGCCGTCGAAAAGGTGCGCGCGGACGGCCAGGTGCTCAACCACCGCGACTGGGCGGGACAGCTCCGCGGCGGCGAGGCGCGCTGAACCCCGAACACGGCGGGCCCCCATCCGCGATGCCGCGGCCTCCCGCGGGCCCGCGCCGGGGACATCGGCTCAGCGCCCGGATGACCTCCCTGCTCGTCGGCGACGAGCAGGCGGCGGCCGATCGCCCCGCCCGTCCCGGTCACGAAGACCCGCCTGTTCGACGCCTCCGGCATGGGGTTCCGGGGCCGGAGGCGCGAGCGGGGCACCGCCTCGACCCGCCCTAGGCCTTCTTCACGAACTCCGATTTCAGACCCATGGCGCCGATGCCGTCGATGCGGCAATCGATGTCGTGGTCGCCGTCGACGAGACGGATGTTCTTCACCCGGGTGCCGACCTTGACCACGGCGGACGAGCCCTTGATCTTCAGGTCCTTGATCACCGTCACCGAGTCGCCGTCCTTGAGCTCGTTGCCGTGGGCGTCGCGCACGACGCGCTTCTCCTCGGCCGCCTCCGCCGCGGCCTGCGGCGACCATTCATGGGCGCACTCGGGGCAGATGTACAGGCCCGCGTCTTCGTACGTGTATTCCGAGCCGCAGTGCGGACATCCGGGTAAATCGCTCATGGAACTCCTCGCCTGACGATGGTCGTGATGATCGGGAACGCCGGCCGGACCGGCGCACGCCGATTATATCGCCGATCGCCCGGCCGGACGAAGGCGGGCGGCGCTCATCCGCCGCCCGGCATCCTGATGACGCCGGTCCAGCCGCAGAAATTCTGCGCGTCCCGCATCGTGGTCAGGAACCAGTTGCCCTCGTCCTGCAGCAGCTCACGCAGCAGGGCGTTGTTGAGCGCATGACCGGAGCGGTGACCGATGACCCGGGCCATGATCGGCGCACCCGCGAGGGACAGGTCCCCGATCGCGTCCAGGATCTTGTGGCGCACGAACTCGTCGGGGCGGCGCAGGCCTTCCGGATTGACGATGCCGGCCTCGTTCACCAGCACGGCGTTCCGCAGCGAACCGCCCCGGATCAGCCCCAGCTTGCGCAGCGTATCGACCTGATCCTGGAAGCCGAAGGTGCGGGCGTCGGCCAGCTCCGTCTCGAACGCCTCCCGGTCCAGCGGGACCGATAACCGCTGCCGCCCGATGGCCTCGGAATCGAATTCGATGGTCATCTCCATCGAGGGATGGATATCCGGGATCAGCATCACCCACTTGCCCTGGTCTTCCACGCGCACCGGCCTCCGGACGACGATGACCCGGCGTTCCGCGTCCTGCGGGCACAGGCCGGTCTGGCGGATCAACCGCATGAACGGCTCCGAGCTGCCGTCGAGGATGGGGACCTCGGGACCGTTCAGCACGATGCGCGCGTTGTCCACGCCGCTCGCCTGCAGCGCGGCCATCAGGTGCTCGATGGTGGCGACCTTGACCCCGAACCGGTTCGACACCGTGGTGGACAGGCGCGTGTCCGTCACCGTGTTCCACCGCGCCGGGATCTCCGCGCGATCCTCCGGCACGTCCTGGCGGACGAAGACGCGGCCGCTGTCCGCCGGGGCCGGATGGATCGCCAGGCTGACCGTCTGGCCGCTGTGCAGGCCGGGGCCGACGAAATTGATGGGGTGATTCAGGGTGTGCTGGAAATACTGGCTGGGGGCGTGCATGATACCCTGCTCCTGCTCATGGTTTTCGACAGGCTCCAGAGTACCGGTCACCCGTCGCCGGCGCCGATCAGGCCGCGCCACTCGCTTGTCCCCGCCTTGTCATTTGCCGCCAACCGTTTATCCTTCGGGGACACAGGGTCCTTGCCGGAGATCTCGATGTCATCGACCACGCTTTCATCCTGGGCACGGCTGGTCTGGGAGGAACTGCAGCAGCGCAAACTCGACGCACGCGCCATCTTCGCCGCGGCGGGCCTGGATCCGGCCGAGCTGCACGATCCCAATGCGCGCGTCCCGGCGTCGCGGGTGTCGCGCCTGTGGCAACTGGCCGAGGAAAGCTCCGAAGACCCCGCGATCGGCGTCGCCATCGGCATGCGCTGGAACCCGACGACCTTTCACGCCCTCGGCTACGCGTGGCTCGCCAGCGCGACGCTCGCCCAGGCCTTTCACCGGCTCGCCCGCTACAGCCGGCTGATCAACGACGCCAGCGAATTCACGCTGACGACGACCGGGACGAATTACCGGGTCACCGGCACGGTCCGGGACCCGGGCTTCATCCTGTCCCCGATCTCGATCCAGGCCACGGCCGTGGCGGTCACCAAGATGTGCCGCATGGTGAGCGGAGAATCCTTCAGCCCGGTCGAGGTGCAATTCCCGTTCGCGCCGACCGCCGCCACCCTCGCGCTCGAGGTCAACCTACGCGCGCCGCTGCGGTTCGGCTGCGACGTGGCGGGCATGCTCATCGACCGGCAGGACATGGAGCGACCGCTGCTGACGGCCAACCCGGAGCTCTCGCGCAGCAGCGAAGAGATCCTGATGAAACACCTGGGCCGGCTGGACCAGCAGCAGCTCGCCCATCAGGTGCGCCGGCGCATCGTCGAGGCGCTGCCGTCGGGCCGCATCAAGGAAGAGGACATCGCCGCGGACCTGCATCTGAGTACTCGCACGCTGCAACGGCGACTGATCGAGGAAGGCGTGAATTTCGGCGAACTGCTGCAGGGCATCCGCCGGGAACTGGCGCAGAACTACATCGACGACCGCCAGTTGAATGTCAGCGAGATCGCCTACCTGCTGGGTTTCTCGGACCAGGCCAACTTCACGCGGGCCTTCAAACGCTGGTTCGGTGCCACGCCCAGCGACTGGCGAAAGAGGAAGGCGGCGGGCTGACCAGGGACGACCTCTCCCAATCAGGGGACAGATTTATAAATCTGTCCCCATACGCAGTCAGAGGGAAACGGGGCTTGCCCCGTCATTCCGACCAGAACCTGTCTCAAAATCGAATCCTCATCCCCGCGAAGACGGGAATCCAGTACCTCTACCTTTCGACCGTTTGAAGTCGCTGGATCCCTGCCGGTGGATGGATGACAACCGTTTTTTTATCTGGAGCCGATTTTGAGAGAAGCCCTAGGCGCCGATGAACCCGTGAACCCCCGTCATGATCATCTGGGCGGCCAGCGCCGCCAGGATCAGCCCGGTCAGTTTGCTGAGGATCGAAATGCCTCGGCTCCCCAGGCAGCGCTGGAAAAACGAGCCCGCGAGCAATACCGCGGCCATGCAGGCCACGGCGAAGAGCAGGGCCAGACTGCCGACGGCCTTGGCCGTCAGCGTGTTCAGTTCCGCGCCCAGGACGAGCAACGTACCCGTGGTGGCCGGCCCCACGATGATCGGCATCGCGAGCGGCACCACGGCGACGTCGCCCTCGCGGGCGCCGTCCACCGCGCCGGTCCTTCCCTGGACCAGCGCGATGGCCGAGAGCATGAGCAGCACGCCGGCGCCGATGCGGAAGGAATCCAGCGTGATGCCGAACAGGGAAAAGATCTGCTGGCCGGCGAAGAACAGGATCAGGCAGAGCACGGCCACCGCGGAGGACACCGCCAGGGCAAGCTTACGCCGGCGTCCTTCGTCATAGCCCTCGGTCATGCTGAGAAACATGGTGAGACCGAAAAACGGCGTCAGCACGAAGAACAGCTTGATCCATAGACTCAGGAACAGCGCCACAACAGCCTCGCCAGGATCACTTGTCTTCCTTGGTATAGGGCTCGCGCAGCTCCACCGGCCTGGCCGCCGCACGCTTGCGCATACGCAGATTGAGGGCCTCGACCACGACCGAGAAGGCCATGGCGAAGTACACGTAACCCTTCGGGATGTGATGATCGAAACCGTCGGCGACCAGCACCACCCCGATCACGAACAGGAAGGCGAGCGCCAGGATCTTGATGGTCGGGTGCGACGATACAACGTTGCTGATCGGCCCGGCGAAGAACATCATCAGCATCACCGAGGCGACCACCGCCGCGACCATGATCTCGACGTGATCGACCATCCCCACGGCGGTGATGATGGAATCGAGCGAGAAGACGATGTCGATGATCGCGATCTGCACGATGACGGACGTAAACGTGGCGCGCACCGCCGAGGAGGCATGCCCCTTCTCGCCCTCCAGGAGCTGGTGGACCTCCATCGTGCTCTTCCACAGCAGGAACAGGCCGCCGCCGATCAGGATGAGGTCGCGGCCGGAGAGCTCCTCCTCGAGGATCGTGAAGAACGGGTCCGTCAAGCCGACCAGCCAGGACAGCAGGAACAACAGGCCGATGCGCGTGAACATGGCGAAGAACAGCCCGACCCGGCGCGCCAGCGCGCGCTGCGCCTCCGGCAGCTTGTCGACCAGGATCGAGATGAAGATGATGTTGTCGATCCCGAGCACGAGCTCGAGCGCGGTGAGGGTGACGAAGGCGATCCAGGCGTTGGGGTCAGACAGTAAATCAATCATAAAGTCCCAGGATAAAAATTTGAAATCAAATCATGCCGTGAAATCATGCAGCAGCACAAGCATAGTTAAGCAGCTTTCGCTCGGCCCTCTCTTGGTTATCTATTCTCCGGACTCTGCCCACCACACGCCGAAACTTCGGATAGGCATGGAACGACTATTTACCAGCTCGCCTTATCGTTCCTGGATCCGTAACCGCCAGTATCCGGGATGGCGCGAATGGTGCGCAAGCGCGAACACGGTAATGCCTTCGGCATGCGCGCGATACACTGCGGAAAAAGGAAAATCTTTGACAAAGACGCGCCGCGCGTTTCTGATGGTAGGCGAACCTGCGAGAGGGAAGGCAAGGGCCCGGATCACCGCCTCTTCGACCGCGGCCGTAAAACGCGCGCCGAGGCCGGGCTGTTCCTCGTTGTAGTGGATTACCTGTGCCAGAAATTCACGCCGCGCGGCGGCAACGAATCTGGCACGTTTCACCGCGACGTGCGCCGCGCTTCCGCGAACACATCTTCCGCCGCGTAATCCTGCATCTCGCCGCGATCAAAGGCGGCCACGCGATCCTCGATCTCCTGCGCCCATGCCGCTTCAATGTCCGGCAGCGGAGAATGCAGCGATTCAAGCATGGTCTCAGCCAGCTTGGCCCGCTCCTCGGCGCCCAGGGACCGGGCCTGCCGTTCCAGTTCCTTCAGAGAGATTGCCATATGATTGCCTCCAGGATCACCATCCCGATTCTACACCCGGCTACATCCCGTGTCGTGATCACTCAGGCCTTTTTCACGAATTCCGACTTCAGGCCCATCGCACCGATGCCGTCGATGCGGCAGTCGATGTCGTGGTCGCCGTCGGCGAGGCGGATGTTCTTCACCCTAGTGCCGACCTTGACCACAGTGGACGAGCCCTTCACCTTCAGGTCCTTGATCACCGTCACCGAGTCGCCGTCCTTCAGCTCGTTGCCGTACGCGTCGCGCACCACGCGCTGCTCCTCGGCTGCCTCCGCCGTGGCCTGCGGCGACCATTCATGGGCGCATTCGGGGCAGATGTACATGCCCGCGTCTTCGTAGGTGTATTCGGAGTTACATTGCGGGCATTTGGGCAGATTACTCATATCGCGTCTCGCTGGTCCAAACAAACTATATTCATCCATACCTCCGACGCCGCGGTGTGGCGGAGGCGGTATTTACCGATACGGCCGGTTTTCCAGCCGGCTGTGCGTGCAACTTCAAACCCAAGGCATCGATGACCTTGAGGATCGTATCGAAACCGGGGCTGCGCTCTCCGGACAACGCCTTGTACAGGCTCTCGCGCGACAGGCCAGCGTCGCTGGCTACCTGCGACATGCCCTTTGCCCGCGCGATGTCGCCCAGGGCCTTGGCAATAAAGGCGGCGTCCCCATCCGCCTCTTCCATGCAGGCCTCCAGATACGCCGCCATCTCCTCGGGCGTGCGCAGATGTTCGGCGACATCGTAACGCGTAGTGCGGGTCTTGGGCATGATGAACTCCTACAGATTTCGGGCCAGTCGCAAGGCGGTTCTGATATCAGCCGCCTGACTGGACTTGTCGCCGCCGGCCAACAGAAGTGATTATCTGCCGTCCCTGCCGCTTGAAATACACCCGGTAGCCGGGTCCATAGTCGATCCGCATCTCCAATACGCCTTCGCCCACCGGCTTGACGTCTCCGGGATTTCCGGACGCCAGGCGCTCGACCCTGGCCTGAACACGCGCACGCGCCTGAATATCACGCAGGGCATCCAGCCATTCGACGAAAACATCCGTCTTGCGGATTTCGATCACGAACCAAGTGTAGCCATATGGCTACACCATGTCAATGCGGGAGCATGAGAGGCGGAACTACTGAACGATCTTCGAGATAGAAAAAAGCGCGCATCGGGGATAGCCCACGATATTCTGATCAAGGAAAACCGTGGTCTGTCCCCGATTGTTCGCGATTGTTCGCAGCGCGCGAAACCGTGGCCTGTCCCCAATTATTCCAAGTCATACCTCCATGCGACTCCTTAGCTTATCCCAAGTCCACAACGCTCGATCTATAATCCGTAAATCAATGTCGCATTCTCGCGCGAGACCACGAACTTCGGATGCAACCAATGAGTAAAACTCAAAATCCTCGTACGATACAGATTCTGTGAGGCCAAGCGCGGCCACAACTCGAACATCTAAAATTGGAAATTGATCTGGCCTCATCCAGTGGAGAATCGCAGAAGCAGTGCGAAGAGCTACGCCCTGTAACTGCATGAGCGCAGCAAGTGCACTCGCGTCATTGGCAGCCGTGAACGCCTTGGCAGTAGCAGCACGAATACTCTCGATGGAGTTGCTCTGATAGTGTGAGGTGTTGCGAACAGACTTCCAGCGAGCAACTCGAACAAAGAGATCCTTTGAAAGGAAACCCTGCTTTCTGGCCTCAGCGAAATCCTGCTCAAAACGTCGCTCTTCTGTAGCTTCCGTTGGGTTAATCAATTCCCAATACACTGTAGATAACCTTATGATTTCACCACAATCTCGGAATGGGAATGCGCTGCTCTCCAGCGGTATAGCGGATGTTGTCGCTACTCGCGCAGATGAAATTGATGGCTCATGTGCGGGCATCGGCTTGGGCACTATCGTCGACCCAAAGGCGCGCCGAATGAATTTACGAGCATTCTCAATTTCATTGGGGTAGCCAGGCCGAGCGCAGACATCAGCTGATGGCTGACTACCATACCAGTTATTCTTCTTTTCTACTCCATCGATAGATGCAAAGCCCGCGCGCCACTGCGTAGAGAGGTGAATGGAGTTCTTGGGGTAGGTCCTTGCACGATTACCAATGAACCTGAAGTAGAGCGCTGGAGCACCTGCAATCTCGGTACGATACCAGTCAGCGCTCGACGTTGGCTGTCCGCCGCCCAACTGGCTCACAAGCGTAAAAAGGCTCTCACCGAGCGCTCTCAGATCTGCATTTGCGTCATCAATCAACATAACTTTTGAAAGTACGTTTTCTGTTCAATAGTTAATTTGGGCGAAATCGGTGCTACTGGTGAATAGCATCGCCCCCTTCTCCGCCTAGACTCCACCAGCATACCTTTACCTATCTCATGGATGAAAGCCTGAAATGGGCCTCAGGCTGCTAGAACGGTATCTGAATTAGGCCACACTCGCCTGCCGCGCCTTTTTCCCAAACACCAGCACCCCATCCTTCAGATCCGCCTCGATGACGTCGCCATCGGCAAATCGCCCGGCGAGGATCTCGTTAGCAAGCGGGTTCTCGATCTGGGTCTGGATGGCGCGCTTGAGCGGGCGGGCGCCGTAGACGGGGTCGAAGCCGGCCTCGCCGAGTTTTTCCAGCGCGGCGTCGGTGACGGTGAGATCCATGCCACGGTCGCGCAGGCGTTTCTTGAGATAGGCGAGCTGGATGTCGGCGATGGAGCGGATCTGTTTCGCATCCAGCGGGTGGAACACCACCACCTCGTCCACGCGGTTGATGAACTCGGGACGGAAGTGCTGTCCGACGATCTCCATCACGGCGGACTTCATCTTCTCGTAGTTGTCCTGGCCGGAGAGCTCCTGGATCACCTGCGAGCCGAGGTTGGAGGTCATCACGATCACGGTGTTGCGGAAGTCCACGGTGCGGCCCTGGCCGTCGGTGAGGCGGCCGTCGTCGAGCACCTGCAAGAGCACGTTGAACACGTCGGGGTGCGCCTTCTCGACCTCGTCGAGTAGGATGACGGACTAGGGTTTGCGCCGCACGGACTCGGTGAGGTAGCCGCCCTCCTCGTAGCCGACGTAGCCGGGCGGGGCGCCGATCAGGCGCGCGACGGAGTGCTTCTCCATGAACTCGGACATGTCGATGCGCACCATGGCCTGGTCGGTGTCGAACAGGAAGGCGGCGAGCGCCTTGCACAGCTCGGTCTTGCCGACGCCGGTGGGGCCGAGGAACAGGAAAGAGCCGTAGGGCCGGTTGGGGTCGGACAGGCCGGCGCGCGCGCGGCGGATGGCGTTCGACACGGCCTTCACGGCCTCGTCCTGGCCGACCACGCGCTCGTGCAGCGCGGTCTCCATGTGCAGCAGTTTGTCGCGCTCGCCCTCGAGCATCTTGGACACCGGGATGCCGGTCCACTTCGACACTACCTCGGCGATCTCCTCCTCGGTGACGCGGTTGCGCAACAGTTTCATTTGCGAGATGTCGGCCTTGGACGCGGCGGCGAGCTGTTTTTCCAGCTCCGGGATACGGCCGTACTGCAGCTCGGACATGCGCGCGAGATTGCCGGCACGGCGCGCGGTCTCCAGTTCCATACGCACGCGGTCGAGCTCTTCCTTGATGTGCTGCGCGCCCTGGACGGCGAGCTTCTCGCCCTTCCAGACCTCTTCCATGTCGGCATACTCGCGTTCGAGCTTGGCGATCTCGTCGTTGAGGGTATTGAGACGCTTCTTCGAGGCCTCGTCGGATTCCTTTTTCATCGCCTCGCGCTCGATCTTGAGCTGGATCAGACGGCGCTCGAGCTTGTCCATCGACTCCGGTTTGGAGTCGATCTCCAGGCGGATGCGGCTGGCGGCCTCGTCAACCAGGTCGATGGCCTTGTCGGGCAGGTTGCGGTCGGTGATGTAGCGGTGCGACAGCGTGGCCGCGGCGACAATGGCGGGATCGGTGATGTCCACGCCGTGGTGCACCTCGTACTTTTCCTTGAGGCCGCGCAGGATGGCGATGGTGTCCTCCACACTCGGCTCGTCGACCAGCACCTTCTGGAAGCGGCGCGCCAGCGCGGCGTCCTTCTCGATATATTTACGGTACTCGTCCAGCGTGGTCGCGCCGACGCAGTGCAGCTCGCCGCGGGCGAGCGCGGGCTTGAGCATGTTGCCGGCGTCGATGGCGCCCTCGGCCTTGCCGGCGCCGACCATGGTGTGCAGCTCGTCGATGAACAGGATGATGCGGCCGTCCTGCTTGGCGAGGTCGTTCAGCACCGCCTTCAG
>JADLCS010000002.1 GCA_020847075.1 Gammaproteobacteria bacterium
CGAGTACCTGCTGATGGCAGCGATCCTCGCCGAGATCAAGTCGCGCCTGTTGCTGCCGCGGCCACCGGCCAGCACCGAGGATGAAGGCGACCCACGCGCCGAACTGGTGCGGCGCCTGCAGGAATACGAGCGCTTCAAGCAGGCCGCCGCCGATCTGGACGTGCTGCCGCGCGTCGATCGCGATGTGTTCCCGGTCGCGGCGGAGTGGCCCGAGGCCAAGGTGGTCAAGCTCCCGCCGCGGGTGGAGTTGCGCGACATCCTGCTGACGTTCCAGGAGGTGATGGCGCGCGCGGAGATGTTCAGCCATCACCAGATCATGTTGGAACCGCTCTCCGTGCGCGAGAGGATGTCCATCATTCTGGAGACCGTCAACACGGAGCAGTTCGTCGAATTCGCCTCGCTGTTCACCCCGGAGGAAGGGCGGCGCGGCGTCGTGGTCACCCTGCTCGCGATCCTCGAACTCATCCGCGAGTCGTTGCTCGAAATGATCCAGACCGAGGCCTTCGGGCCGATTTACGTGAAGGCGCCACAACATGTCAACGAATCGACCGTCAACTAAGGACATCCTCGAGGCCGCGCTGCTGTGCGCCGACCAGCCCCTGAGCCTGGAGCGCCTGGCCGGCCTGTTCGAGGAGGAGGCGCGCCCGGCGCAGGAGGAGATCCGTTCCCTGCTCGCCACGCTGGCGGAGGAGTGGAACGGCCGCACGCTCGAGCTCCGGGAGGTCAGCAGCGGATTCCGTCTGCAGGTGCGGCAGGAATACGCCCCCTGGGTCGGCCGCCTGGCCGAGGAACGCGCCCCGCGCTACTCGCGCGCGCTGCTGGAGACGCTGGCGCTGATCGTCTATCGCCAGCCGATCACGCGCGCGGGCATCGAGGAGATTCGCGGCGTGAGCGTGAGCACGCACATCATCAAGACCCTGATGGAGCGCGAATGGATACGCGTCGTCGGATATCGCGACGTCCCCGGCAAGCCGGCCCTGTACGGCACGACGCGCAAATTCCTCGATTATTTCAATATCCAGAGCCTGAGCGATCTGCCGGCGCTCGCCGACATCAAGCCGATCGATCATCTGCAGAAGGAACTGGATCTGGCCGCGGCCGCCGACGAAGCGGCGGCGGTCTCCGCGTCGGAGCCGGGCGAGGTGTATCCCATGGACGCCGCGCGTCCGCCGGCGGTCAACGATGCGGATCCCGAAGACGCGGCCGATGACGGGGTCGAGGCCCGGGAAACGGCCGAAGCCCTCAACTGATCCCCGTCCCGTTGCGGCAGGCCCTGCCCGTGTCCACCCGCCTGTCCGGGAATTCCGCCAACGTCCGCCCGCCGCTGCCCGGCGCACCGCTCCGGCGCCCGCGGCGCGATGCGCATAGAGGCCGCCCGTGAGCGAGCGCGTGCATAAGGCGCTGGCGCGTCTCGGCTACGGATCCCGCCGCGAGATCGAGGAGTGGATCCGCGCCGGGCGCGTCGAGATCAACCGCAGGCCGGCGCAGACCGGGGCCACGCTCGCGCCGGGCGACGTGGTCGGCGTGGACGGCCGGCCGGCCTTCACCTATGAAGGCGCGCCCGCCGCGTGCCGGGTGCTGATCTACCATAAGCCTGAGGGCGAGATCTGCACCCGCGCCGATCCGGAGCGACGTCCCACCATCTTCGACCGCCTTCCCCGCATCAAGGGCGCGCGCTGGGTCAGCGTGGGGCGTCTCGATCTCAATACCGCCGGCCTGATCCTGCTGGTCACGAACGGCGAACTGGCCAATCGTCTGATGCATCCCTCGCTGGGCATCGAGCGCGAATATCTCGTGCGCGTGCTGGGCGAGGTCGATCCGGCGGCGTTGTCCCGGCTGCGCGCGGGCGTCCTGCTCGAGGACGGTCCCGCGGCCTTCGATCAGATCCACGAGATCGGCGGCGGCGAGGGCGCCAACCGCTGGTTCAGCGTGGTGCTGAAGGAAGGGCGCAACCGCGAAGTGCGACGGCTGTGGGAATCGCAGGGCGTCAAGGTGAGCCGGCTCAAGCGCGTTCGCTTCGGACCGGTCACGCTGCCGCGACGGCTGCGCCGCGGCCATTACGAGGAAATGGAGCCGCCGGCCGTCGCCGAGCTGCTGCGCTGCGCGGGGATGGAGCCCGCCCCGCCTCCCGCCCCCGCGCCCCGCAGAGAGGCGAACCGCAAGGGCGGACCGCGCCGGGGGACATATCAACGGGCGGCGAAGAAGCCTCGCCCGGGCATGCGCCGGGGAAGAAATCGTGATGGGTGATGAGTGATGGGCGATTAAAACACCTTCGCTTCCCGGTCGAGGTGCCCCTCACCCCTCACCCCTCACCCCTCACTCATCACCCATCACCCATCACCCATTACCCCTCACCCGTGCCCCGAACCTTCCTCGCGATCTTCGACCGCCTGCTCGCCGTCCACGGTCCCCAGCATTGGTGGCCGGGGGAGACGCCGTTCGAGGTGATGGTCGGCGCGATCCTGACCCAGAACACGGCCTGGTCGAACGTCGAGCGCGCGATCGCGAGGCTGAAGGGGCAGGGGGCCCTCGATCCGGAGCGGCTGCTCGCGGCGGCGCCGGCGACCGTGGCGGACTGGATCCGGTCGGCCGGCTATTTCAACGTCAAGGCGAGGCGGCTGCGCAATTTCTGCCATTGGTATCTCGGGCAGGGCGGCTACGACGCGCTGGCGCGGCGGGAGACCGGGGCGCTGCGGCGCGACCTGCTGTCGGTCAACGGCGTCGGCCCCGAGACGGCGGACGATATCCTGCTCTATGCCTTCGAACGGCCGGTGTTCGTGATCGACGCCTACACGCGTCGATTGTTCTCGCGGCTCGGGCTGTGCGCGCCCGATGCCGGATACGAGCCTCTGCGCGCGACCCTCGAGCGCGGGCTCGCGCATGAACTCGCGCGCGCCCGCGGCGCCGGCAGGAAGGCCTGGAAACGGGATTGCGTCCCCCTCTACAACGAGTATCACGCCCTCATCGTCGCCCACGCCAAGCGGTCCTGCCGCACGCGACCGCAATGCCGGGACTGCTGTCTGGCCGGCGTCTGCCCGGGTCGTCGATGATCCCGCGCGCGATGGCCGGCGTGCGCGGATTTGTGGTTTAATGCACAGTCATGTTCAGACCCCTGGAAATCTTCGTCGGCCTGCGTTACACGCGCGCCAAACGCCGCAACCATTTCATCTCCTTCATCTCGCTCATTTCGATGCTCGGCATCGCGCTCGGCGTCACCGCGCTGATCACCGTGCTGTCGGTGATGAACGGTTTCGAGAAGGAGCTGCGGCTGCGCATCCTGGGCGTGGTGTCGCATGCCACCGTGCAGAGCGACGCCGGCAGCGTGCGCGACTGGGCCGGGTTGCGGCGGAAACTCGAGGCCTATCCCGGCGTGACCGGCGTCGCGCCCTTCGTGCACGCCGAGGGCATGATCAGCCACGGTGACCGCGTCGCCGGGGCGATACTGCAGGGGGTCCTGCCCGCGGAGGAGTCCGCGGTGTCCGAGCTGCCGCGCAAGATCGTGGCGGGGAGCCTGGAGGCGCTGACGCCGGGCTCCTATGGTATCGTGCTCGGACAGGATCTCGCCTATACGCTGGGCGCGACGCTGGGCGATCAGGTGATCGTCATCACGCCTCAGGCCAGCGTCACCCCGGCGGGTTTTCTGCCGCGGCTCAAACGTTTCACGGTAGTCGGCATCTTCAGCGTCGGGATGTACGAATACGACAGCGCGCTGGCGCTGATGCAGCTCGAGGACGCGGCGACGCTGTATCGCCTGGGCGACGGTGTGAGCGGTCTGCACCTCAAGCTCGACGACATGTTCAGGGCCCCGGCGCTGAGCCGTTCCCTGGAGGCGACGCTGCCGGAGGAATACCGCGTCATCGACTGGACCCGGCAGCACAGCAATTTCTTCCGCGCCGTGAAGATGGAAAAGACGGTGATGTTCGTCATCCTGTTTCTCATCGTGGCGGTGGCGGCCTTCAATCTGGTGTCGACGCTGGTGATGATGGTGACCGACAAGCGCAGCGACATCGCCATCCTGCGCACCCTGGGCTCGAGCCCGGCCAGCATCATGGCCATCTTCATCGTGCAGGGCAGCGTGGTGGGCGTGATCGGAACCCTGATGGGGATGGCCGGCGGCGTCGCGCTCGCGCTCAATATCGAGACCCTGGTGCCGGCCATCGAGCGCCTGTTCCATGTACAGTTCCTCGCGCCCGATGTCTACTACATCAGCGATCTGCCGTCCGACATGCGCTGGAACGATGTGTTCAGCATCGGCGGCGTCGCCCTGGCGCTGTGCCTGCTCGCCACCCTGTATCCGGCCTGGCGCGCCGCGCGTATCCAGCCCGCCGAGGCCCTGCGCTATGAATGACGGGATCATCCTGCGCTGCGAGCGCCTGAGCAAGGTCTACGCCGAAGGGCCGGTCGCCGTCGAGGTGCTCGCCGATGTCACGCTGGAGGTCGCCGCCGGGGAGCGCGTCGCGATCATGGGCAGTTCCGGCGCCGGCAAAAGCACTCTGCTCCACCTGCTGGGGGGGCTCGACGCGCCGACGCGCGGCGAGGTCTGGCTGGGCGACCGGCGCCTGTCCGAACTCGGCCCGGTGGCGCGCGGGCGGCTGCGCAACGCGATGCTGGGCTTCATCTACCAGTTCCATCATCTGCTGCCGGAATTCACCGCGCTGGAAAATGTGGCCATGCCGCTGCTGATCCGCGGCGAAGGCCCGGCGCGGGCGCGTGAACAGGCCGCCGCCATGCTCGAGCGCGTGGGGTTGAAGGCGCGCCTGGCGCACAAACCGGGCGAGTTATCGGGCGGCGAGCGTCAGCGCGCCGCGGTGGCGCGCGCGCTGGTGACGCGACCGCGTTGCGTGCTGGCGGATGAACCGACCGGCAATCTCGATTTCCGCAACGCGCGCGAAACCTACCGTCTCATGCTGGAGCTGAACCGCGAACTCGATACCAGCTTCGTGATCGTGACCCACGAGCGTTCCCTGGCGCGCCAGGTGGACCGGGTGCTGTTGCTGGAGGCGGGTGCGCTGCGCCCGGCGCGGCCCGAGGACGGGCTGGAGTCGGTTTCCCGGGAGTGAGGGCGGCGGCCCGCGGGTCGCCTATTTCCGCTCCGCGGCCTGTTCCCGGCGCCGCTGTTTGCGCGCCTCCCAGCTTCTCACCACCTGCAGTCGCCACAGCGCCCGGATCATCAGGTTGCCGACGATCGCGCTCACCACCGCGATGATCAGGGAGCCGAGCAGAAAGGGTTGCCATACCGCCGCCAGTTCCGTGGTGAGCCATTCCACCGTCGGTTCGAAGGTGAAGCTCTTCATCGGCACGTTCAGCAGCCAGGCCCCGATCTTGTAGGAGATATATACGATGGGCGGCGTGGTGAAAGGATTGGTGAGCCAGGTCAGCGCGGCGGCGATCGGCAGATTGACCCGGAAGGCGATGGCGAAGGCGGCGGCGATCACCGTCTGGAACGGCACCGGCAGCAGGGCGGCGAACAACCCGGCGGAGAATGCCCCGGCGACGGAGCGCCGGTTCATGTGCCACAGGTTGGGGTCGTGCAGCAGCGTGCCGAAGAAGCGCAGGTGCTTGTGGTCCCGGATCCGATGGTGCTCGGGCATGAACCGTTTCAGGAATCTTTTCGGCATCGGATCTATACGATAGAGTGTCGGCAGACGGACATTATCCATAATCCTGCGCAGGGACAGAAGCATGGGTCAGGGATCGACCTCATTTCTGCTCGGTGTGCTGGCGTTTCAGCAGTTGCCGGGACTGCCGGCGCTCGCCTGGGCGCTGGCGCTGCTTCCATTGGCCCCGCTGGCGCTCCGTTTTCGCCCGCTGCGCCTTCCCGCCGCCTGCGCGGCCGGTTTCCTGTGGTCCCTGCTGTGCGCGCATCACATTCTCGCGAGCGGTCTTCCTCCCGATCTGGAGGGGCGGGACGTGGAGGCGGAGGGGCGGGTCGTTTCGATCCCCGAACGATTGGACCGGGCGGTGCGTTTCCAGTTCCTGATCGAGCAGATGCACGCGGACGGGCGCGCCCTGCCGTCGCCGGGGCGGGTCCGGCTCAACTGGTACGACGCCGCCCGGGAGCCGCGAGCGGGGGAGCGCTGGCGGCTGCGGCTGCGGATGAAGCGTCCGCACGGCTTCCATAATCCGGGCGGCTTCGATTTCGAGGGCTGGTTGTACCAGAACCGGATCCGCGCCACGGGCTACGTGAGGCCCGCGGAGACCAACCGGCATCTGGAGGCGTTAGACCCGGAGTTTTCCCTGCAGCGCCTGCGCCAGACCTTGTTCGAGCGCATGGGCAGGGCGCTGGAGGGGCGCGATCTGGGCGGGGTCGTCGTCGCCCTCGCGATCGGGGAACAGCAGGATATCGGCCGCGCGCAATGGGAGATCTTCCGGCGTACCGGCACCACCCATCTGGTCGCGATCTCCGGTCTGCATGTGGGGATGATCTCCGGGCTGATCTTTTTCGTCGTCCGCCGGCTGTGGGCCCGGCTGGGGGTGTTGCCCCTGTACTGGCCGGCGCAGCAGGCCGCCGCGCTCGCCGCCCTGGCGGCCGCCCTGGGGTACGCCGCGCTCGCGGGTTTTCCCATCCCCACCCAGAGGACCGTCATCATGATCGGGGTGGTGATGTTCGCCGTGCTGCTCCGGCGTCACCGCACCCCCGGATTCACGCTGATGACGGCCCTGTTGTGCGTGCTGCTGTACGACCCGCTGGCGGTGATGAACAGCGGTTTCTGGCTTTCCTTCGGCGCCGTGGCGGCGATCCTCTTCGGCATGAACCGGCGCGCAGGCCGGGAGGCCTGGTGGCTGAGCGCGGGGCGCCTGCATGTCCTGGTCACCGTGGCACTGGCGCCCCTGCTGCTGGTCCTGTTCCAACAGGTGTCTCTCGTCTCGCCGCTGGCCAATCTCGTCGCCGTGCCGTGGGTCACGCTGGGGGTGGTGCCTCTGGTGCTGGCGGGCTGCGCGCTGCAGGCCGTGGCGCCCGCGCTCGGCGACCCCCTGCTGCGCCTGGCGGAGGTCCTGCTGTCCTGGCTGTGGCCGCTGCTGGAATACCTGGCCTCCTGGGAGGCCCTGCAATGGACGCAGCACGCGCCGCCCCTGTGGGCGACGCTCGCCGCGGTGGCCGGCGTGATCCTGCTGATCGCGCCGCGCGGCCTGCCGGGGCGCTGGCTGGGGCTGGTATGGCTGTTGCCGGCGCTGCTCGTCGTGCCGCCCCGGCCGCCGGCGGGCGAGCTCTGGTTCACCCTGCTCGACGTCGGGCAGGGACTGGCCGCGGTGGCGCGGACGCGGAGTCACGTGCTGGTCTATGACACCGGCCCGGGCTTCGGCCCGGACTTCGACGCCGGCCGCGCGGTGTTGCTGCCGTTTCTGCGCGCCTACGGGCTGGACCGGATCGATACGCTGATCATCGGGCACGGCGACAACGACCACATCGGCGGCGCGGCCGCGCTGTCCGGGGCGATCGGCGTCGGGCGGGTGCTTTCGAGCGTACCCGAACGGGTTCCGTGGTGGCCCGCCGAGCATTGTCGACGAGGCCAGTCCTGGGAGTGGGACGGCGTCCGGTTCGAGATCCTGCATCCCGCGCACGGGGAGGCGTTGCGCGGCAACGATGCCTCCTGCGTGCTGCGCATCGGGAACGGCTCCGGCGCCATCCTGTTGACCGGAGACATCGAGGCGCGGGCCGAGGCCCGGCTGCTGGACGCGGATCCGCAGGCCCTGGCCGCCGACGTCCTCGTCGCGCCGCATCACGGCAGCAAGACCTCGTCGAGCGCGCCGTTCGTCGCCCGGGTCGGCGCGCGTTACGTACTGTTCCCGGTCGGATACCGCAATCGCTGGGGATTTCCGCATCCGGCGGTGGAGGAACGGTATCGCGGCGCGGGTGCGCGCCTGTACCGTGTCGCGGAGCGCGGCGCCCTCACGGTCCGTCTTCCCGCCGCCGGCGCGGTGGTCCCGCCGGTTGCGTACCGCGATGAATTCCTGCGCTACTGGCACGATCGCTGACGCGGGCGGGGGCGGTTCCCGGGCGGGGGTGAATCAAGTATCATAGGCGCGGTCATTTTCTCGCCCTTACAGGCCTCTACGACAGGGAAGGTAAACCGTGTTCGAAGTGATCAAGGCGGGCGGCTGGGTCATGCTGCCGATCATTCTGTGCTCGACGGTCGCGCTGGCGATCGTGATCGAGCGCTTGTGGGCATTGCGCCGGCAGCGTGTCTGTCCGGGGAATCTCGTCAGCCGGATCTGGCACTGGGCGAACAAGGACGAACTCGACGCGGCGCATATCGCGGAATTGCGCGCGAATTCCCCGCTCGGGCGCGTCCTGGCCGCCGGCCTGATGAATCTGAATCAGGACCGCCAGATCATGAAGGAGAGCATCGAGGACACCGGCCGGCACGCGGTGGTGGAGCTGGAACGCTATCTGAACACGCTCGGCACCATCGCCGCGATCAGCCCGCTGCTCGGCCTGCTCGGCACCGTGCTCGGCATGATCAAGATCTTCACCGCCATCAACGTCGCCGGGCTCGGCAATCAGACCGTGATGGCGGGCGGCATCGCCGAGGCCTTGATTACCACGGTGGCCGGCCTCTCCGTCGCGATCCCGAGCATCATGTTCTACCGCTATTTCCGCGGCCGGGTCGATGAGCTGGTGGTCTACATGGAGCAGCAGGCGCTCAAGATGGTCGAGATCCTGCACGGCGAGCGGGTCATGGAGACGCCCCCCGCGCCATGAGACTGCGCCAGAGCCGCCGCGAGGAGCCGGAGATCAATCTCATCCCGCTCATCGACGTCATGCTGTTCCTGCTGATCTTTTTCGTGGTGACGACGACCTTCACGCGCAGCTCGGGCATCACCCTCGACCTGCCCGAGGCCTCGACGAGGCCCACGGAGGAACGGGAGGCGCCGATCGAGGTCGTCGTCGACGCCCAGGGGCGCTATTACGTGAACGATCAGATGGTGGTGAACAAACAGATCGAGACCCTGAAGAAGGCGCTCCAACTGGCGGCACAGGGCAAGAACCGTCCGCTGGTCATCAGCGCCGACGCGAACGCCACGCATCAGTCCGTGGTGACCGCCCTCGACGCCGCGCTCCAGCTCGGCCTCGTCCAGGTGTCCATGACGACGCGCCAGCCGGAAGGCGCGCGACCCTGACCGGGGGGGCGGTGCCGCCTGTCCTTCCGCCGGCCCCGTCTCCCGCCGCCACCTGAGCGGGCGCCGGACACTCCCCATGAATCGCCGCCGCCTGACGCATGTACTGTCCGAATGCTGGTACGGCCGGGGCGCGCTGGCGACGGCGTTGCGCCCGCTGTCCTGGGTCTATCGCCTCCTGATCGCGCTCCGGCGCGGGATGTATGCCCTGGGACTGCGGCGCGTTACGCGGCTCAGTGTGCCCGTGATCGTGGTCGGCAATATCACGGTCGGCGGCACGGGCAAGACGCCGTTCGTGGTCTGGCTCGCCGGGCAACTCGCGCGCGAAGGCTGGGCGCCCGGCATCGTCGCGCGCGGGTATCGCGGGCAGGCCCGCCACTGGCCGCAGCAGGTACGGCCGGACGCCGATCCGGCGATCGTCGGCGACGAGGCGGTGCTGTTGTCCAGGCGCTGCGCGTGCCCGGTGGCGGTCGGTCCCGACCGCGTCGCGGCGGCGGAGGCCCTGCTGCATTATCACGGCTGCGATATCGTGATCTCGGACGACGGCCTGCAGCATTATGCCCTGGGCCGCGATATCGAGATCGTGATGGTGGACGGGGTGCGCCGTTTCGGCAACGGCTACTGTCTGCCCGCCGGCCCCCTGCGCGAGCCGCTGGCACGGCTGGCGCGGGTCGATTTCACGGTCGTCACGGGCAGCGGCGCCCTGCGGCATGAGTACCCGATGACGC
>JADLCS010000003.1 GCA_020847075.1 Gammaproteobacteria bacterium
ACCAGGGCCGGCTCGCCGACGCGGAACGCGCCGCCCTCGCCGCCCTCCAGCTCGACCCCGCCTTCGCCGTCGCACACTACAACCTCGGCCTCGCCTCCTTTCGTCAGAATAAACTCGATGACGCCGTCCAGGCCTTGCAGAAGGCCATCCGGATCAAACCCGCGTATGCGGACGCGCACATCAATCTGGGTATCGCGCTGGCGTATACGGGCAGGGCCCAGGAGGCGCTCGATCACTTCGACACCGCCGTCCGCCTCGAACCCGGCCAGGCGGCCGGATACAGCGCCCTGGTGTTTTCGCTGCTCTATCTCCCGACGACCACGCCCGCGACATTCCTGACCGCCTGCCGGCGCTACGCCGAACGTTATGAAACCCCGCTCAGGAAACACGGGCGCCCGCACCGGAATACCCCCGACCCCGCACGCCGGCTCAAGGTCGGCTATGTCTCCGCGGACTTCCGCCGCCACTCGATCGCGTATTTCATCGAACCCGTCCTCGCCCGTCACGACCGATCGCACTTCGAAGTCCATTGCTACTACAATCACACCATGCGAGACGAGACGACGGCCCGTATCGCGGCCGGGGCGGATCACTGGATACCCTGCAGGGGACTTTCCGACGAGGCGCTCGCCGAACGCATCCGGGCCGACGGCATCGACATCCTGGTGGACCTGGCGGGACATTCGGTGGACAATCGCCTGCCGGCCTTCGCCCGCCGGCCCGCGCCGGTGCAGATCACGTATCTCGGCCACCCCGCCAGCACCGGACTCGAGGCCATGGACTATCGCCTCTGTACCCTCGACACCGATCCCCCGGGGCAGGAACGGTGGCACTCCGAAACGCTCTACCGGCTCCCGCGCACCCTCTGGTGCTACCGGCCCTACGGCGACAGACCGCCTTCCGCGCCACGGGCGGACCGGATCATCGTCTTCGGTTCGCTGAACAACATCGCCAAGGTCTCGGAGGCCTCCCTGTCCGCCTGGGCGGAGATCCTGCGCGCCGTGCCGGACGCGCGCCTGATCATGACCCAGGCGCCGGAGGGCAAGGCCCGCCAAAGGATCCAGGATCATTTCGCCGCCCACGGCATCCCGGCGCCTCGGATCGGGCTGCACGGGCGGCTGTCCGACCGGGAGTACCGGGCGCTGCTGGCGGAGATCGACATCGCGCTGGATCCGTTCCCCTACGCCGGCACCACCACCACCTGCGAGACCCTCTGGATGGGCATCCCCGTCGTCTCCCTCGCCGGCGAGTCCTCCGTCTCTCGCTCCGGGCTCGCACTGCTCTCATCCCTCGGCCTCCAGGAGCTCGTCGCCAACGACGTCGCCGACTACGTCCGCATCGCCTCCGAGCTCGCGCGCGATCCCCAGCGCCTCGACCGTCTCCACCAGGAGATCCCCCAGCGCTTCGACGCCTCGCCCCTCCGCGACGAGGCCGCCTTCACCCGCGACCTCGAGGACGCCTACCGCGACATGTGGCGGCGCTGGTGCGCGCGGGAGGACCGCGCATGACGACCGGCCGCTCCGCCCCGCACCTGCTGCAGCAGGGTCAGGCGCGCTTCCTGCGCGGGGAATACGAGGGGGCCGCCGCCTGTTATCTGGAGGCGCTGGACCTCGACCCGGATTCCTACGCGGCGCGTTACAACCTCGCCCTCGCGCGTTACATGTCGGGCCGGCTGGACGAGGCCATGACGCAGTTCGGACGGGCGTCACGGCTCGCGCCCGGCAACGCCGAACCGCATATGATGATCGGGCTCAGCCTCTACCGGCTGGGACGCCTGGAAGACTCCGCGGCCAGCGCGCGACGCGCCATCGCACTGAACCCCGCCAGCGCGGAGACCCATAACAATCTAGCGGCCGCCTGCATCGGTCTGGGCCGTTTCGACGAGGCCGCCGCCGGCGCGCGGCACGCCCTCGGGCTCAAACCGGGATATCCCGAGGCCTACAGCAATCTCGCCACCGCCTGTCTGCATCTGGGCAGGCTGGAGGAGACCCTGGAACATTGCCGCAAGGCGCTCGAGCTCAGGCCGGGCTCGGTGGCCGCACAGATCACGCTCGGTGTGGCGTGCTACAGACTGGGACGCTGGGGCGAGGCCCGCGCCGCATTCCAGCGGGCGATCGCACTGCAACCCGATTCAGTCGAGGCCCATGTGAATCTGGGGACGATCTCCATTCGCCAGGGCGCGCCCGACGAAGCGGCGGCCTATTGCCAGAAGGCGATCGACCTCCGGCCGGAACACGCCGCGGCACATTACACCCTGGGTCTCGCCGCGTTCGGACAGGGCCGGCCCGCGCGGGCCATGAGCTGTTTCGAGCGCAGCCTCGCCCTTGATCCGGAATCGCCCGGCGTACGGAGCGCCGGGCTGTACGCGATGCTGTATCTGCCGGAAACGACCCCGGCGGAGGTGCTGGCCCGGCACCGCGAATTCGCCGCGCGCGGGGAGGCTCCGCTGAAACCGCACCGGCGCGCGCACGCCAACACACGCGAGCCCGAACGCCGGCTCCGCGTCGGCTACGTCTCGCCCGACTTCCGCCGCCACTCGGTGGCCAGCTTCATGGAAGCCGTCATCGAGGGGCATGACCGCGCCGGATTCCAGGTCCATTGCTTTTACACCCATGCCGAACGCGACGCGGTCACCGAACGGCTGCACGCCGCCGCCGATCATTGGCTGGACTGCACCCGGTTGTCCGACGAGGAACTCGCCGAACGCATCCGGGCCGACGGCATCGATATCCTGGTTGATCTCGCCGGGCACACGCGCGACGGACGCCTGCTCGCCTTCGCGCGTAAGCCCGCGCCGGTGCAGGTCGCGTATCTCGGCTATCCCGCCACCACCGGCCTCGACGCCATCGACTATCGCCTCTGCACCCTCGACACCGATCCCCCGGGGCAGGAACAGTGGCACTCCGAGGCCCTCTACCGGCTCCCGCGCACCCT
>JADLCS010000004.1 GCA_020847075.1 Gammaproteobacteria bacterium
ACCACCGCCGCCGGCCGCATCGCCTCGTCCAGGGCGGCCAGGATGGCGTCTCTGCAGCGCTCCATGCCCGCGGTGGTCAGTTGCACCGCGAAGACCCGGTCGTAACGGTCGATCACCAGGCCCGGCAGGCCGTCGCTCTCGCCGTAGACCAGGCGGTAGAACGGCCGCTCGAACAGGCGCGCGCGCAGCGCCGCCGCGGTGGCGAGGCGGCGGCCGAACCAGGCGGCGTCGGGCACCGCGTCGGGGGAGCGGTCGAGCAGCCGGGCGCAGATCAGGGAGTGCGGGTTGACGTAGACGGTGCCGAGCGGCCGCTCGCGGAAGTCGCGCAGGACGGCCGTCTCGCCCGGTTCGAAGGCCGTGAGCGGGGTGACCGCCACGTCGATCTCGTTGCTGTACACCCACAGGTGCCCGGCGCGCAGCCGGTGTTCCTCGTTTTTCCTCAACTGCAGTGTCTTGCGCATGGGGCGTGGGTCGGTATCGGGCCGGGTATCCGGTTTATTTTGCGGGCAAATACTAGCATAATATCCGGCTCTTCGACCGCGGATTCCCGTCCCGGAGCGGGCGGTCTCCGCCCCCGGGGGGGACCGGCACACCGAATCACTGCGTAAGGGGTAACGGCATATGCAACTAGGCGAGACGATTACACAATTCATCACCCAGGAACAGCGGCGCACGGGCGGCACGGGCGATTTCACCGCCGTGCTCAACGACACCCTGACGGCGTGCAAGGCGATCGCCAACGCGGTGAACAAGGGGGCGCTGGTCGGCGTGCTCGGCAGCGCCGAGAAGGAGAACGTGCAGGGCGAGACCCAGAAGAAGCTCGACGTCATCTCCAATATGATGATGCTCAAGAGCAACGAGTGGGGCGGCCACCTCGCCGGCATGGCCTCGGAGGAGATGGACGACGTCTATCCCATCCCGGACGGCTATCCGGTCGGCAAATATCTGCTGGTATTCGACCCCCTGGACGGTTCGTCCAACATCGACGTCAACATCTCGGTCGGCACCATCTTCTCGATCCTGCGCTGCCCCGACGGCGTGACCCGGCCGACGGCGAAGGATTTCCTCCAGCCCGGCACGCGCCAGGTCTGCGCCGGCTACGCCCTGTACGGGCCCGCCACCATGCTGGTGATGACCACCGGCCAGGGCGTCAACGGCTTCACGCTCGATCGCAACGTCGGCGAGTTCATCCTCACGCACACCAATATGCGCATCCCGGAGAGCACGCGCGAGTTCGCCATCAACGCCTCCAACGGCCGTTTCTGGGAGCCGCCGGTCAAGCGTTACATCGACGAATGCCTGGCCGGCAAGGACGGTCCGCGCAAGGAGAACTTCAACATGCGCTGGGTCGCCTCCATGGTCGCCGAGGTGCACCGCATCCTGACCCGCGGCGGCATCTTCCTCTATCCGAAGGACACCAAGGATCCGACGAAGGAAGGCCGGCTGCGCCTGATGTACGAGGCCAACCCGATGTCCTTCATCGTCGAACAGGCGGGCGGCGTCAGTACCACCGGCCGCGCGCGCATCCTGGACATCGAGCCGCACGACCTGCACCAGCGCGTGCCGGTGATTCTCGGTTCCAGGCAGGAGGTCGAGCGCGTGATCTCCTATCACACGTCCTGAGTCCCCTGCGTCCCCCTCCCGGACCGGGTCGCAGCGCCGGCCCGGAGGGCGGGGACGGGGTTTTTACCCCAGAAAAGATCCGGTCATGCCCGGGCGGCGGCGCACGGATTCCGCGCCGTTCGCGCGGGCCGCGGGCGCTTTGTCGAAGCCTGCACTCCGGGTATAGTATGATCTCTCTGGAATACGCGCGGGACGGTTGGGGCCGTGTCGACACGGGCCGCCCGGCAGCCATCGAACGAAGTCATCTCCATGGGCCACAAAACGCCTCTTTATAACGAGCACGTGCGCCACGGCGCCAAGATCGTCGATTTCGCCGGCTGGGACATGCCGCTGCACTACGGGTCCCAGATCGAGGAACATCGTCAGGTGCGCGCGGACGCGGGCATGTTCGACGTCTCGCACATGACGGTCAGCGACGTGACCGGCGCGCGCGCGCTGGAATACCTGCGTCGCATGTTCGCCAACGACGCCGGACGGCTGGACGCGGGCAAGGCGCTCTACACCTGCATGCTGAACGAGGACGGCGGCGTCATCGACGACCTCATCGTCTACCGCATCGACGACCAGCGTTACCGTTTGATCACCAACGCCGCCACCCGCGACAAGGACCTGGACTGGCTCGGGCGCCACGCCGCCGGATTCGGGATCGCGCTGGAGCCGCACCGGGATTATGCCCTCGTCGCGGTGCAGGGCCCGAATGCGCGCGACAAGGTGCACTCCGTGCTGAAGGACGCCACTGCGCGCGCCGCGCTCGCGGGGCTCGGCGTATTCCGCTCGACCCAGCTCGGGCAGATGTTCGTGTCGCGCACCGGCTATACCGGCGAGGACGGCTACGAGATCCTGCTGCCGGCCACGCAGGCGCCCGGCTTCTGGAACGCGCTGTACGAGGCCGGGGTGAAACCGGTCGGGCTCGGCGCGCGCGATACCCTGCGGCTGGAGGCCGGCATGGCGCTGTACGGGTCCGACATGGACGAGACCGTCTCCCCGCTCGAGTGCGGACTGGCCTGGACCGTGGCCTGGAATCCGCCGGAGCGCGCGTTCATCGGCCGTGGCCGCCTCGAGGCGGATCGCGCCCGGCCGGTGCGCAAGACGATCGGGCTCGTGCTGAAAGAAGGCGGCGTGCTGCGCGCGCACCAGCCGGTCTATGTCGGAGAGCGCGTCGTCGGCGAGATCACCAGCGGCAGTTTTTCGCCCTTCCTGCAATGTTCCGTCGCGCTCGCGCGCGTGGACGGCGGGGTGACGGGCGAGTGCGCGGTCGAGGTGCGCGGCCGCCGCCTGCCGGTGCGGGTGGTCACGCCGCCGTTCGTGCGCCACGGCAGGAGCTGCATCGAAGAGGCCTAGGCCCGTGCGCCGGGCAGGAATTTCTGGAGTGTGTGGTAGTAAACAAATTAAGAGGTTTGTCTCAATGAGTGAAATACCCGCGGAATTGAAATACACCAAGAGCCACGAATGGGTCGAGGACGAGGGCGACGGCACGGTCAAGGTCGGCATCACCGACCACGCCCAGGACCTGCTCGGCGACATGGTGTTCGTCGAGCTGCCTGAGGTCGGCAGCGCGGTCGGCATCGGACAGGAATGCGCGGTGGTCGAGTCCGTCAAGGCGGCCTCCGACGTCTACAGCCCGGTCGCCGGCGAGGTGGTCGAGGTGAACGAGCTGCTGGTGGACAACCCGGACCTGGTCAACAAGGACCCCTACGGCGAAGGCTGGATCATGCGTATCCAGCTCGACGGCGGCGAAGGCGGCAATCTGATCGACGCCGAGGACTACGGCGTCTTCATCACCGAGGAAGACGAGTAACCCCCCCTCCGGCCCCGCCGCGCGCGTGCGCGTCCGGCGGGGTGAGTCGCCCGGGTTTCCGCCACCCACTATCAATCGACAGTCACCGCCAGGATAGCTATGCCATTCATTCCGCATACGGAAAGCGAAACCGCCGCCATGCTCGAGGCCATCGGCATCGACGGCATCGAGGCCCTGTTCGACGAGATCCCGGCCGGCCTGCGCGTGCCCGACATCGCGGCGGTGCCGCCGGGCCTCTCCGAGATGGCGACCGCGCGACTGTTGGCCGAGCGCGCCGCGGCCAACGGCGCGCCGCTCTGTTTCATCGGTGCCGGCGCCTACGAACACCACATCCCGGCCGCGGTATGGGAGATCGCCACGCGCGGCGAGTTCTACTCCGCCTATACGCCCTATCAGGCCGAGGCGAGCCAGGGCACGCTGCAATTGCTGTACGAATACCAGACCATGATGGTCGGGCTCACCGGGCTCGATGTCTCCAACGCCTCGCTCTACGACGGCGCCTCCGCGCTGGCCGAGGCGGTGCTGATGGCGGTGCGGGCGAACCGCAAGTCGCATTCGAAGCGCGTGCTGATCCCGCGCACGGTCAATCCGGTCTATCGCCGCGTGGTACAGGCCATCGTCTCCAACCAGGGCATCGTCGTCGAGACGCTGGATTTCGATCCGCGCAGCGGCGCGCTCGACCCCGCCGCGCTGCCGGCGGATCCCGGCGATTTCGCCGCGCTGGTGGTCCCGCAGCCGAATTTCTTCGGCGTGCTGGAGGACGTGGACCGTCTCACCGACTGGACGCACGGTCACGGCGCGCTGGTGATCGCGGTGGTCAACCCGACCGCGCTTGCGCTGCTCAAGCCGCCGGGCGCGTGGGGCACGCAGGGCGCCGACATCGCCTGCGGCGAGGGCCAGCCGCTCGGCGTGCCGCTCGCCTCGGGCGGTCCGTATTTCGGCTTCATGTGCTGCAAATCGGAGCATGTGCGCCAGATGCCGGGCCGCATCATCGGCCGCACCGTCGATCTCGACGGCAAGCCCGGCTTCGCCCTCACCCTGCAGGCGCGCGAGCAGCACATCCGCCGCTCCAAGGCGACCTCGAACATCTGCACCAATCAGGGACTGCTGGTCACCGCCGCCACCATCTATATGTCGCTGCTGGGCGCCGAAGGTCTGCGCCGCGTCGCGAGCACCTCCCACGCCAACACGCGCCGGCTGCGCGACGCGCTGTGCGCGATCGAGGGTGTCGCGCCGGTATTCACGCGGCCGTTCTTCCATGAAGTCGTGCTGCGCCTCGATGCCGATGTGGATCGGGCGCTCGAGCGCCTGGCGGACGCGGGCATCCTGGGCGGCTATTCCCTGAAGCGCGAGTATCCGGAGCTCGGCGAATGCCTGCTGGTGTGCGCCACCGAGACCAAGACGCCCGAGGATCTGCGGCGTTACGCGGACGCCTGCGGGCGGGCCCTCGCGCGGGCCTGAGCCGGCGGCAAGGGGAGGAGGGGATTATGGCGACCGTGACCTTGAAGGGATCCACCGTGAGCACCTGCGGTGATCTGCCGGCGCTGGGCAGCCGCGCGCCGGAGTTCACCCTGACCGACACCGCGCTGCGCGACCGTTCGCTGAGCGAGTTCGCCGGCAAGAAAAAACTGCTCTACATCTTTCCCAGCATCGATACCTCGGTGTGCGCGGCCTCGACGCGGCGTTTCAACGAGCTGGCCGCCGGCAACAACGCCGTGCTGCTGATGATCTCGGCGGATCTCCCCTTCGCGCACAAGCGCTTCTGCGATGCCGGGGACCTCAAGAACGTCACCACGCTGTCGCTGATGCGCTCGCGCCGGTTCGCCGAGGATTACGGCGTGCTGATCATGGACGGACCGCTGGCGGGCGTCACCGCGCGCGCGGTGGTGGTGCTGGACGAGGACAACCGGGTCCTGTACACCGAACTCGTGCCCGAGATCGCCCAGCACCCCGATTACGACAAGGCGGTCGCGGTGCTGCGGTGACCGCGCGAACCCCATCCCAACCACGAAGACGACCATGACCCTGATATTCGAACGCTCCGCCCCCGCGCGCCGCGCCGCCCTGCAGGCGCCGGCCGAGGACGCCGCCGCCGTCGCCGACATCCCCGCCGCGCTGCTGCGCGCCGGGGCGCCGCTCCTGCCCGAGGTCTCCGAGCTGCAGGTGGTGCGGCACTACACGCGGCTGTCGCAGAAGAATTTCTCCATCGACACGCATTTCTACCCGCTCGGCTCCTGCACCATGAAATACAATCCGCGCGCCTGCAACACGCTCGCCAGCCTGCCGGATTTCCTGCGCCGGCACCCGCTCGCGCCGGAGCGCTACAGCCAGGGTTTCCTCGCCTGCATGTACGAGCTGCAGGAGATGCTGAAGGAGGTGACCGGCATGCGGGCGGTGTCGCTGACGCCGATGGCGGGCTCGCAGGGTGAGTTCGCCGGCGTCGCCATGATCCGCGCCTACCACACGGCGCGCGGCGACCATGCGCGCGACGAGATCCTGGTGCCCGACGCGGCCCACGGCACCAATCCCGCCACCGCCGTGATGTGCGGCTACAAGGCGCGCGAGATCCCGACCAACGCCGAGGGCGATGTCGACCTCGACGCGCTGCGCGCGGCGGTCGGTCCGCGCACCGCGGGCCTGATGCTCACCAACCCGTCCACGCTGGGCGTGTTCGAGCGCCGCATCGAGGAGATCGCCGCCATCGTCCACGCGGCGGGCGGGCTGCTGTATTACGACGGCGCCAACCTGAACGCGATCCTCGGCAAGGTGCGCCCGGGCGACATGGGCTTCGACGTCATCCACCTCAATCTGCACAAGACCTTTTCCACGCCGCACGGCGGCGGCGGGCCCGGCGCGGGCCCGGTCGGGGTGGGCGAGAAGCTTAAGCCGTTCCTGCCGGTGCCGATGGTGGGCAAGACCGGGGACGGTTACCACTGGATCACCGAAAAAGACTGCCCGCAGAGCATCGGCCGGCTGTCGGCCTTCGCCGGCAACGCCGGCATCCTGCTGCGCGCCTATATCTACGCGCGCCTGCTCGGCCGCGAGGGCATGCGGCGGGTGGCGGAGTATGCCACGCTGAACGCCAACTACATGGCCGTGCGCCTGCGCGAGCGCGGCTTCGAGCTGGCCTTCCCGCGCCGCCGCGCCACCCACGAATTCATCGTGACCCTGCGGCGCGAGGCGAAGACGCTGCATGTCAGCGCGATGGACTTCGCCAAGCGCCTGCTCGATTACGGCTTCCATGCGCCGACGACCTATTTCCCCCTGCTGGTGCCCGAGTGCCTGCTCATCGAGCCCACGGAGACCGAGGACAAGGCCACGCTGGACGCCTTCATCGACGTCTTGAGCGACATCCGCGCCGAGGCGGAGGCGACGCCGGACACGGTGACCGGCGCGCCGTACACCCTGCCGGTGCGGCGTCTCGACGACGTGCGCGCCGCGCGCGAACTCGACCTCGCCTGGAAGCCGGCGGCCGCGCCGCCCTGAGCCCATGGGCAAGCGCGGCCATACCGGCCTGACGCGGCTCATCCTCGCCGCGGGATATTCCTGCAAGGGCCTGGCGGCGGCCTGGCGTTTCGAATCGGCCTTTCGCCAGGAGGTCGTGCTGTTCCTCGTCGCCGCGCCGCTCGGCGCCTGGCTGGGTGCGACCGGCGTCGAACGTGCCCTGCTCATCGGCAGCGTGCTGTTGGTGCTGGTGGTCGAACTGCTCAACTCCGCCGTGGAGACCGCGATCGACCGCATCGGCGAGGAGGAGCACGCGCTGTCCGGCCGCGCCAAGGACATCGGCTCGGCGGCGGTGTTCGTGTCGCTGGCGCTGGCGGTAGTGGTGTGGGCGCTGGTTTTGCTAGACTAGGCCCGGTTACCGCGCCAGGCGCCTCCCCGGCGCCGGATTGAATACAAGCCGATTTCAAATACTGCAAGGATAACGACCATGACGGCACTCATCTGCGGTTCCTTTGCCTACGACTCCATCATGATCGTCCCGGACCGCTTCAAGCGGCACATCCTGCCGGACAAGATCCACATGCTGAACGTGTCCTTCATGGTGCCGCAGATGCGGCGCGAGTTCGGCGGCTGCGCCGGTAACATCGCCTATAACCTGAAGCTGCTCGGCGGCGACGGCCTGCCCATGGGCACCGTGGGCAAGGACTTCGAGCCCTACGCGCGCTGGATGGACAAGAACGGCATCAGTCGCGAGCTGATCCGCGAATTCCCCGACCGCTATACCGCCCAGGCCTATATCACCACCGACCTCGACGACAACCAGATCACCGCCTTCCATCCCGGGGCGATGGAGCTCGCGCACGAGAACCGTGTCCCGCGCGACCGCGGCATCACGCTCGGCATCGTCTCGCCCGACGGCCGCGACGGCATGCTGCAGCACGCCGAACAGTTCTTCGAGGCCGGCATCCCGTTCATCTTCGATCCCGGCCAGGGCCTGCCGATGTTCGACGGCGACGATCTGCGCACCTTCCTGCGTATGGCCACCTACCTCACGGTCAACGACTACGAGGCGCAGCTCGTGCAGGAACGCACCGGCCTGTCGCCGCACGAGATGGCGGAACACGTCGAGGCGGTGTTCATCACGCGCGGCGCCCAGGGTTCGCGCATCTACACCGAGAAGAGGGAGATCGACATCCCGCCGGCGAAACCCTCCGGGGTGGTGGACCCGACCGGCTGCGGCGACGCCTACCGCGCCGGCCTGCTGCACGGGCTGATGCTGGGCAAGGACCTGCCCACCGCCGCGCGCATCGCCTCGCTGATGGGCGCGATCAAGATCGAACACCCCGGCACGCAGAACCACCGCTTCACGCCGGAGGAGTTCGCGGCGCGCTACCGCGCCGCCTTCGGCGCGGCTCTCTGAACCCCCGTTCGTTCATGGGCTGGTAGCGAAGCCCGGCGATTCACGGGTACGGCGTTGGGCTTCACTTCGTTCAGCCCAGCCTACATTTGCTTCGATTCCGCTATCTGACGCACGCCGGCCGCTCGGCGAACAGATTCGTAGGGTGGGCACGGGGAGCGTGCCCACCCGATAATGCAGTCCGTAGGTTGGGCTGAGCACAGCGAAGCCCAACAATCCTGGCTGACGTTGGGTTTCGTTCCTCAGCCCGACCTACATGCCCCGCCCAACCCGCGTACCCACGTGGCGGTGATTTTTTCTCCCCTCCGCCCGCGTGCGGGGGAAGGGGCCGGGGGAGGTGGGGGGATTTCGGATCGTCATCGCCCAGCGCATCTTACCCTCTCCGCCCTCGGGGGCGGAGAGGGTAAGATGCAGCTCCGCATAGGCACGGACACCGCGCGGCCTGTAATTCAGGCATCAGAAATACGAGCGCCGCGTCATTCGACGCATTCCGCGCCCTCGACGAACAGGATCGAATCGAAGTCGCGCCCGAGCGCGCGGCTGTGAAAGCCGGTCATTTCCGTGCCACGGCTGTAGCGGATCCGGCGCGTGACCGGGCAGTCCAGGCGGGAGGACGCGATCCACTGCTCGCCGTGTTCACCCGCGACCCGGATATAGCTGTATGCCTCGGTGTGCAGGATCTCCCGCACCTCGCCTGCGTTGGGCAGCTTCGACGCACGCGCCCGTTCGGCGTGTGCGGCCGCGTGCTGCGTCGCGGCCGCCGCCGCTTCTTCCGGCGTGGCGCGGTAGCCGATGTCGCCGGCGGCGTCGAATGCGGCGACCTCGACGCTGCGGTAATAGCCGTCGCGATTGGTACCGCCGACGATGTAGACACGTCCGCCATGTTCCAGTGCCCCGAAGTTGGCGCGTGGCGAGGAGAGCGGGGTGGTCGTGCGCCAGGACGACAGGGAACCGTCGGGCTGGATGCGGCTCAGCTCGATCGAATCGGTGTAGCGCGCGCCGTCGAGCCCGCCGAGCGCGTAGAGATGGTCGCCATGGACGAGGTCGGACAGGGCGTAGCGCCCCGTGCCCATGTCGGAGGTGCGCTTCCAGGCGGCGATGTCCCCGCCGCCGTCGATCACCGCGTATTCGACCGCGGCGAGCCCGGTGCCTTCGTTTTCATTGTGGCCGCCGAGCACGTACAGCCTGCCGTCGTGCGCCTTCGCCGCATTGACGTAGCGCGGCAGGGTCATGCGCGCCGGTTCGACGGCGAACGGCGCGAGACCGCCGGCGGTGAAGGTCGCGCGTTCGACGGTGTCCAGCAGTGTGCCGCCGAAACCGCCCAGGGCGTAGAGCGTGTCTCCGACCACCGCGAGCTTGACGCAGCGGCGCGGCAGGTTGAGCGCGACGGGCAGCGTTTCCCACGGACCGAGGCGGCCGTCGGCGCGGATCGGCGCGCGTTCCACCGAGGCGAGCAGGTGCTCGCCGTTGGGACCGTTGCCCCCGCCCGCGGCGTAGAGATACCCGCCGTGCGCCACCGCGTCGAAGAAGCCGCGCGCCTCCTTGAGCGGGGCGGTCAGGTGCCATTCGCCGAGCGAGCCGTCGGCGCGGATGGGTGCGTATTCCACGGTCTTGAGGAAGTCGCGGCCGTCCACCCCGCCCAGCGCGTAGATATGCCCGCCGGCCTCGAGTACGGCGGCGCCCGCTCGCGCCGTGGTGAGCGGAGAGGTGGCGCGCCAGCCCTCCACCCAGACCGGATCCGCCGCGGCGGCGGGCAGGGAAAGCAGCAACAGGAGCAGCAGGAAGGTCGGCAGCGGCATGATCGACGCCTACGAACGATGGGGGTCCAGCATAGCAGAGGGGCGGCGCGGCTGTCGTCCCGCCCCGGCGCCGTCGTGGCGGGGGCGGGATGGCCGATAATAGGCATGGGTTCTCGGGCGGGGCGCACCCGGCTGGGATAGAATGGGGCGCCGTGACGGGCTTTATGCAGCAGCGAGGTGTCGCCGTGGGCAGGTTCTTCAGATACACGTGGTTCACAGTGCTGGTCCTGCTGTTCGCGCTGGCCGTGCTGTTTTCCTCCTGGTACTACACCTTTCACCGCCTGACCTTCGAGTCGCTGATCGCCGAGCTCACCTTCGAGCCGCTCGGTGAGCAGGTGTACCGGGCGAGCCTGACCACCGGCGACCGCTGTACCGTGCGCACCTTCGATCTGTACGGTGACCAGTGGCGCATCGACAGCCAGTTCGTGAAGTGGAAACCGCTCGGCACCCTGATCGGACTCGATCCGCTGTACCGGCTCGAGCGCATCGAGGGACGCTACCGGCTCGTCGAGGAGCAGAACCGGCGCGCCAAGGTCTCCTACGCGCTCGAGGACGCGGGCGCGGTCGACCTGGTGCGGTTCACCGAGCTCCTGGGCCCGTTCAACTTCCTGTTCGACGCGAGCTACGGCAGCTCGACCTACAGCACGATGGATCCGGAGTACGTCTACAAGGTCTACGAGACCAATAGCGGCATCATCACGCGGGTGGAGAAGCGTGCGCCGCCCGCCCGCCAGGAGGCGTCGGTGCTGTCGATCGAGATCGACAAGGGCTGCGGTGCGCGGCCGAGCTTCTGGCGCGCGCTGGCCCTGTGGGTGAACGCGAAACTGTCCGCGCGCCCGGCCTGAGATCAGGCGCCGATGCGCAGGCGCGCCGTCGACAGCAGGATCTCGCGCATCAGCAGCAGCAGCGCCGAGATCAGGCACAGCATCGCGCCGATGAACAGCAGGGCGATCGGCGCCGCCATGCTGCGCGAGACGAAGGAGCCGAGGAACAGCACCGCGATCACCACGCAGACCAGCAGGGCGCTGGCGGTGCACAGCGCGATGGCGCCGTTGATCAGCCGCGCGCGCCGGGCCAGCAGGCCGAGTTCGTCGCGCAGTTCGGCGTGTTGCGCCTCGGCGCTGGAGGGGAGCTGATCCTGCAGCTTGCGGCTGCGGTCGATGATGCGCCCGATGCGGTTGGTGAGCACGCCGAGCAGGCCGCCGATGCCGGCGAGCAGGAAGACGGGCGCGACGGCGAGCTGGATCGAATGCGCGATACCGGTGACCGGGGCGTCCATGACCGCGTCCTCCGCGCGCCTCAGCGGCGCAACTGGATCACGGCATAGACGCCGACGCCGACCCGGCTGGTGCCGGCCTCGCTCGCGACGGCGGTGTCCTCCGCCTTCAGCATGCGCGCCATGGTGTGCACCGGCATCGGCGGGGCGCCCGCGTCATCCTGCAGTTGCAGGCGCACGATATCGTAGCCGGCGGCGCCGAGCCGCTGCGCGATGGACTGGGCGCGCTGGCGGAAATTGTCCAGCGCCTCGTCGGTCAGCTCCTGCCCGATGCGCGCCCGCTGTTGTTCCGAGACGCCGAAATCCATCGAACGCACCTGCAGGCGCTCCTGCAGCCGCCCGACCAGGCCGTTGAGCACGGCGTTCTGTTCGCTTTCCAGGATCAGCTCCTGCGCGGCGCGCCAGCGCACGATGCGCTGCTGGTCGTAGACCGGATAGGTCTGATAGGCGCCGCTGCGGCTGCGCACCCCGGCCTGGGCGCGCGCGGTCCGCAAGGCCCAGTCCATGGCGCGGTTGATCTCGTCCGCCAGGCGCGCGGGGTCCGCGTTCTCCTTTTCCGCCACGAGCACGACGCGGGTGAGGTCGTTGTCGACCTCGCGCGTCGCCTGGGTCTGGAATTCGACGCGGTCGAGCATCGACTCGGGCTCGTCCGCGCGCGCGGCGCCGAACAGGCTCAGGGTACAGAGGAGGCCCAGCAACAGCGATCGGGTCAGGGTCATGATGCATTCTCGCTCATAGTGTCGGGTGGAAAACGGCGCGGCCGCCATGCCGTGTAACATACACCGAAACCCGGAGACCATGAAATGCAGGACTGAAATTCGGGGACAGATTTATTTTTTGAAGCCCGGCCGGGCGGGGGTTCGAGGAATTGGGGACAGATTTATTTTTCGGCCAGCCATTGGAAACAACGGGTTATCAACTCTCGCCGCGGAATCGGGAAGACGGGCTCACGAGAGGTGGAGGGACGATACCCGCCTTTTTCACCCGGGATCGCCCCCGATGGACGCCGAAAAATAAATCTGTCCCCGAATTTCAGTTCGGTTCCTGCAGGCGGGCGAGCAGTTCGGTCGGGGTATGCGCGGGCGCCGAGCAGCTCGTGCCCCGGCATACATAGGCGGTGGCGCCCGACCCCTCGCCGCCGCGGGCGGCGAGCACGCCCGGCAGCGCGCCGGCGTCGGGCGGGATGGCGAAGGCGAGCAGGCGTGGGTCGCCGGTGGAGCGCGCGACGCGCAGCCATTCCGCCCGTTCCCCGGCGCCGGCGCGTATCAGCGCCAGCCGGGGCGGTGCTAGGTATTCCTCCAGCGCATCCAGCATGGCGTTGTGCGCATAGGGCAGTTCCGCCAGTTGCGGCCAGGCGGCGCGCAGGGTGCGTTCCGCCGCGTCCAGATAGCGCGTCTCGCCGAGCAGATGACCGAGCCGCCCCAGCGCGCGCGCCGCGACGGCGTTGCCGGCGGGCAGCGCGTCGTCGCCGAAGGGCTTGGGGCGGTGGATCAGCGTCTCATGATCGTGCGCGGTGAAGAAGAAGCCGCCGTTTTCGCGGTCCTCGAACCGGGTGAGCAGGGCCTCCGCGAGCCGGAGGGCGAAGTCGAGATCCTCGTTCCGCCAGCGCGTCTGCAGCAGTTCGAGCAGGGCATCGAGCAGGAAGGCGTAATCGTCCAGATAGGCACGCAGATGCGCCCGGCCGTCCCGCCAGGTCGCCAGCAGGCGATCACCGTCCCACAGCCGGCCGCGGATGAACGCGAGCGCGCGTTCGGCGGAGTCGAGCAGGCGGGGTTCCTCCAGCCACCGCGCGGCGATCGCCATGCTGCGTATCATGAGGGCGTTCCAGGCGGTCAGGATCTTGTCGTCGCACCCGGGGCGCACGCGCCTTTCCCGCGCGGCGCGCAGCCCGGCGCGCGCCGCGTCCAGACGGCGGCGGATCGTCTCCTCGGGTTCGTCGAGCGCGCGCGCGATCTCGGCCACCGTCGCGGTGACGCGCAGATGCCAGTGCCCTTCGAAGTTCGCCTCGCGATCGAGGCCGAAGCGACGCGCGAACACCTCATAGCCGGCGGCGTCGAGCCGGGCGCGCACCTCGTCGCGCGTCCATACGTAATACTTCCCTTCCTCTCCCTCGCTGTCCGCGTCGAGCGCCGAATAATAGCCGCCCGCGGGCGATTGCATCTCGCGTATGACCCAGTCCGCCGTCTCCAGCGCGGTGCGCCGGAACAGCGGCGTGCCGACCGCGCGCCAGGCCTCGGCGTAGAGCGGGAGCAACTGCGCGTTGTCGTACAGCATCTTCTCGAAGTGCGGGATCATCCACTGCCCATCCACCGAGTAGCGGCAGAAGCCGCCGCCGAGATGGTCGTAGATCCCGCCGCGCGCCATCTTTTCCAGCGTGAACACCGCCATGTGCAAGGCCTGTTCGTCGGGTCGTCCCCCTTGCCGGGAGGCGGCCCAGTGGCGCAGCAGACGCTCGATGTTGGGCGGGTGCGGAAACTTGGGCGCCTGGCCGAAGCCGCCCTGTCCGGGGTCGAAGCTGTGGGCGAGCTGGTGGCGCGCCATGTCGAGCACAGAGGCCTCCGGCATCGCCGCGTGGTCCGCCGGCGCATGCGCGCCCAGCGAGGCGAACACCGTCATCAGCTCGGCGTTCTGCGCCTCGAGGTCCTGGCGGTGTTCGTGATAAAAGGCGGCGACGCGTTCGAGGAGCTCGCCGAAGGCGGGCATGCCGTAGCGCGGCGCCGGCGGGAAGTAGGTGCCGCCGAAAAAGGGGACCAGGCTGCCCGGGGTCAGGAACATGGTGAGCGGCCAGCCGCCGGAGCGGTGGGCCAGCATCTGGTGCGCGAGCTGATCGATCGTGTCGAGATCCGGCCGTTCCTCGCGGTCGACCTTGATGTTGACGAACAATCGGTTCATGCGCGCCGCGGTCGCCGGGTCCTCGAAGGATTCATGCGCCATCACGTGGCACCAGTGGCAGGCCGAGTAGCCGATGGACAGCAGGATGGGCTTGTCCTCATGCACGGCGCGCGCGAGGGCCTCGTCGCACCAGGGATACCATTCGACCGGATTATGGGCGTGCTGCAACAGATAGGGGCTGGTTTCGCCCGCGAGACGATTGCTTCCGTCGGCCTGTTCGAGCATGGCCTCACGCTAGCACGATCGTGCCTCGAAGTCTCGCCCGAAAACCCGGGACAGATTTATTTTCCACCGTAATCGGGGACAGATTTATTTTTCGTTCCGCCAGGGAATGTCGCTGATTTCATGACGGTTTCCGAAAAATAAATCTGTCCCGGGTTTTCGGCGCTCACGACTGGCCGGTGAGGCTCATGGTTACGCCGTCCAGGATGTATTGCACGGCGAGCGCGGCCAGGATCAGTCCCAGCAGGCGGCTCACGACGTTGGCGCCCGTCTCGCCCAGCAGCCGCATCAGATAGGGGGCGGCGAGCAGCGACAGCAGGGCCAGCAGCAGCACCGCCAGCAGCACGACCAGCATGCCGATGAACTCCTGGCGGCTGCCCCACGTCGACGCCATCAGCAGCACCGTGGTGAGCGAGCCCGGGCCGGCGATGAGTGGAAAGGCGAGGGGAAAGACCGCGATGCCGCTGCGGGAGACCGCCTCTTCCTGTTCGCGCGCGGTGGTCGAGCGCAGACCGGACTGGCGCGCGAACACCATGTCGATGGCGAGCAGGAACAGCAGCGCCCCGCCGGCGATACGAAACGCGGGCATGCCGATGCCCAGCACGCGGAGCAGGGCGTCGCCGATGAAAAAGAAGATCAGCAGCATGCCGGTCGCGAGGGCGACGCTCTGCACGGCCGTGCGGCGCTGCTGGGCACGGGTCTGGTGGCGCGCCAGCGCGTAGAACAAAGGCGCGAGCCCGATGGGGTCGATGACCACCAGCAGAACGATGAATGTCCCGAGCAGCGGATCCACCGCCGCACTCTAGCACAAGGCCTCCCGGCGCGGCAGGTAGTCAGGCGCGCCGGGAGGGGGATAGAATGGCGGGCGTCGTGCGGGCGCGGGTCCTCCCGGAGTTTTTATCCGGCCGCATTCTGGCGTACACTGCCGGCTTGCCGGCCCCGCGTGGAATATTTAAGGAATGGCTCGAGGAATCAGGATCGGACGCATGCAGGGAAAAGAGATGTCCCGTTCGCGCCTCTCGCTGGTGGATGCCGGCCGGACGGAGGAGCCCGTCACGCCGCCGGACGCCGCCACCGCATTATCGCCGTTTTCCACCGCCGTCCCCGACCGCTATTTCGAGACCCCCGCGCTGCGCGACTGTCACGCCCGCATCGCGCGGGCGGCGCTCGACAGCGACACGGTCGCCGTGGTGGAAGGGGAGCACGGCTGCGGCAAGACCACCTTCGTGCGCATGCTGCAACAGCGCGTCGGCCCGAACCGCGAGGTGTGCTACATCGAGGTGCGTATTCCGCAGGGCGAGCGCTACGTGTTCGATTGTCTGCGGCGCGCCTTCTGCGCGGACCCCGCCGCCGACATGCAGGCCCTGCTCGCGCAACTGATCGAACGCGGCCGCCGCGATGCGGGTTGCCTGATCGTCGTCGACGACGCCGACCGGCTGTCGGTGTTCGCGCTGCGTCTGCTGTTCGCGCTGAAGCGCGCGGTGGAGCAGGCCGGCAGCCGGCTCGGTATCGTGGTCGCCATGAGCCCGGCGCGACTGGACGCCGCGCTCAAGCTGCCGTCGTTCGCGCCCTACCGGGGGCGCGGCCTGACCCGGGTAGGACTCCCGCAGTTCTCGGCGCAGGAGACGGCGGACTATCTGCGCGCGCGCATCGAAAGCGCCGGCATGGCCGAGTCGGTGGGTTTCGACGAGACCCAGGTCCAGCGCATCCATCGTGCCTCGGGCGGCCTGCCGCAGCACATCAAGCGGGTCGCCGGAGAGTTGCTGGACGGCGCGCGGCCGCGGCGTTACCGCAGCGCCCGTCGGCAGCAGCACATCGCCCGTCTCCGCCACATGCTGCTTCCGGCCGTCGTCGTCGCCGTCCCGCTGGCGTGCATCGGGCTGCTGCTCTACGCGATCTTCGGGGGCCCCGCGGACGACGAGGCGGTGGCGCGGCTGATGTCGACCGCCGGCATCGAGGCGTCCGGCACGTCGGTCCGGCTGCCGGATGAGGCCGTCGCGGCCGGTGCCGTGGAGCGCGACGATCCCGGGGTGGAGGCGGTCGCGCCGAAGGCGCCGTCTCCGCCCGCGCGCGAGGCGGCCCCGGTGCGGACCGCCGCCGTTCCCGCGCCCACCGTTGCGGAGGTCGCGGCGCCGGAGCCGGTGCGTGCCGTCGCCCCCGTCGCGGCGTCCGAGCCCAAACCCGAGTCCAAATCCGAATCCAAACCGGAACCCGTGCCCGAACCCGTGAAAGAGATCGCGCAGGCGCCGCCCGCCGCGGCACCGGCACCGGAGCCGAAGTCCGCCGCATCGCCGCCGCGCGCCGCCGAACAAGCCCCGGCGCTCGAAGGCAACACATGGCTGCGGGCGCAGAATCCCGCTTTCTATACGATACAGTTGGCCGGGGCGGACACGCGGGAGGATGTGGACGAATTCATCGCCCGCTACGCGCTGCCGGGCAAGGTGATGGTGGTGGAGGTGCAGCGCAGCGGCAAGCCCTGGTATATGGTGCTGTACAACAGCTACCCGAGCTGGGGCGAGGCGCGGCGGGAACTGGAGTCGCTCCCGCCGCAGGTGAGTCGCAACGATCCCTTCGCGCGCAGCTTCGGTTCGGTGCAGGCGATCACGCCCGCGCCCTGACCGGTCAGGCGCGCTTTCTTTCGACCAGTTCGTGGACGATGGGCTGCAGGATGATCTCCATCGCCAGGCCCATCTTGCCGCCCGGCACCACGATGGTGTTGGGGCGGGACATCCAGGAATCCTTCATCATGGCGAGATAGTACGGGAAGTCGTGCTTCTCGGGGTAACGGAAGCGGATCACCACCAGGCTCTCGTCCGGGGTCGGGATGTCGCGCGCGATGAACGGGTTCGAGGTGTCGACCACCGGCACGCGCTGGAAGTTGATGTCGGTGCGCGAGAACTGCGGGGTGATGGTGTTGACGTAATCGGGCATGCGACGCAGGATGGTGTCCGTCACCGCCTCGGCCGAATAGCCGCGCGATGAGGTATCGCGGTGGATCTTCTGGATCCACTCCAGGTTCACGATCGGCACCACCCCGATGAGCAGATCGACCCAGCGCGCGATGTCGACCTGGTCGTTCACCACGCCGCCGTGCAGCCCCTCGTAGAACAGCAGGTCGGAACCGGACGCGATCTCCTCCCACGGCGTGAAGGTCCCCCGGGACTGCTTGTAGGGCGCGGCCTCCGTCTCGTCGTGCAGATACTTGCGCGTGTGGCCCTTGCCCGTCTCGCTGTAGCTGCGGAACAGCTCCTCGATCTTGTCGAACAGATTGGCCTCGGGCCCGAAGTGGCTCAGCGTCTCGCCGCGCTCGTTCGCCTCCGCGACCGCCTTCTTCATGTCCTGGCGATCGTAGCGATGGAAGGCGTCTCCCTCGACGATGACCGACTTGACCCCCTGGCGGCGGAACAGGTGCTCGAAGGCGTTCTTCACCGTGGTGGTGCCCGCGCCGGACGAGCCGGTGACGGCGATGACGGGATGTTTCACTGACATGGCACAGCTCCTCGAATGTGAAATATTTTTAAATTCAGATTGTTGTCGTAGAGGATCCCGGCGGCCCGCGACGCCGGGCGCCGCGTCGGTCCACCCGGCGGCAGGAGACACGCCTCCCCGGAGATGGGCAATCAACCGATGGAATGGCCGGGACGGATTCCCAAACTATGACGGATAGGTTGCCTATTGGATCAAACCGGGGGGAAGTTGACAAGCATCCGGCCGCAATTTGCCGGTTTTTCCGGGAAAAGTCCGTGCATTCACCCGCTTATCGGACCGCCCGCCGCGTCGACGGGCTTGTCTTGCCGCGGGCGGGATGCGATTATCTGCGCCATGCCCACTGTATCCGGAATCCGGGTTCGAACCGCGATCGCCGCGTTCCTGGCGGCGATCGTCCTGGGGCCGCTCCTCGCCGCCTGCACCGCGAGCCGCCTGGCGTCGGGGCATCCGCTGGCCGCGACCGGGGACGAGGCCGCTGCCCGCGTCTATTTCATCCGCCCGCGCACCGAGCGCTCTCTGGGCGTGGCCGACAATGCGCTCAGGATCGAGGCGGACCGTACCCACCTGCTCGATCTCGCCAAGGGCGAATATGCCCTGGTGCCGATGAAGCCGGGTTCGGTCTGGATCACCGTGCACTCCGACACCTCGTGGGGGCCCTCGCACGATATCAAGGAGATGAGCACCGCCAAGGAATTCTCCTTTGCCGCCGGCCAGACCTATTTCCTCACCATGATCGCCGTGGACGGCGAATTCCGCGGCGTCACCTATCATTCGGAGAGCGTACGCCTGGAGCGGGCGCGGGAGCTCGGCGCCACGCTGCAGCCCTCGGGCGCGGCGGCGCGGGGCGCGCCGCTCGATTCACTCTAGCCGCCGTTTTCCCTGCGTCCGACCGGGGTGGCCGACGGCGCCTTGGTGCTAGAATGGGCGACAGCCGCCGGTTTGCGGCGGCGGGAGAGCGGGATCGCCGGAGATCCGGCGAACGATGACCGCTCCCGTGCATTCGGACTCGCCACCATGGGCCCACATCACAAGATCCCTGTCGTCATCGCCGTCTCGGGCGCCGACCCCACCGGAGGCGCCGGCATCCAGGCCGACATCGAGGCCCTGGTCAGCATGGGCTGTCACACCGCGCCGGTAATCACGGCGCTCACCGTGCAGGACACGCAGCGTTTCATGGGCTTCGAGCCGGTGAGTCCGATGGTGCTGATCCAGCAGATCCGCGCCGTGCTCGAGGACATGGAGGTGGCGGCCGTGAAGCTCGGCATGCTCGGCAGCGTTGGCGTGGTCGAGGCGGTGCACACGATCCTGAAGGATTACCCGCGCCTGCCGGTGGTACTCGATCCGGTGCTCCGCTCCGGCAGCGGCGGCGAACTCGCCACCGATGAGGTCCGCGACGCGCTGGTCGAGCTGCTCCTTCCGCTCACCACCGTGCTGACGCCGAACAGCCTCGAGGCGCGCGCGCTCGCGCCCGAGGCCGACTCGCTGGAGGCCTGCGCCCACGCCCTGGCGGGGCGCGGCGCCGAATTCGTGCTCGTCACCGGCACGCACGAGGCCACCCCCGGCGTCGTCAACACCCTCTACGGCAACGGCCGCCTGATCGACAGCTATGGGTGGGAGCGCCTGCCCGGCACGTACCACGGTTCCGGCTGCACGCTCGCCGCGGCGATCGCCGGGCTGCTGGCGCATGGCGCCGAACCCATGCACGCCGTGCGCGAGGCGCAGGAATATACCTGGGAGACCCTGAAGCAGGGGTATCGCATCGGCATGGGGCAGCACATCCCCAACCGACTGTTCTGGGCCGGGTCCGAGCGGGGACCGGCCCGATGAAGGCCCCCGCGCTGCGCGGCCTCTATCTCATCGCCGACACCGGTTGGCTGGCGTCGGGCCGGCTCGTCGCCGCCGTCGCGACCGCCCTCGACGGTGGCGGCGCGCTGGTGCAATACCGCAACAAGGCGGCGCTGGACGCGGCCCGGCGGGACGAACTGTGGCAACTGGCCGCGCTGTGCCGCGCACGCGGCGTGCCGCTCATCGTCAACGACGACCTCGCGCTGGCGCGGGAGATCGGCGCCGACGGCGTGCACCTCGGCCGCGACGACGCGACGGTCGCCGAGGCGCGGCGCGCGCTGGGCGACCGCGTGATCGTCGGCGCCTCCTGCTATAATCGCCTCGACCTCGCGCAGGCCGCCGCGCGCGCGGGGGCCGACTACGTCGCCTTCGGCAGCTTCTTTCCGTCGCCGACCAAGCCCGACGCGGTACGCGCCGACCCGGACCTGCTGCGGCGCGCGCGCGCGGCGCTCGACCTCCCGCTCGCCGCGATCGGCGGCATCACCCCGGAGAACGGCGCCGCCGTACTGGAGGCGGGCGCGGACATGCTCGCAGTGGCGAGCGGCGTCTTCACCGCCGCCGACCCGGCCGCCGCCGCGCGCGCCTATACGCGCTTGTTCGCGCCGGCCAAAAATGGGGACAGATTTATTTTCGATCCGCCAGTACGGGGACGGATTTGAGGAAAATGGGGACAGATTTATTTTTTAGGGATTAAGTGCCTCGAGATCAGTGGTCTCGAAAAATAAATCTGTCCCCATTTTCCTCGGGCCTACGTGCCCCTGTTCGCAGCTGCCCCGTCGGGGACAGATGTATTTATTAAAAGCGCAAGGCAATCAAAGGGCTGACAGCATAAAAATTGGGGACAGATTTATTTTTGGGAATTCGGTCCCCCAACAATACGGGGCGTCAGAAAAATAAATCTGTCCCCAATTTATTGCTGAGCCATATATATAAGGAAAGCGACCATGACCCAGTCCCATGAACTGTTTGCCAAGGCCCAGAAGGTGATCCCCGGAGGCGTCAATTCCCCCGTGCGCGCCTTCCGCGGCGTCGGCGGCGAGCCGCTCTTCATCCGGCGCGCCGAGGGCGCCTACATCGTCGACGCCGACGAGCGCCGTTATGTCGATTACGTCGGTTCGTGGGGGCCGATGATCCTCGGCCACGCCCATCCCAAGGTGATCGCCGCGGTGAAGGCCGCGGTGGACCTGGGCCTCGGCTACGGCGCGCCGACCGAGATCGAGACGCGCATGGCGGAGACGCTCTGCCGCCTGATCGGCTCCATCGAGATGGTGCGCATGGTCAGCTCCGGCACCGAGGCCACGATGAGCGCGATCCGGCTCGCGCGCGCCTACACCGGCCGCGACAAGATCGTGAAATTCGAGGGCTGTTACCACGGCCATTCCGATTCTCTGCTGGTGAAGGCCGGTTCGGGCGCGCTGACCCTCGGCGTGCCGACCTCGCCCGGGGTACCGGTGGCGCTGGCCGAGCACACCATCACGGTGTCGTACAACGACCTCGAGCAGGTCGAGCAGGTGTTCGCGCAGGTCGGGCACCAGATCGCCTGCGTCATCGTCGAGCCCGTGGCCGGCAACATGAACTGCGTCCTGCCCAGGCCCGGCTTCCTCAGCGGGCTGCGCGCGCTGTGCGACCAGTACGAGTCGGTGCTGATCTTCGACGAGGTGATGACCGGCTTCCGCGTCGCGCTCGGCGGCGCGCAGCAGCGCTTCGGCGTCCGGCCCGACCTCACCACGCTGGGCAAGGTCATCGGCGGCGGCCTGCCGGTCGGCGCCTTCGGCGGCCGGCGCGCGATCATGGAAAAGCTCGCCCCGCTCGGCCCGGTGTATCAGGCCGGCACGCTGTCCGGCAACCCGGTCGCACTCGCCGCCGGGCTCGCCACGCTGACGGAGCTGACCCAGCCGGGCTTCTACGAGAACCTCAGCGCCAACACCAAGCGCATCGCCGAGGGCCTGCTGACGCGCGCCAAGGCCTTCAACATCCCGCTCGCCGTCAACTACGTCGGCGGCATGTTCGGCGTCTTCTTCACCGACGAGGAGAAGGTGGAGGATTACCACCAGGTCACCAATTCCAACCTCGACCGCTTCCGCTTGTTCTTCCACGGCATGCTGGAACAGGGGATCTACCTCGCGCCCTCGGCCTACGAGGCCTGCTTCGTATCCGCCGCGCACGGCCAGGCCGAGATCAAGCAGACGCTGATCGCCGCCGAGCAGGTGCTGTCGAGGCTCTGAGCGGAGACCCCCGCATGGGCATGCGCTATTCCCCGCTCGGCCGCACCGGTCTCGAGGTGAGCCGCATCTGCCTCGGCACCATGACCTTCGGCGAGCAGAACAGCGAGCGCGAGGCGCACGCGCAGCTCGACGCCGCGCTCGCGGCCGGCGTGAACTTCATCGACACCGCGGAGATGTACCCGGTGCCGCCCAGGGCCGAGACCTACGGCCGCACCGAGGAATACATAGGAAGCTGGTTCAAGGCCCGCGGTAATCGTGACCGCGTGATCCTCGCGACCAAGGTCATGGGTCGCTCCGACGATCTCACCCATGTGCGCGGCGGCGACACGCGCCTGACGCGCGCCAACATCGAGGCCGCGCTCGAGGCGAGCCTGACGCGCCTGCGGACCGACTACATCGACCTCTATCAACTGCACTGGCCCGACCGCCGCACCAACACCTTCGGCAAGCTCGGTTACAGGCACGATCCGGACGATGTCCCGGTGCCGATCGAGGAATCGCTGGCCGCACTCGCCGACCTGGTCGCGGCCGGCAAGGTGCGCCACATCGGTGTGTCGAACGAGACCCCCTGGGGCGTCGCGCGGTTCCTGCGCCTGGCGGAGACGCGCGGCTGGCCGCGCATCGCCAGCATCCAGAATCCCTACAGCCTGCTCAACCGCAGCTTCGAGATCGGCCTCGCCGAGTTCGCGCATCGCGAGGCGGTCGGCCTGCTCGCCTATTCGCCGCTCGGCTTCGGCGTGCTGAGCGGCAAGTATCTCGACGGCGCCCGCCCGCCGGCGGCGCGCCTCACGCTATTCACCCGTTTCCGGCGCTACACCGGCGAGGCCGCGCCGCCGGCGGTGCGCGCCTACGTCGAACTGGCGCGGCGTCATGGGCTCGACCCGGCGCAGATGGCGCTCGCCTATGTCAACGCGCGTCCATTCCTCACCAGCACCATCGTCGGCGCGACCACGCTGGAACAGTTGCGCGACGACATCGCCAGCATCGACCTGCAACTGTCCGACGAGGTGATCGCCGGTATCGAGGCCATCCATGCGGCGCACCCGAATCCCTGCCCGTGAACGGCGGCGAGCATTCTGACGGCGGCGCGCCGCGCATGAGACGCCTCTCCGCGGCCATCGCGCTGGCCATGTGTTTCGCGGGCGGTGCGCCGGCGCGCGAACTCGTGCTCGATCTCGCCCCTTCCAGCCAGGGACAGGAATATCTGCTCGCCCCCGGCGGTCCGTACGTGCGCGCCTCGTTCGAGGTCGGCGCGGAGGCGCGCGACCTGGCCTTCCGTGGCGACCTGGCCTTTATCGCCGCCGGGCGCGACGGGCTGCGCATCCTCGACACGGCGCATGAGGGGACGCCGCCCGCGCGTTTGCCGCTCGCCGCGCCCGTGTCGAGGATCCGCGTCGACGGCGATACCGCGCTGCTGGCGGGAGAACGGGATCTGTTCGTAGTGGACATCCGCGATCCCGCCGCGCCGCGCGTGCGCGCGCGGCGCCGTCTCGCGCACGCGCCGGACGACCTGATCCTCGACGGCGCGCGCGCCTGGCTGCTCGCCGGGCGCACGCTGGAACGGCTCGATCTGTCCGGCGCCGAACCCACCGTGACCGCGCGCGTCACGCTGGCCGCGCGCGGTCACGGCCTCGCCGCGACGGAGACGCGGGTGTTCGTCGCCGCCGGCGAGGCGGGGGTCCTGGCGCTCGACGCGGAGACTCCAGCCGCGCCCGGCACGGTGCTGCGCACCACCGGCCCCGCGCTCGACGTGGCGCTGTCCGGCGATCATCTCTTCGCCGCGGACGGCGCCGCCGGCGTCGCGGTGTTCACCCTCGAGGGCGATGCTGTCGCGCCGCGCTGGCTCGGCAGTTTCCGCCGCATCCCGGCCTTGCGGCGCATCGTCGCGGACGGCGCGCGCGCGCTGGCCGAGGGCGTCGACGGCGGGGTCTATCTGCTCGACGTCGGCCGCCCCGCCTTCCCGAGCCTGCAGACGATCCTGCTCCCGCCGGGGCGGCGCGCCGCCGCCCGCCTGGACGCGGCGCGCGCCGGCGTGCTCTCCGATGGACGCCTGTCCGTCTTCGACCTGCGCCCGCAGACGCCGCGCCTCGGCAACGAGGGTCTGGACTTCGGCCAGGGGGTCAACCTCGGCGGCCAGCGCCGCGTCTTCATCGCGGACGGTATCGCCTATGTCGCCGACTGGTTCTCCGGCCTGCATCTGTACGATCTCCATGACCCGGTCCGCCCGGCGCTGCTGTCGAGCTTCCACACCGACGGCTCGTCCAAGGGCGTGGTCGTACGCGCGGGCGTCGCCTACGTCGCCGACGACGATCACGGCCTGCAGATCCTGGACGTGCGCGACCCGCGCCGCCCCGAGCGCATCGCCGAGCTGCCGACGCCGGGCCTCGCCTATACGCCGGTGCTGGACGGCGATCTGCTCTATCTCGCCTCGCATCGCGGCGGTTTCGTCGTCGCCGACGTCGGCGATCCGCATGCGCCGCGCACGCTCGCCGAGGTCGACACGCCGGGCAAGGCCTGGTCGCTGCGCGTGCGCGACGGCGTGCTCTACGTCGCCGATGACGACAGTGGCCTGCTGGTGTTCGACGTGCGCGACCCGCGCGCGCCGCGCGAGCTCGGCCGCTTCAGTCCGGGCGGCGCGGCGGAAGAGGTGCTGCTCGACGGCGACCGCGCCTATGTCGCCTTCTTCGATCGCGGCGTCTACGTGCTCGACATCTCCGATCCCGCGCGGCCGGTCGCGCTCGGCCACGTCGCCACGCCCGGCAACGCGCGCGGGCTCGATCGCCGCGGCACGCTGCTGTATGTCGCCGACTGGCTCGCCGGCGTGCAGGTGGTCGATGTCGCCGATCCCGCGCGCCCGCGCATCGTCGGCGGCTACGACACCGACGGCGCCGCCTGGGGCGTGCAGCTCGCGGGCGACCACGCCTATGTGAGGGACTGGTGGGGCGGCATCGGCGTGCTCGACGTCTCGACGCCGGCCGCGCCGCGCATCGTCGGCGGCTATCCGCACCGGGATGCGGTGCGCGCCGTCGCGCTGCACGATCGCTACGCCCTCGTCGCGCAGGGCGCGGCCGGCGTGCAGGTGTTTGACCTGCAGAATCCGCTCAATCCGACCTGGATGACCGGCGTCGATCTCGCCGATGCGCGGCAGGTGGCCGCGCTCGGCGATCGCGCCTACGTGCTGCACGGCGACGGACGTCTCGCCGAGCTCGATATCGCGAACCCGTTCCAGACGCGGCGGATCGACGACCTGAAGCTCGAGGCACCCGCGCTCGGCCTGAGCGCCGTGGTCGATCGGTTGCTGCTGACCGAAGAACGCGCCGTCACGCTGTACGACCCCGCCGAGCGCATCGCGACACGCTATGCCCTGCAGGACCGCATCAGCGCCGCCGCCTATGCCGACGGCCGCTTCTATCTCGCCGTGCGGGGGGGCGGGCTCATGGCGGCCGCGCCCGATCAGGGCAAGGTCCGCCCGCTCACTGTGCATCCGCTGGAAGGCGAGATCACCGCGCTGCGCGTCAGCGGGCGGCGCGCCTATCTCGCCGTGGCGGGCGAGGGTGTACGCATCCTGGCGCTGGGCGACGGTGGCATGAGTGAACTGGCGCGCCTGCCGCTGGCCGGTGAGATCACCGATATCCGCCCCGATGGCGATACCCTGTACGCGGTGACGGACCGCTCCCGCGTCTACGCCTTCGACGTCGCCGATCCCGCGCGCTGGCGCCTGCTGAACCGCTACGACACGCTGGGCGCGGTCGATGGGCTCGCGGCGCGCGACGGCTTCCTCTACCTCACCGGCGGCGATACGATCGTCGCGCTGCAAGGCCTGCCGCCGCTCGCACTGACACCCGATGGCGACGGCGAGGGCCATGTCGAGCTGCCATCCGATCTGCCCGCCGGCAGCTACGACCTCGTCGCCGTCGACCGGGGCCGTCGGCTTCTGGACCGCATCGTGCGCCGCGCCGCGGCGACCGTCGAGCCGCTGCGCTTCGGTAAGCCGAAGATCACGCCGGAGCAGTTCAAGGCGCTGATGGAGCAGTACAAGAAATCCGCGGGACAGCCCTAGGCGCGCCATGTCCGAACTGCTGACCGGCCTGCCTGCGGTGATCGCGCCCAGCGCGCGTCTGCTGATCCTCGGTTCCCTGCCCGGCGCCGAGTCGCTGCGCCGCCGCGAATACTATGCCCATCCGCGTAACCTGTTCTGGGACCTGATCGAACGGGTCCACGCCATCCCGCGCGCCGCTCCCTACGAAGAGCGCCTGGCCCGGCTCGGGGAGGCGCGCGTCGCGCTGTGGGACGTCGTCGCGCGCGCCCGGCGCGCGGGCAGCCTGGACAGCGCGATCGACCCGGCCTCCGTCGTACCCAATGATTTCGCCGGACTCTTTCGCGATCACCCGACGATCGCCGCCATCTGCTTCAACGGTCGCAAGGCCGCCACGCTCTATCGCCGATTCGTGCTGCCGCGACTCGGAACCGGGTTCGCGCTGCCGGCGTATCACGCGCTGCCGTCCACCAGCCCCGCGCACGCCGCGCTGCCGGCGGCGGAGAAGCACGACCGCTGGAATGCCGTGCTGAAGGAAAATAAGGAAAATGGGGACAGATTTATTTTAGGAAGAAAGGGGACAGATTTATAAATCTGTCCCCAAACCACGAGCATGAGCGCCACCAAAGGTTTCCGCCAGATCAACCCCGATCTCTTCGGGTCCGCGCGCAGGCGCAAGGGGAAGACGCGCCGGCCTCCCGTCCGCCGTTTTCTCGCCTGGACGGCGGGCATCCTGTGCGCGCTGTTCCTCGGTTTCAATCTGTGGGTGCTGGCGCAGCTCTGGTGGTGGAAGGGGCACGACCCGCGCGCCAGCGCCTTCATGGAGGCGCGCCTCGCGCGTCTGCAGGAGGCCGACCCCGACGCCGGCCTGCATCATCGCTGGGTGCCGTACGATCGCATCTCGATGAATCTCAAGCGCGCCGTGGTCGCGGCCGAGGACGCGCGCTTCATGGAGCACGAGGGCTTCGACTGGGCAGGCATCGAGGCCGCGCTCGACAAGAACCTGAAGCAGGGCAAACTCGTCGCCGGCGGCTCCACCATCAGCCAGCAGCTCGCCAAGAACCTGTTTCTGTCCGGCCGGCGCAGCTTCCTGCGCAAGGGCGAGGAGGCGCTGATCACCGTGATGATCGAGGCCATGTGGAGCAAGCGCCGCATCCTCGAGGTCTATCTCAACGTGGCCGAATGGGGCGAGCGCGTCTACGGCGCCGAGGCCGCCGCGCGCCATTACTACCGTATTCCGGCCATCGGCCTCACCGACTGGCAGTCCGCCCGCCTCGCCGCCATGCTCCCGCGCCCGGGCTATTACGAAATCCATGGCAACTCACGCTGGCTCGGCCTCCGTGCGCGCATGATCTCCCGCTACATGCGCGACGTACGGATACCGGAATGACCCCATAACCGGGCATAACCGGGGACAGACCACGGTTTCCAGCCTGATACGCCGGAGAATTCTCTGAATACCCTGGAAACCGTGGTCTGTCCCCGGTTATGCGGTTGTGATGTCATATCGCTATATTGGTCCTGCTGGAGGTGAGCATCATGAGCGAAGGAACGTCGAAGCGCGCCACGGTCTATTTCAAGCCGGAGTTGCACAAGGCCATCCGACTAAAGGCCGCGCACACGCACCGGTCCATATCGGACATCGTCAATGATGCCGTGCGCCTGTTCTTGCGCGAAGATCGGGAGGATCTCGCGGCCTTCGAAGATCGTGTCGCCGAACCGGTCATGTCCTATGAAGCGCTGCTCAACGATCTGAAGGCGCATGGCAAGCTATGAACGGGTTTTCAAACAGTCCGTCGCCGAGGATCTGAGGGATATTCCGAAACAGGATATCGAGCGAATCCTACAATGCATCCAGGCGCTTACGGATGACGCGCGACCGGCAGGCGGCGAAAAGCTGTCGAGCCAGGAACGTTACCGTGTCCGACAGGGAGACTATCGGATCGTTTACGAGATCAGGGACGGCAGGCTCATCGTATTGATCGTCAAGGTTGGGCATCGGCGCGATGTCTATCGAACCTGATGCCCTCAGGAAAAATGAGCGGCAGACCTCCGCTTCTCATTCTATGGGTCTCGCTTCATGCACTTCGTTCGCGATCGAGCGGACTCATCACCGCGTTACCACCACGATTGAGCACATGCGTATCGGTGCGGTAGCTGTAGTGCGGTACCCGAGTGGTCGTGCGGAGTTTCTCCGGCAATGGAGATTTGCTCATGATCGACCTTCCTTGGCGACATGATTCCGTTAAGATTCATTTGTCCGCAGGATCTCCATAATCCCTTTGAATAATCAAACGGATAACTGGCATGGATGCGTGTTAGATATAAAACTGCTACGTTATAACGGAGAATTTTTAAAGGAACCGATGGGGTCAGACTCGATTGATCTTTTCGAGCTTTCAATGGAGTCTGACCCCATCGATATTAGGCGCCACACCATGAGCGACGCTGAAGAACTTCCCGTGTGGCCGGCGGCCGAGCGGAATAAACAGCCGATTTTGGATGTGCTGCGACGAGTGCTCCCGGCCAGTGGGGTAGTGCTGGAGTTGGCCGCAGCGACGGGGCAGCATGTAGAGCATTTTGCGCGGGCATTGCCGAGTTTGATCTGGCAGCCGAGTGACTTTGATGCAGAGCACCTGGTCACGTTGCAAGAGCGCGTGCGGCGGGCGAAGTTGGCGAACTTGCTGCCTCCACTGCGAATTGACGTTACCGAGGCTGACTGGCCAATTACGCAGGTTACAGCCATATACAATGCCAACATGATCCATATCTCTCCTTGGAGCGTCACCTTGGGTCTCTTCTCGGGAGCGGGACGGCTGCTGTCCTCGGGAGCCGTGCTCGTCACTTATGGTCCTTACTCGGTAGACGGTCAGCACGTTTCGGACAGCAATCGAACTTTCGACGAATCCTTGAAGTCCCGCAATGCAAGCTGGGGCGTGCGTGATATCGGAGAGGTTAGCGCAGTCGCCAGCGAATATGGCTTCTCCCTGGAGCAGCGTGTACAAATGCCCGCCAACAACTTTACACTGATCTGGCGCAAGAATTAGGCGATATCAGGCGCAGAATCGTGAACCTGAACCACGTGGAACCGATGGGGTCAGACTCGATTGGTCTTCCGGTTATGTCGAGCTTTCAATGGAGTCTGACCCCATTGATACGGAGATACTTGAGAATGTTCTAGATGACTTGAACGAGATCTGTCGTTCGTTAGAGGGGAGACGCATTGAATCCTCGGCGCAAATGAAATTGGCGCTACATTCCCTGCGATGACATAAAAGCTAATACCTCGCTGGAGCGCACGCGTGAGGGATAAAGTGCCAAGCTCAAACAGCAACGCGCGGTGCTCAGCTCAGTCGTTAGGAATAATAATGAAAATTACGAATCATGGTCTATTGTCGGTTTTCCTATTATTTTGGCTATCAGAAGCAAATGCTCGTTATGGAGTGCATACAGGTAAGGTTGCATTGGTACATAGTCCAAACTGGGTGGTGATTATTATTTTCTCAGTAGGTGCAGTATTTATGCTCTTCTTTTTAAGGATGGTATTTGAGGATTACAGGAATGTCATCGATAGTAAAGAAAAACGAAATGGATATTTTTTGAAGGCATTAGGAGTATTTGGCTTTGTTGGTTGCTTATATCTCGTATTTAATGCGGCTTTTGGTTGATAGATTGATTTTTCGAGAATCGATTAGGAATTTTGTTGAACATGGTAGTAATAGCAATCGGTATAACGATCGCAGTGGCTAGCTTTTGAAGAGATATGGCCGAGGTCAACGAAACAACGCCCTATGGAATATGGAGATATGGGGATGATTATCGGAAGGCAGCGGTATACGTTTTGACTCAGTATCCCAACCAGCCTTTCGTTCCTTATTTTTCATTGCTGGGTCAATCAATAGAGCTTTCTCTAAAAGCATTTCTCTTGACCCAAGGTGTTGCGCTTGAAGACCTCAAGAACAAATTTCGTCACGATCTCAAGGCACTTGTGGAAGAGGCGCGGAAGCGAGGAATAGAATCGAACGTCACACTCACAGATGCTCATTGGGCTGTAATAGTCTTGATGAACGATGAGTATAAGACTAAGCGATATCATTATATACGTACAGGAATGATGATAGTTCCAGATCTGCGACTTGTACTTGAGGCAGCTGAACAGTTATGCGGAGGCCTCGAATCAATCTGCAAAGAGCGCGGCTAGTGCTAGAAACTCCTAACAATCGCATGCACTCGGACAGCAAAAAGCGCCATTCCTTCGTCGCTCTGCTTTTTGCTGCCGGTAATGCATGGCGTTAGGCGCCACTTCATGCGTCTCTGGTCACTGCATCCCAGATACCTGGACGCGCAAGGCCTGGTCGCGCTGTGGCGTGAGGCCCTGTTGGCCAAAGCCGTTCTTCGTGGCGAGACGCGGGGGTACCTCCATCATCCGCAACTGGAGCGATTCAAGGCGCACCCCCATCCGCGCACGGCCATGAACTCGTACCTGGCGACTATCTACGACGAGGCCATGCAGCGCGGTTACAGCTTCAACCGTTCCAAAGTCGGGCCGGTCAGGAAAGTCCTCCCTATCCCGGTAACATCGGGTCAACTCGCGTATGAGTGGCAACACTTGCAGCGCAAGCTCGCGGTGCGCAGTCCGCATGTCCTGTCGCGCTGGGACGAAGTGGCTCTTCCAGGCTGCCACCCACTATTTCGTCGCAGGTCTGGCCCGATGGCATCGTGGGAGCGGGCGTCGGATGGCGCCTGACAATTCATTCGAGCCGACACCGCTTTACGGCGCGACTTGGTCCTCGTGAAACTGATCCCTTGTCGCCGGCGGTTCGCTGCACAGCCGCCACTCAATCGAAGCTCAGGGCACGAGCCATGGACATCCCGGACCATTTGTGTCGCACAGCAATAGTGCAGATGGCCGCTCCAAAGTCGATTTCAGTGCATCATCGGTCGTTACCCGATGTTTGGAAAATCGGGTCTCGAAGAAACTAATTAATTGTATTCGCATCATCTTTCCCTCCTTTGTCGCCGGCATGAACGTCCTGGCACGATTTCTGTAACGCACAGCATGCGACGCTTTCGACCTTCGGCCTGACCCGGCGCCGGTCGCGACAAGCGGTTCGCTACAGAGAAATTGATCAGGTAATGGAGCCTGCATCCCCAATCCGGGGGCGCGGGCTTTTTTGTCTCCTGGTCAAAGGTTCATCCCAGGGTTTGATTAAGAATAGAGAGTCGGCAATGCAGGCACGAAAGATAGTCATCGTCGGTAACGGCATGGTGGGTCACTACTACGCGGAGAAACTGGCCGCGCTGCCCGGTCCGTTCGAGATCACGGTGATCGGCGCCGAGCCGCGCCCGGCGTACGACCGGGTCCATCTGTCGGAGATCTTCGCCGGAAAGAAACCCGAGGACCTGGCCCTGGCCAGCCGCGCGCGGTATCGGGCGCTCGGCATTCAGGCGATCTTAGGCGAGGCCGTGGTCGCGATCGACCGCGGGGCCAAGACGGTGACGACCGCGCTGGGGCGGCGTTTCGCCTACGACACGCTGGTGCTGGCGACCGGCTCCTATCCCTACGTGCCGCCCATCCCCGGCGCGGACCGGCCCGAATGCCTGGTCTACCGGACCATCGACGATCTGGGACTGATCCGGGTCCAGGCCCAGGCCTCGCGGTCGGCGGCGGTGATCGGCGGCGGCCTGCTCGGGCTCGAATGCGCCAACGCGCTCAAGCATCTCGGCCTCGAGACCCACGTGGTCGAATTCGCCCCGGGCCTCATGAACGTGCAGCTCGATCCGCGCGGCAGCCAGTTCCTGCGGCGGATGATCGAGGCGCTGGACGTGAAGGTGCATACCGGGAAGGCCACGACGAAGATCGTGTCCGGAGACTCGCACCGGCTGAAGATGCAGTTCGCCGACAAGGGCGGCCTGGACACGGACATGATCGTCTTCTCCGCCGGCATCCGTCCCCAGGACACGCTGGCGCGCGAGGCGGGCCTGCGCGTCGGTGAGCGGGGCGGCATCGTCGTCGATTATCACTGCCGCACCAGCGATTCCGACATCTACGCCATCGGCGAATGCGCCCTGGCGGGCAACCGCATCTACGGGTTGGTCGCGCCCGGCTATCGCATGGCCGACGCCGCGCTCAGCCAGTTGACCGAGGAAAAGATCCCCTTTACCGGCGCCGACATGAGCACCAAGCTGAAGCTGCTGGGCGTGGACGTCGGTTCCATCGGCGACGCCCAGGGCCAGGCGCCGGGCGGGCTCAGCTATGAATACGCCAACGAGAAAAAGAACGTCTACAAGCGCATCAACGTCTCCGCGGACGGCGTAAAACTTTTGGGCGCGGTGCTGGTCGGCGACTGCGCGGACTACGATACCCTGCTGCAGTACTACCTCAACGGCATCGCCCTGCCCGAGGACCCGGAGGCGCTGATCCTGCCCGGTCGGGTCGATACGCCGGTGCTGAGCGCCGCCAGCCTGCCGGATTCCGCCATCCTCTGTTCCTGCCACAACGTCACCAAGGGCGCCATCATCCACGCCATGGACGGCGGCGCCCTATCGCTCGCCGCCGTCAAGGCCGCCACCGCCGCCAGCACCGGCTGCGGGGGGTGCGCGGCGCTGCTGAAGGGCGTGGTGGACGCGGAGCTCGCGGCGCGGGGTGTGGAGGTCGACAACCATATATGCGAACACTTCCGGTTTTCCCGGCAGGAACTGTTCCATATCTGCCGGGTGGAGGGCATCCGCACCTTCGCCGGCCTGCTGGAAAGTCACGGGCGTGGCCGCGGCTGTGACATCTGCAAGCCCGCGGTCGCGTCCATCCTGGCCTCCCTGTGGAACGAGCATGTGCTGAAGCAGGAGCACGTCGGCCTGCAGGATACCAATGATACCTTCCTCGCCAACATGCAGAAGGACGGCACCTATTCGGTGGTGCCGCGCATCCCGGGCGGGGAGATCACGCCGGATCAGTTGCGCGTGATCGCCGACGTCGCGAAGAGATACGACCTCTACACCAAGATCACCGGCGGGCAGCGCATCGACCTGTTCGGCGCGCGTCTCGATCAGCTCCCCCATATCTGGCGCGAGCTGGTGGATGCCGGTTTCGAGACCGGTCACGCCTACGGCAAGGCCCTGCGCACGGTGAAGTCCTGCGTCGGCAGCACCTGGTGTCGCTACGGCGTGCAGGACAGCGTGGCGATGGCGCTGCTCATCGAAAACCGCTACAAGGGTCTGCGTGCCCCGCACAAGATCAAGTCCGCCGTCTCCGGCTGCACGCGCGAGTGCGCCGAGGCGCAGTCCAAGGACTTCGGCGTGATCGCCACCGAGCGCGGCTGGAATCTCTACGTCTGCGGCAACGGCGGCATGCGGCCGCGGCACGCGGACCTGTTCGCTACCGATCTCGACGACGTCACGCTGATCCGCTACATCGACCGCTTCCTGATGTTCTACATCCGCACGGCGGAGCGCCTGCAGCGCACCTCGGTGTGGCTGGACAAGCTGGAGGGCGGCCTCGACTACCTGAAGCAGGTGGTCATCGAGGACAGGCTGGGCATCGCCGCGGAGCTGGAGGCGCAGATGTCCGGCATCGTCGACAGCTATCGCTGCGAGTGGAAGGCCACCCTGGAGGATCCGGAAAAGCTGAAGCGCTTCCGCCAGTTCGTCAACAGCGGCGAGCCCGATGCCGGCGTGGTGTTCGTGCGCGAGCGCGGCCAGCCGCGCCCCGCCACGAGGGCGGAACGGGAAGCGCTGCAAACGACCGGCTGATGCGAGGAGAACGACGAGGATGAAGCCCGCCAACCTGGAAAAAACCGCTGTCGCGCCCGTCTGTCTGCGCCGTGACCTGGTGGAAAACAGCGGCGTCTGCGTGCTATTCGAAGGCGAGCAGATCGCGCTGTACTACCTGCCGGGCGAGACGCCGGCGCTCTATGCCGTGTCGAACCGGGACCCCCTCGGTGAGGCGAATGTACTTTCGCGCGGCATCGTGGGGGACGTGGGCGGCGAACTGGTCGTGGCCTCGCCCCTGTACAAACACCATTACTGCCTGCGCAGCGGGCGTTGTCTGGAGGATGACACCGTCAGCATCAAGGTCTATCCGGTGGCGCTTGCCGGCGAAGGGGTCCATATCGCGGCGGGCGGGTGAGGCCGCGGTGGACGCCGTGAACGGCCGGTCATGTCCGGGGACCGCCTCCCCGCCCGGCGTCGACACGGCGGCGGACCGGCCCGTACGCCGTGGAACGTGGGGTATTATTGACCTGCCCCGAATACGGATTACCGACGATGGCCGCTGTCGATGAGTGACAAACCCTCCCGCCCCAGTCGCACCACCGAGCAGTTCCTGCTGGCGGCGAAACGCGCGGAGATCCGTGCGCTGCAGACGCTCGCCGCCACCTGCCAGGTGGTCTCCGGCGTCAGCGGTCTCATCCATCAGATACAGCGGGAGCGCGGCATCTCCAATGTCTATCTCGCCTCCCGCGGGGAGCGCTTCCATGACCAGCGTCTCGCCCAGGCGGCGACCGCGCTGCAGGCCGAACAGGAGCTACGGGCGCTGTTGCAGCAGCACTACCTCAAGGACAGGCCGACGGAGGCCTCGCCGCGTGTGCTGAGCAGCGTCGCCTTCGTGCTGCAGGGCCTGGACGAACTGGCGCTGCTGCGCGAGCGGGTGGAACGGCTCGGCATCGAACCGGTGAAGATGACCCGGGCCTTCAGCCGGTTGATCTCCGGCCTGCTGTCGGTAATCTTCGAGGCCGCCGACAGCGCGGGCGAGCCGGCGGTCAGCCGGGCATTGGTCGCCCTGCTCAACTTCATGCAGGGTAAGGAGTATGCCGGACAGGAACGGGCCTGGGCCGCGATCGGTTTCGCCGGCGGAGGTTTCGACGACGCGCTGAAGGAACACCTGGAAAGCCTGAAGGCCGCCCAGGACCGCTCGTTCGAAATATTCACGCGTTTCGCCGAGGACGCACAAAAGGAGTGCTGGTCGAAGATCGCGGGCAGCGAGAACACCCGGGAGGTCGAGCGCCTGCGGACCGTGATCGGCCGGATCCGCCGGCCGGATCAGATCTCCTCCCAGCTCAGCGAAATCTGGTACGAGCTGGCGACCCGCCGGATCGACGCCATGCACGCCCTCGAAACGCAACTGACGGAGAGCCTGCTGCATCTGAGCGGCGACTGCATCGAACAGGCGCGGCGGAAGCTGCGCGAGCACCAGGGCAGTCTGGCGACGCTGTCCCTTGTTTCGGCCAATGAGGCGCCGCTTTCGATGCTGCTCGATTTCGACACGCCCATCACGCCCTGGCTCAGCGCCGCGAGCACCGAATCCGCCGCCTACGATGCGCGCAACGAGGCGCCGGCCGCCAGGTCGGTTTATGACCTGCTGCGGGAGCAGGCGGAGCATCTGAAGCGGATCGGCGAGGACCTGAACGAGGCGCGCCGAACGCTTGCCGAACGCAGGCTGGTGGAACAGGCCAAGGGCCTGCTGATGAAGAATCTGGGTCTGTCCGAGGAAATGGCCTACCGCAGGATCCAGCAGCAGGCCATGAACTCCAACCGCAGCCTGTCGAAGGTCAGCGAGATGTTGATCCAGGCGGCGCAGCGGGCGGGCGGTGCGGACCCGGAAGCATAGCCGATCCATCCGATCCTCCCGGCAGGCGCCGGCTGATTCAAAGCGGTGCGAAATACGGCAAATCGGGGCGGCATGCACCGCAAGGACGCGTTTCCGAAGCGAGGGTCTGACGGCGGGTAGATACCTAAGTGTTTGAAACGCGAATCACAAATAGCGATTTTTTCGGTCTGGCCCGCATCTTGCCTTAGTGCCTGTGCAGCAGTCGGGTTACGGCCCCCACAACACGGTACCGGATAAAGACGTCCATTTCTTTCCGCGGGAGCGGCGAGAATGGACGTTTTTTTTCGGGCGTGAAGGCGGAGGCCCGGGGGTGTCGGTGAGGGCACCAATGAACGCAACATCGTTTCGATCACTGTGAGAGGTTGACTATGTCTTATTTGATACCCAGCGATTTCGTCAGCAAGATGGTCGATGCCGGCGAATCCAAGATCTTCATGTCCACGCGCGACACCCTGATCCGCGCCTATATGGCCGGTGCGATCCTGACCCTGGCCGCGGCCTTCGCGGTCACCGTCAGCGTGCAGACGGGGTCGGCCCTGCTGGGGGCGGTACTCTTCCCGGTCGGCTTCTGCATGTTGTACCTGCTGGGCTTCGATCTGCTCACGGGCGTTTTCATGCTGACGCCGCTGGCCCTGCTGGACAAGCGTCTCGGCGTGACCGTCGGCGGCGTGTTGAGAAACTGGTGGCTGGTCTTCGTGGGCAATTTCGCCGGCGCCCTGACCGTTGCCGTCATGATGTCCTTCATCCTCACCTACGGCTTCAGCACCGATCCGGGCGCGGTAGGCGCCAAGCTCGCCAGCATCGGCGAGGCCCGTACCCTGGGCTACGCGGAGTATGGGGCGGCCGGCTGGGCGACCATCTTTCTCCGTGGCGTGCTCTGCAACTGGATGGTATCGCTGGGCGTCGTCGGGGCGATGGTCTCCACCACCGTGAGCGGGAAGGTCATTGCCATGTGGATGCCCATCATGGTGTTCTTCTTCATGGGCTTCGAGCATTCGGTGGTGAACATGTTTCTGTTTCCTTCCGCGCTGATCATGGGTGGCGACTTCTCCGTGGCCGACTACTTCCTCTGGAACGAAATTCCCACCGCGCTCGGAAACCTGGTCGGCGGCCTCACGCTCACGGGGCTGACCTTGTACAGCACCCATTACAGGACCGCGCCGAAGCGCACGCCGGCGGAGGTCAACGATAAGAACATTCCCTCGTCCCCCGCCCGCATCGAGGGCGCCACGGCCTGAGCAACGGCCGGTCTTACAGAGGGCGAACCGGAGAAGTTCCGGTCCGCCCTCTTCCCTGAGTTTTGCGGCATCCGTGGCGCGCGGGTCCTGACGATCCGCCCGATGGGATACATCTAAGATATGTCGTATCGAGACGCCGAATCGTAATCGTATGGAGTCTTTCGGCAGCAGAAATCTCTTCCCGTATCCATATCGGCCAGAATCTTTGCCATAGGGATTTGATGGGGTGAAACCGTGGCCTGCCCCTGTTTTCCACCAGCCCTCAGGCGAGCGTGGCGAGCAGCTCGTCGAGTTGCGCGAACGTTTCATGCGTCGCGTCCGCGGCGCCGGTGCCGGCGGCGTCGAGCGCTTCCTTCGACGGGTAGAGCTCGCTCATGACGAGCAGCGTCCTGCCGCCCTTGTCCTCGAACGTGACGGTGGTGACGGAGCCGTTCTCGCCGCCTTCCTCGTTGGTCCATACGATGCGCGAGGGCGGCGTGACCTCGATGTAGCGGCCGAAGAAGTCCATGCCGTCGCCGAAGTTGAGGCGGTACTTGCCGCCGGTGCGCACGTCCATCTCACAGGATCTGAGCGTCATACCCATCGAGCGCGGCACCCACCAGCGCTTGAACAATTCGGGGTTGCTCCAGGCCTCGAACACGAGGCGCGGGGGGGCATCGAACATGCGCGTCACGACCAGCTCGCGATCGGACCTCCGCTCAACCTTTGTGCGGTTCTTCACGGCCGCCTCGCTACTTTTTCCTGCGTCCATCGGTCTTCTCCTTGCGTTTCAATTCTTCGATGATCTCGTCCAGCGCGCAGAAGCGCGCGTCCCAGAGCTGGTGGTATCGCTCGATCCAGGCCATGACTTCCTGCAGTCCGCGCACGCCGAGTCTGCAGTTGCGAACCCGGCCAACCTTCTCGGTGGTCACCAGCCCGGCCTGCTCCAGCACGCCGACGTGCTTCTTCATGCCGGTGAGTGACATCTCGAAACGGTCGGCGAGGTCCGTGATCGAGGCGTCGGCGCGGCCGAGCTGCTCGAGCACGCCGCGGCGGGTAGCGTCGGACAGGGCGGCGAACGAGGCGTCCAGGTGGGCTTGATTAAACTGAACCATGTGGTTTAGTATGTGGCAACGGCTGGGCGAGTGCAACGGAAATCGTGGTCTGTCCCCTATTTTCCGGAGAACCGACATGACAACACCCGCAAAGAACACGATCTGCCTTTGGTATGATGGCGGCGCCGAAGAGGCGGCACGGTTCTACGCCGATACCTTTCCGGACTCCCGCGTCGGCGCCGTATACCGCGCGCCGGGAGACTTTCCATCGGGGAGGAAGGGAGACGTATTGACCGTGGAGTTCGCGGTCATGGGTATTCCGTGTCTCGGGCTCAACGGCGGGCCTGCATTCCCGCAGAGCGAGGCGTTTTCGTTCCAGGTGGCAACCACGGATCAAGCCGAGACGGATCGTTATTGGGATGCGATCGTTGGGAATGGTGGCCAGGAAAGCGCCTGCGGCTGGTGTAAAGACAAGTGGGGGGTGTCATGGCAGATAACCCCAGTGGTCCTGACGAGGGCCATTGCCGACCCCGACCCGGCCGCCGCCAAGCGCGCGTTCGATGCGATGATGGAAATGACAAAGATCGATATCAGCACAATCGAGGCCGCGCTGCGCGGCTGAGCATAACCGTCATAACCGGGGACAGACCACGGTTTCGCCGGACTGATCCGGTAGAGAGTTTCCTGATGCCCAGGAAACCGTGGTCTGTCCCCGGTTATGACGCGACAGTCTACTCCCCAGCCGCAGCGCGGCGGCACGACGCCCCGGTCATCTACGCCCGGGTACCGAAACGCTGAATCTCCGGGTGGACGGGCAGCGCCCGACGATTCATCCATGCCGATGCGGTCCCGCGCCACGGCTTGACTCGCGCTTCGGACGAGACAAGGATATCGGAGGATCTCACCTGCAAGGTCGGGCCATGACCGGGAGGGCGTGCGATGTTGAAGACCTACACGGGCAGTTGTCATTGCGGTGCGTTGAAGTTCGAGGCGGATCTCGATCTTTCGCTGAGCACCTATCGCTGCAACTGCTCGATATGCCGAAGGACGAGGTTCTGGCCGGCGGTCGCGCGGGAAGGGGGATTCCGCATCCTCTCCGGCGCGGGGGAAATGACGCAATACACCTTCAACACGCACAAGAATCATCACTACTTCTGCAAGCACTGCGGCGTCAGGGCCTTCGGCATCGGTAACGACACGCCCATGGGCAAGATGTACGGCGTGAATGTCGGGTGCCTCGACGGGCTGACGGACGAGGAACTGTCCGGGCTTCAGATCACCTATGTGGACGGGCTGCACGACAGATTCGAAGCCCCGACGCACTTCCGCCATCTATGAGGCATAACCGGGGACAGACCACGGTTTCCAGGTTTGGTCGGCCGGATCCGGTAGGAAATTCCCTGAGGCTCAGGAAACCGTGGTCTGTCCCCGATTATGCCGCTGCATCTCCTAGATCATAAGATCCCCCCGCCGGTCGTCGGTGCGCTGGTGGTCGCGGGGATGTGGTTGGTCTCCCCGGTGGGGCCGCCGCTTCCGATCGACGCTACGCTGCGCCATGCGATTTCCGGCCTGTGCGTCGTGATCGGCCTCGGTTTCGATCTGTCGGGGGTGCTCGCCTTTCGCGCCGCGCGGACGACCCTCAATCCGCTGAGGCCTGCGCGGGCCTCGACGCTGGTCGTCGGCGGGGTGTACGCCATCACGAGGAACCCGATGTACGTCGGCCTGCTCTTTCTGCTGCTCGGCTGGGCGGTCTACCTTTCGGCCGCGCCCGCCTTCGCGGGGCCGATCGTCTACATGCTCTACGTCACCCGCTTCCAGATCGTCCCGGAAGAACGAATCCTCGAGGAGGTATTCGGCGAAGCCTACAGACAGTACGCCGAACGTGTCAGGCGCTGGCTGTGATGCCCCGCATAACCGGGGACAGACCACGGTTTCCACGGCATCGGGGGATTCTCCACCGGGTCGGGCCGGTAAAACCCGGAAACCGTGGTCTGTCCCCGGTTATGGGTTTATGGGCTAGAATGGGCGGGTTTCGATGAGTGGTGTACCGTGAAGCTGACCAAGAAGCAGATCGAATCGTTGCTGGTCGTACTGAAGGACCGGTTCGCGAACAACGCGGACCGGCACGCGGGCATCGACTGGGCCGACGTCGAATCCAGGCTGGCGTCGAGGCCGGAGCGACTGGGTACGCTCCACGAAATGGAGCGTACCGGGGGAGAGCCCGACGTGATCGGCCGGGATCGTGAGACCGGGGAGATCCTCTTCTGCGATTGCTCGACGGAGAGCCCCGCCGGTCGTAGAAGCCTCTGCTACGATCGCGAGGCCCTGGACTCGAGGAAGGAAAACCGGCCCGGGGGTTCGGCCGTCGAGATGGCGGCAGCGATGGGCATCGAGCTGCTGACGGAGGCGGAGTATCGGGCGCTTCAGCAGCTGGGCAGCTTCGACGCCAAGACCTCCAGTTGGGTGAAGACGCCGCCCGAGATCCGCAGGCTGGGCGGCGCGCTCTTCTGCGATCGCCGCTACGATACGGTCTTCGTGTATCACAACGGCGCCCAGTCGTACTATGCGGCGAGGGGTTTTCGCGGCCTGGCGCGGGTCTAGGCGCGGGCGGTGTCCGGCCTGTGCCGTGGTCGGCAAAGAACGCCAGAGGCTTCCCGAGGCCGGTGGATGCGATACGCGCTCACTATATATTTAGGAATACGCGAGCCATGAAGAAGATCCTGTTCATAGGGCTCGTTCTGGTCGCGGCGTATTTTGGGGGTACCGAAAGCGGGTTCATGGCCCCGCCGCGGGGCGATGCCGGCGTTGGCGTCGGCCATATCGATGACCATATCGACGGAGCGCTGGCGCAGGCCTTCGAACAGCGCCGGAGCGATGTCCAGGTGCGGGGGAGCGGCGAGGTCGTCAGGGTCCTCGCCGACGATAACGACGGGAGCCGCCATCAGCGCTTCATCGTGCGGCTGGCGTCGGGCCAGACGGTCCTGCTGGCGCACAACATCGATCTGGCCGGGAGGGTCGCTGCTCTGAAGGCCGGCGATGCCGTCGAGTTCAACGGCGAGTACGAGTGGAACCCGCAGGGCGGGGTCATCCACTGGACGCATCGCGATCCGCGGGGAACGCACGAGGCCGGATGGATCCGGCACGATGGCCGCACCTATCAATGAATCATGACCGGCGACGCCCCTTTGAAATCGAGGCAGGGAAAATAATGGTGAAGCGAACGGCATGTCTGGCGGTGCTGTTGTTCTCGATCGCCGCCCAGGCGGACGACGAGGACGTCCCGATCAACGTCGGCTCCGAGCTGCGCGACTGGTGCAAGGCCGAGACTCAGGCCCATTTCGTCGGGATGAACGTCACGCCCTACAACTGGTCCGCCTCCTGGTGGGAGGAGGGGAACATGCTGATCGTCAAGGGATCCTGGCTGGTTCGGAACAAGGCCGTTGCCGTCGAATGCCGCGTCGCGAGAGGCGCGCTGCGGAAATACGCGGTGTATGAAATCGCGGAGTGACGGGGATCCCGACGGGTCGCCTGGGGCAGCGCCTTCCGGTGGTCCCGGAAAAACAGGGCCGATACCCCCGTCTCTGTCTCGAGGATGCCGGCCCCGTCGATGAGGGAATCGGGACGCCTATTTCAGATCGGAAAGGCTGGCCCCGAAGTTGATGTGGAACGGCGCGCCGTCCAGTAACAGCGCAGGCACCGATTTGATCCCCGCCGTTTCCGCTTCGCGGATGCGGCCCTTGTCTTTGCCGAGATGTACGATTTCCACGTTGTAGCGGGAAAGGTCGATTGCGTCGACCACGTTTTGTTCGGCCGCCACGCATACCGGACAGCCCGCATGGTAAAAAATCGCCTTCGCTTTCATGATGTCACTCCTGGTGGTATGTTTCATTGATGGTGAACGTACGCCACAACGATAGTGCCCCAGCCCTCGTCGTGAAAGCGGGAACCGGCGGGTGGGGTAGGCACCTTTCGGTGTAAATTCATGAGTCTCAAGAAAAAGAAAATCAGCGCCCGCGGCCCCGGCGCCTACCGTAAACTCGAGGACGTCGTCGGCTGCAAGTGGTCGGTGTCCGTGCTGCTGTCCATCGGCGCGGGGGTGAATCGCCCCGGCGGCCTGGAGCGGCATATCGACGGTATTTCCACCAAGGTCCTGTCCGAGCGGCTGCGCAAGCTGACGTCCTATGGCCTGCTCGAGAAAAAGAGCTTTCCGGAAGTGCCGCCGCGCACCGAATATTCGCTGACGTCGTCGGGCCGGGATCTCGTCAGGATCATCCAGCAGATACAGGCCCTCGATTCCGAACTCGATGAAAAGAGGTCCGGGTAACGCCGCCGGAGGCATCGCTCGACATGACGCGAGGGAATGAAACCGATGCGACCCGGCTGCTGCGTTTCCCCGGCGCGGTGCCGCGGGATCCGGCCATCGAGGCCTGGCTGAACGAACGCCCGGAGGAACTCGGGGCGATCGCGCGGCGCTGGTTCGAGACCGTGCGCGCCTGCGGGGCGGACGTGCGGGAGCGGCTGCATGACGGTCATCCCACCGCGTGTATCGGGGATGCGGCGTTCGCCTATGTCAACGCGTTCAGCGCGCACGTCAATGTCGGGTTCTTCCGGGGCGCCGAGCTGGCGGATCCGGACGCCCTGTTGGAAGGTACCGGGAAATTCATGCGGCATGTGAAGCTCAGGCCCGGGGACGGGGTCGATGATCGGGCGCTGCGGCGTCTGATCGAGGCCGCCTGCGCGGACATGCGGCGGCGCCTGGGGAGATAGCGATGGACGAACGCATCGGGCGCGCGGCCCGCGCGGGCCGCGCATCGACCCTGTCCATCGCTAGGCCGGGGCGCGGTCCAAACGTGTTCGGCATTCCCGTGGAGGCGGCCTGGTTTCGGACGGGCCGGCGGTTATCGCCGGCCCTCGGGATCGTATTCCTGACGGCCTGCGCCGGGTTCGGGCACGGCCGGGGCGATGCGGAGGCCGGCGCGGAACTGCCGCTGCGGCGCGGCTATTATGTCGCCGGCGACACGCCCTGTGGGGAGGCCTCGAACGCCACCCTGGCGTTGCTGCGGCGCGACGGCATCGGCGGCGCCCGGGAGTTCTGCGCGTTCGAGCACATCGAGCGCATCGGCGCGACCACCTTTCGCGTGACGGAATCCTGTGCCGCGTTTCAGGGCGACGACGCGCCGGCCGTGAGTGTCCGCATCTACGGGATCCCGGACGATTCGAGCTTTACGTCGACCGCCGATGCCGGAGGGGTGTATCGCGCGCGCTATTGCCCGCAGTCGAGCCTGCCGGCCGAGTGGCGCGAGGACGACGTCCACGAACTGATCGAATAGCGCGGCCGCCCGGCCCGGTGCGGAAATGCGCGCGGCATGCAATACTTCCGCCGATCCCGAATCACACTATATAAAGGAGTTCTCGATGAAGGCCCTGCCCGGTATTGTCCTCGGCGTCGTCCTGGGTTTTTCCCTCCCGGCCCATGCGGAGGGCGTCCCGGCCTCCAGAATGGACATCGCCGGGATACGGATCGGCATGACCGAGGCCGACGCGATGGCGGCGCTGCGGGCGTTCGACCCCGGGGCGAAGGTCGCGCGGCGGATGGCCGCCAGCTTTTCGTATTTCGACGGCGCCAATATGCTCCAGACGCCGGAGTTCCTCGATCAACTGGAAGTGAACACGAACGGAGGCGCATTCAGGATATGGTTCACCAACCCCCCGTCCGAATCGCGCGTGTTCGCGGTCAATCGGCGCGGCGGGGCGGAGCAGCCCCCCGGCAGCGAACAGTTCGTCTCTTCCCTGGTCTCGAAATACGGCCCCGCGGATGCCCGTTCGCCCGCCCGTCCGGGCGGCCAGACCATCGTGCAATGGGGCGAAGAGGGAAAGCCGCAGTGCACGGTGGGGAAGGATCGCGCCGGCCAGCGGGTGCCGGCGGAGAACACCACGGGCACGCTGCTCCCTCCCCAGGCGGCGAAGACGCTCGAACAGCAGGCGCGCCAGGGATATCCGCATCTGCGCGAGGCGCTGGGCGCGGACATGGACCCGGCGCGTTGCGGTACGGTGCTGCGCTATGAATGGCTCGGCGATCCGGTGAGCGCCTTCGAGGCCTGGCTGGTCGATCAGGGCGGCATGATCGCGACGGGCCGCCAGTCCGCGCAGTGGGTGGAGCAGTTGAAGGCCGATGCCGTGCGCGCGCGCGAAGGCCAGGGCGCGGTGCCCCGGCTTTAGGGAACGGGATGACTCTTCCCTCGTTTCACCCCCGGCGAATCCTGCGCGGGGTTCCGGGCGGAATGAACCGGTGTCTGCCCGTGCTCTTCCTCGGCCTGGCCGCATGTGCGTCCGGCCCCGGTCCGTCATCGGACGACGCGTGTTCGGACGCGTGGTACCGCGCGCTCGAACGGAAGGTCATGACCGGCGACGGGCAGGGGCATGGCCCCGATGTCGGCTCCGAGGAATGGAAGTCGGCGGTCGAATTCAGGCTCGGCGTGCGCGGCCGGGCGGAGGTCCCGGCCCGGGACGGCGGGGACTGGTGCCGGTACATCGAGGCGCGGGTCCGGGAGGTCGGCACGGACCCGGTCCGGTTCGTGTGCGAGGGGGGCGGCGAGGTCGTCGTCACGTTCTTCCGGACCGCTCCGCCGACGCTCGTCGCCGAGTATGGCGGCGAGGTCGCGCGGATGCACGCCGCGCCGAGCGCCAGCGGCGCGAAATACGAGGGGCATCACCGGATGTTCTGGGAGCATCAGGGCGAGGCGCGGATCGTCTGGGGCGAGGGGGCGGCGGAAATGCTCTGCCGTCCGTCGCCATGAGCCGGGCGTCTTTCTGCCCGCCCCGCGCTTGTGTAGTATCTGCGAATGGCGAATGACGAGATATCGGGTCCGACGGCCGGGGCGCCGCCGCCGCGGGATCGGGGCCCGGACGATGTGCCGGCGCTGACGCGCTATGTGACGAAGATGCTGACGGTGACGACGACCGTCGGGCACGCCGTGATCGGCGTCGCCCTGGTCGTGGCCACGGTGGTGATCAGCGCCCACTTCTTTCGCGAGATCCTCCAGGCGATCGAGGCCAGGACCCTGTTCGCGGGCTTCATCCATGCGCTGGCCATCCTGCTGTTGCTGTGGACCATGCTGGAGCTGATGCAGACCGAGATCGGATTCCTGCGCGGCGCGCCGATCGACGTGGCGGTCTTCGTCGAGGTGGCCCTGGTGGTCGTCGTGCGCGAGATCATCCTGATCCCGGTCGAGAACCCCCAGCCCACCTTCGAGGACGTCGGGAAATGGGCCGCCACCGCCGCGCTGCTGGGCGTGACGTATCTGCTGATCCGGCTCGGCCATGTGCGCTTCCCCCGGCGCCCCGGCCGCGGTCCCGCGGCGCGGTGAGATCCACGATGAGTGGTTCGTACCGCCGCGCGCCGGGACGCGGACATGAGCGGGGCGCGGGGACCCGCCCGTCTCCCCGTCGGTGACGGCGCGGCCGCGAGACACAGGAGAATCCATGTCCGAGCTCAAGGATCCGCGGGTACTGTTCGCGGCGGAACGCACGCTGTTGTCCTGGAACCGCACCAGCCTGTCCCTGATCGCCTTCGGTTTCATCGTCGAACGCGCCGGCCTGCTGCTGCAGGCGCTGGCGCCGGCGATGAGCCATCCCGCCCAGGTGATGCTGACCTTCTGGATCGGGGTGGTGTTCATCGTGCTGGGCGCGCTTTCGTCCGCCTTCTCGGCCCGGCAGTACGCCGTGGTCCTCCGCTCGCTGGCGCCGGAGGAGTTTCCGCCCGGCTACGCGGCGCGCTGGGGACTGGCGGTCAACGGCCTGGTCGCCCTGCTGGGCGGCCTGCTGGTCATCGCGCTGATCGTCGGCCGGATCGGATAGGCATGGCCGGCCGCGCCGCGTGCGCATCGAGTGGGACGGGAGGCTCATGTCGATCAAGGAATTTCTGAGCGCCGTCGCCGTCGCGCTGACGCTGGCGGCGTTTCTGCCGTATATCCGTTCGATACTGAGGGGCGAGGTCAGGCCGCATGTGTTTTCCTGGATCATCTGGGGCGCGACGACCGTCATCGTGTTCCTGGCCCAGCGGGAGGGCGGCGGCGGGGTCGGCGCCTGGCCGATCGGGATCTCGGGCGGCATCACGCTCCTGATCGCGCTGCTCGCCTATATCAAGAAGTCGGACATCTCCATCACCCGGCTCGACTGGCTGTTCTTCACCCTCGCGCTGTGGGCGCTGCCGCTGTGGTACGCCACCTCCGATCCGCTGTGGGCCGTGGTGATCCTGACCGTCGTCGACGTGCTCGGCTTCGGGCCGACGGTGCGCAAGGCCTATCACTTCCCGTGGTCGGAATCCCTGGTGTTCTTCGGGCTGTTCGCCGCCCGCAACCTGATCGTGATCCTGGCGCTGGAACATCATTCACTGACGACCGTCCTGTTCCCCGCGGTCATCGCCGCGGCCTGCCTGGCGCTGATGGCGCTGATGGTGCGGCGGAGACGTATCCTGAAGGCATGAGGGATAGCCCCCCGGTGTTTGGCGGGAGCGGCTGGCCGCGAGAGGCGACGATCGAGGGCGAGGTCCCCACCCGGGGCCTCACCACAAATATGTTTTTACAAGGTCGAGACAGGTTCTATAAGATAGACCGGCCGTTTTTACCGGAACCCGCCGCGGGCAAGATCGAGGAGACGTCATCGACCGGCTTCGGAGCCCGCGGCGAGTAATATTAAGGAGACGTCATCCCCGCGAAGGCGGGGTTCAGCGACTTTGAGCCGTCGAAATGCAGAGATCCTGGATTCCCGCCCCCGCCTTCGCGGGGGCAAGCCTTGGATTCGCGGGAATGACGACCGGGTAGCCCGACAGAGTAGGTCTCTTCGATTTCGGGATAAGTTTCCGAACCCGCCTCGAAATCCGCGGTGGGTGAAAAAAAGGTGTGTCATCCCCGCGTAGGCAGGGATCCAGTGGGTTTGTCGGAAATACGGATTTTTCAGAGGGGCTACGACCCCGAACTCGAGGATGGCATGAACGAGAAGAAACAGGCGTTGCATCGCAACTTGGCCCTGACCGGTCTGGCCGAGATCATCTTCTGGAGCCGCTGGCTGCAGGCCCCGCTCTACCTGGGACTGATCGTCGCCCAGGGCGTCTACGTGTATCTGTTCGGCGTCGAGCTGTGGCATCTGGTGCACGACGCGCACAAGATCGGCGAGACCCAGATCATGCTCATCGTGCTGGGCCTGATCGACGTGGTGATGATCGCCAATCTGCTGATCATGGTCATCATCGGCGGCTACGAGACCTTCGTCTCCCGCCTCAATCTGCGCGAGCACCCGGACCAGCCCGAGTGGCTGGCGCACGTCAATGCCGCGACCATGAAGATCAAGCTGTCCATGGCGCTGATCGGGATTTCGTCCATCCACCTGCTGAAGACCTTCATCAACGCCGAGCAGATGACCGAGCACGCCATCAAGTGGCAGGTGATCATCCATATCACGTTCATCGTCTCGTCCGTCGCCATCGCCTATACCGACCGCATCATGACCCGGACGCTGATGGACGCGCATCGCGACATGGATCACGAATGACGCGGGGTCCGGCCCGGCGCTAACGGGCCGCGCCCGGGCGGCCGACCCGGCGGTTCCCCGCCCGCGTCCGGTGAGAGGGCAAGGTGATGATACGCACGCGCGACCGCGCCGCTGTCCGTGACCGCGAATCCCTGAGCGAGGTGCGCGCCCTCGCCGGGCAGGCCTTCTCGCGCACCGCCGGCGCCCCACTGGTGACGGGCAACCGGGTGCAACTGCTGAGCGACGCGCGCGAGAACTATCCGGCCTGGCTCGCGGCGATCGAGGCCGCCGGCCGTCACATCCACTTCGAAAGCTACATCATCCACGACGACGCCGTCGGCTACGAATTCGCCGAGGCGCTGATCCGCAAGGCGCGGGCGGGCGTGCGCGTGCGCCTCATCTACGATTGGCTGGGCGGTTTCGGCAAGGCCTCGCGCCGTTTCTGGAATCACCTGCGCGACGGCGGCGTGGAGGTGCGCTGCTACAACCCGCCGCGGCTGGACAGCCCGCTCGGCTGGCTGTCGCGCGATCATCGCAAGATGCTGGCCGTCGACGGCGAGATCGGATTCGTCACCGGTCTGTGCATCGGCCGCGCCTGGATCGGTATCCCGGAGAAGAACATCGCGCCGTGGCGCGACGCCGGCGTGGAGGTGCGCGGCCCGGCCGTGGCGGACATCGAGCAGGCCTTCGCGCAGGTGTGGGCGATGCTGGGCGATCCGCTGCCCGCCGGGGAGATCCCCGAGCGCGGACGGATCGCGCCGGCCGGGGGCATGAGCCTGCGCGTGGTGGCCAGTGTCCCGGCGACGGCGGGCATGTTCCGCCTCGACCAACTCGTCGCCGCGCTGGCGCGCAAGCGCCTGTGGCTGAGTGACGCCTACTACGCCGGCACCACGCCCTACGTGCAGGCCCTGCGCGCGGCGGCCGAGGACGGCGTCGACGTGCGCCTGCTGGTGCCGAACGGCACCGACATCCCGCTGCTGAAGCCGCTGTCGCGCGCGGGTTACCGCCCCTTGCTGGAGGCGGGCGTGCGCGTGTTCGAATGGAATGGTCCCATGCTGCACGCCAAGACCGCCGTCGCCGACGGCAACTGGGCGCGCGTCGGCTCGACCAATCTCAATGTCGCGAGCTGGCTCGGCAACTGCGAGCTGGACGTCGTGGTCGAAGACGAGGCCTTCGGGCGCGAGATGGAGGCCGTCTACCTGGAGGATCTGGCGAACGCGACCGAGATCGTGCTGAATGCCAAGCGCCGGGTGCGCGTCCCCGGTGCGCCGCCCCATGCGCCCCGGCGGGGGCTGACGAGCGGCGGCGGCCGGGTCGGCCGCGCCGCCGTCGGCGTGGTGCGCATCGGCAACACGGTCGGCGCCGCCTTCACCGGCCGGCGTGTGCTGGAGCCGATCGAGGCGCGTCTGATGCTAGGGGCGGGCATCGCGCTGTTGTTGCTGGCCGGGCTGTTTCTGCTGGTTCCCCACCTGCTGCTGTATCCGGTGCTGTTCGTTTTCGCCTGGTTCGGCCTCGTGCTACTGTACCGGGGCTTCCGGCTGCATCGCCGCAAGGCGCCGCGCGACGCCGGGGCGCCCGGCGAGTGAGGCGGCGCTTTCTTTTTTCATGATCGAACGCGGGACGGCGAGTCATGGATATTACGATCCCCGAAGTCCTGAAGTCCCTCGCCTCCGCGGGGACCGCGATCAAGGAGCTGGCCGCCTGGGGCCGGCGCGCGAAGGGCGACGCCCGGGCGCTCATCGGCGAGATGAAGGACAACATGGCCTATCTCGACATGGTGGCCGAGGATGGCGTCCCGCTCTCCGAGGTCATCGACAAGATCTCGGTGGCGGAATACACGCGCCTCGCCCGCGCGGGGTTCAATTTCAACGCCCTGAAGCGGGACCGGATCCCGCGCTACGCCTCGCTGGAGGGCACCGACCTGTCGTCCTGGACGGGCAAGGAGACCGAGGCCCTGGTCGAATCCATCTGCGAAAAGCTCCGGGACCTCAAGATTCGCTACCCGCATGTCGCTAAGAACGGCAAGTACCTGTGGCAGGTGCGCGTGAACAATATCCGCAAGCGTATCTGGCTGTTGCTGCGGCATGTGCGCGATTGACGGGGCCGGGACCGAGGTTTTTTCCTCCCGGTGATGCCCCGGCGCCGGCGGGATGAGGCCGGACGGGCGAGCGGTCGCCTCGTCGGCTGGACAATTTCGGCCGTTTTCGCTATATTTTGCGGGTATTTTTCAATACCTTACCCACGATTTGGGAAGGCCTGATCGATTCGTTCCGCCCGCGCGGAATGACGTCCAGGTCCTCGAGATTTCCGGATCCCCGCCGATGCGGGAATGACAACCGGCGAATTATTCAGCGAATTATTCAGGCGTTCCTTAGCAGATCCTATCAGGGGGGTTTCCATGTCTGGTTCCCAGGGCGACAAGAAGAGTGGTGAATGGGGTTGGGACATGCCGGAAGGCATGGACCCGATGAAGGTGATGCAGGTGGCCTCGGCCTACTGGGACTCCTGCGTGCTGCACGCCGCCAACCGGCTCAACATCTTCAGCATCCTCGACGACAAGAGCAAGGACCTCGACACCCTCGCCCGCGAGACCGAGTCCGACCGCCGCTGCCTCGGCGCGCTGCTGAGCGCGCTGGTCTCCATCGGCTTCCTCGACCGCGACGGCGACGTCTTCCGCAACAACGAATTCAGCAAGATGTTTCTCGCCGAGTCCAGCAAGTACTACCAGGGCGGCATCGTCTACATGTTCGAGAACTGGTACCAGGCCTGGGGCGGTCTCTACAACACGGTGAAGACCGGCAAGCCCTCCGCGCTGATGCACCAGGCCTACACCGACGAGGAGACGCGCAACTACATGATGGGCATGCACAACCGCGCCCTGTCGCAGTCCGACGTGCTGACCACGATGTTCGACCTCACCGGCAAGAAGCAGCTCATGGACGTCGGCTGCGGCCCCGCGACCTTCGCGGTGAAGTTCTGCGAGCGCTACGCCGGCCTCAAGGCTGTGGCCATGGACCGCGATCAGAACCTGAAGATCGCGAAAGAGGTCGTCGACATGTACAACATGCACGACCGCGTGAAGCTGCTGCCCGGCGACTACAACACCGACAGCCTCGGCACCGGCAACGACGCCATGCTGCTCTCCTCCATGACCAACCAGGAATCGCCGGAGAACATCAAGAAACTGCTCAAGAAGTGCTACGACTCCATGAACAAGGACGGCGTGATCATGATCCAGGAGCAGCTCCTGTGGGGCGACAAGAAGGGCCCCAAGCTCGCCGCCCTGATCGGCGTCAACCAGATCATCAACACCGTGCTCGGTTCCTCGTACTCGACCACCGAGATGGAAAACATCCTGCGCGAGGTTGGCTTTAAGGACATCAAGTCCGAACAGATGGCGCCGCCGAGTCCGTTTATTATGGTCAGCGGGTATAAGCGCTGAGGTAAGAGAACTCTGAGATACAAAAAGGCCGCCACCGTTATCGGGGCGGCCTTTTTGTTTTGTGTCTCGGCCTCTTCGCCAGGGATGGGGTCTGCCCCTGTTGACGTGCACAACACGGAGATGCTCGCGCTGGCGGAGGCGCTGGGGTTTTGTATCAATGTAGTTGCAGGGCGGCGGCGTGGTAGGGTGGTAGGGAGGTGCCATTGGCGCTGTAATAATACGAAGTAATTACCCGCATTGGGTAACGTCTGCTGTTCTTGTGATGCAATGGCCCCCTATCGTAGAGTATTCGTCAATTATCTGGCTTGCTGCGGGCAAGTGACCGTTGAGTATCGGGAAACCATGCGTGATGTACTAACAGATCCTGGCGCCGTGTTACATGGGGGTGATGGCTTGTGGAACAAAGGGTTGGATAGGGACACGGCGCGTTATATGGCGAGC
>JADLCS010000005.1 GCA_020847075.1 Gammaproteobacteria bacterium
ACCCGCTTGCCGCCGCGAGGCGGAGGATACGGGCATGGCCTCGTCCCGGCCCGCGGATCTCTTACTCGATGGCCGGATCTGGTATTGTGGCGCGGTAACCGGGTTGATCCGCGCGCCGCCGATCGAGGCGCGCGAGCGCCGTTTCGCGCCTGGATCGCGGGCGGTTTGATCGGGATGCAATGAGGCTGAAATGATTGATCGACGGTCGTGCCCGCGCCTGCTGTCCGCCCGCGTGTTGTGCCTGGGCGCCACGCTGGCGCAGGCGGCCGGGGCGCTGCTGGACGCGGAGCAACTGAGGCAGCAATTCGAGCAGTTGTCGCCCGAGCAGCGCCAGGCGGCGGCGCGCGCCCTGGGGGGGGAGCCCGCGCCGGCGGCGGCGACTCCCCTCCAGGGGGCGTCGCCGGCGACGGGAGGCGTTCCGCCGGCGGTCGATACGCGGTCCGATGCCCTCCCGCCTCCGCGCGCCACCGAGGCCCCCAGGGCCCTGCGCGCCGGGGATACGCTGGTGCTCACACTGCGCAACCCCCTCGCATCGGCGCCCGCGCCCGCCGCCGGGAAGAAGCTTTATCAGTTGGATCAGGCAGGGGCGATCGTACTGCCGGACGCCGGGCGCATCGTGCTCGCGGGTCTGAGCGAACGGGAGGCGGTCGAGCGCCTGTCCATCGAGCCCGGGCTCGCGGGGCGCGTGGCCGCGCTGCAACTGCTCCCGATCCAGCCCGAGCTGAAGCGGTTCGGGCTGGATCTGTTCAGCGGCGCCCCCAGCACCTTTTCGCCGGCGGTCAACATACCGGTCTCCGCGGATTACGTCATCGGCCCGGGCGACAGCGTGATCGTCCAGTTGTTCGGCAAAGAGAACAACCAGTATGAGTTGACCGTGACCCGGGATGGCACGCTGTTGTTTCCCGGCATCGGGCCGTTGTCCGTCGCGGGGCTCAGCTTCTCGCGCCTGCAGGACGAGATCCAGACCCGGGTACAGCGGCAGCTCGGCGGCGTGAATGCGTCGGTGACCCTGGGCCGGATCCGTTCCATCCGCGTCTTTGTGCTGGGGGAGGCGGGCACGCCGGGCTCGTACGTGGTCAGCGGGATGTCCACCCTCACCAACGCCCTGCTGGTGAGCGGCGGCGTTACGCCGGTCGGCAGCCTGCGCGACGTCCAGCTCAAGCGGAACGGAAGACCCGTCTCCCGGCTGGATCTGTACGACCTCCTGTTGCGCGGCGATACCCGCGGTGATGCGCGGCTGCTGCCGGGGGACGTGATCTTCGTGCCGCCGAGCGGCAGGCAGGCCGGTATCGCCGGCCAGGTGCGCCGCCCGGCCGTCTACGAGCTCAAGGACGAGAAGACCGTCGAGGATCTGATCGGGCTGGCGGGCGGACTGTTGCCGGAGGCGTTTCCGCGCAAGGCCAGGATCGAGCGTATCGGCGCCGATCACCAGCGGATCCTGCTCGATATCGATCTGACGCGGGCACAGGGGCTGCGAACCGAGCTGCGCGACGGGGACGTGGTCCGGATCGATTCCGTGCTGGACCGGGTCACCGGCTCCGTTTCCCTGTCGGGCCATGTCAACCGGCCGGGCGAGTACCAGTGGTCTCCGGGCATGCGGCTGGCGGACCTCGTCCCGTCGCTGGCCGAGCTGCTGCCCCGCGCGGATGCGCGTTATCTCCTGATCCTGCGCCATGATCCGGTCAGCCGGAACATCGAGTTCCTCGACGCGGATCTCGCCGCAGCGCTGGGCGACGCGGAGGCGGAGGGAAATCCCGGGCTGCAGCCGGAGGACGAGATCCGCGTCTTCGCCGTCGACGAGGATCGCGACGCGGCGATCCGGCCGCTGCTGGCGCTGAGTGAGGCGCAATCCTCGCCCGGCAGGCCCCTGCACGCGGTCGGGATCGACGGCATGGTGCATCACCCGGGACAGTATCCGCTCTCGCCCGGGATGCGGGTGAGCGACCTGCTGCGCGCGGCGGGCGGGCTGACGGATCGCGCCTACACGCTCGCGCTGGAGCTGACCCGGCACGACGTCGTCGCGGGCGACCGCCGCGAGATGTCGCGTCACGACATCGATCTCTCCGCCGTGCTGGACGGTTCCGTCGCCGCGGACCTGCCGCTGGCCGCCTATGATCAGGTGATCGTGCGGCGTATCCCGAGCTGGGACGAGGCCGGCAGCATAGAACTCAAGGGCGAGGTGCGTTTCCCGGGCAAGTATCCGGTGGCGCGCGGGGACAAGCTGTCCGAGGTCATCCGCCGCGCGGGCGGGCTGACGCCGGAGGCGTATCCCCATGCCGCCATGTTTCTGCGTGAATCGGTGCGTCTGCGCGAGCAGGACTCCATCGACCAGCTCGGGCTCCGGCTCGAGCATGAACTGGCGAACATGAAACCGGAGGAGGGCGATGAGGCCGCCGTCGAGGGACAGCTCCTGCTCAAGCAGATCCACGCCGCGCGGGCGACCGGGCGCGTGGTGATCGATCTCGAGCAACTGATGCGGGATGAAGGCTACGACATCTCCGTCAACGTGGGCGACCGGCTGTATATCCCGCAGAAGCCCGAGGAGGTGACCGTGATCGGCGAGGTGTACAACCCGACCTCGCATCTGTACAACCCGAAGCTCGGCCGCGACGACTATATCCGCCTCAGCGGCAACGTCACCGAAAGCGGGAACAAAAAGGCGATCTACGTGATCCATGCCGATGGCTCGGTGAGCCCGGATCCGGGCTGGTTCGGCGGACGGATCGCCATGGGGCCGGGGGATACGGTGGTGGTGCCCATGAAGCTCGAGCGCCTCAGCAGGCTCAAGCTCATCACCAGCGTCAGCCAGATCCTGTACCAGCTCGCGCTCACCGCGGCCAGTCTCGACGTCGTCGGGGTGTTCTGATGGACGACAAGACCCGCCTATCCTCCTATCCCGCACCCGGATTCCGCCCCGGCGAGGAGGAGGAGATCGATCTGGCCGATGTCTGGCGTACCCTGGTCGCCGGACGGGCGCTGATCGGGCTCGTGACCCTGCTCTGCGTCGGGGCGGCCGCGGCATTCGCCTTCCTCTCGACACCGCTGTACCGGGCCGAGACCCTGCTCGTTCCGGTCGAGAATACGGACAAGGCCGCCAGCCCCCTGCTGCAGCTCGGCGCGCTGGAGAGTTTCGCCGGGATTGGCCTGGGCGGCGGCGGCGATTCGGCCGAGGCGCTGGCGGCGCTCACCTCGCGTGTCTTCACCGATGCCTTCATCCGGGAAGAAAAGCTCATGCCCGTGCTGTATCCCGAACGCTGGGACGCCGCGCGCGGGGCCTGGGCGGAGGGAGAGGAGGCGCCGACGGCGTGGGAGGCCTATCGGATGTTCGACCGCAAGGTGCGCTTCGTCAGCAAGGACGTCAAGACCGGCCTGGTGACGCTGGCGATAGAGTGGCGGGACCCCGATCTCGCCGCGCAATGGGCCAACCGCCTGGTGCAAAGGATCAACGCCGAGCGGCGCGCGGAGGCGATCCGGGAGGCGGAGACGAGCATCAGCTATCTGAAGGAGCAACTGGCCGAGACCAGTCTCGTCGAGATGCAGCGGGCGATCTACCAGTTGATCGAGGCGAAGATCAAAAAGATCATGGTGGCGCGGTCGCTCGACGAATACGCCTTCAAGGTGATCGATCCCGCCGTGGCCCCGCAGGAGATTTCCTCGCCCCGGCGTCTCCCGCTCATCCTGCTCGGTCTGCTGTCCGGTCTGATCGTCTCGGCACTCATCGTCCTGGTCCGGGCCCGGGTCTCCGCGCGCGTCGCCGGTTGAGTCTCGGGCCCCGCCTGCCGCCGCAAGCCACTGAGTCCGAATATGTTTGATCCGGGCCTCCGGCGGCGCGCCGCGGCGGGCGGTGCGGTGTGTCCTCGATCCCATGATGATTTTTCGCGGGAAATGATTGTGTTATTCTGTAGGCTCTCGGAGGGTCCTATTCTCGTCAAGGGCTATGCCAGAAGTGTCCCGACAGAGGATACCGGTCCACTAATCTCTAAAAAATAGGCGGGTAAAACTATGGGATTGGATTTCATGGCCAGGATACGCGTTGTTTTCACTGGGATATTGGCAGGGGCGGTGATGTCGCTGGGTTCGGGCGGCGCGTACGCCGCCTTCGAGGGCGGGGATGCCGCCGCCGGCGAGGCGAAGTCGGCCTTGTGCGCGGGCTGCCACGGCGGGGACGGAAACAGTCCGGCCGCCGATTTCCCGCGTCTGGCGGGTCAGTACGAAGGCTATATCGTCAAGCAGGTGAGGGATTTCCAGAGCGGGCTGCGCGCCAACAACGACATCATGGCCGGCATGGCCGCGACCGTGGCGAGCGTGGAGGACGCGAAGGATATCGCCGCCTATTTCGCCAGCAAGAAGATGGCGAAGGACCCGCTGGCGCCGGTCAATGCCGATCTGGCCAAGAAGGGCGAGAAGCTGTTCAACGACGGCAATATGCAGACCGGCGTCTATGGCTGCGTACATTGTCACGGGGAGCGCGGCAAGGGCAAGGCCGCGAATATCACGCAGTTCCCGCGCATCGGCGGCCAGCATCGCGATTACATCACCAAGCAGTTGAACGATTTCCGCGCCGGAAACCGCAAGAACGATCCCGGCGGCATGATGGCGGATATCGCCAAGAAGCTCTCCGACGACGAGGTCAAGGCGGTCGCGGAATATCTCTCCGCGCAGTTGCCCTGAAGCGTCCGGGGACGTCCCGGCAGGGAGCGTAGCCCGGAGGAAGGCGCATGGCGCTGGAATCCGGGGCTGTCCCGATCGCTCCGGACTCCGCTGCGCTCACTCCAGGCTACAGCCACCCTTTCGGCATGGGGACGGATTCGAGATCCGTCTCGTATTTTTGTCGGTTGGGCTGAGCAACGCGAAGCCCGGCGGGGATGTACCAGCGTGTCTGTTGGGCTTCACTTCGTTCGGCCCAACCTACGCTCGGTTCAGCCCAGGTTGCGCCGGTTCAATTCAACCCGTGCCCTCTGCGCCGCGTGCGATCGTCACTCGGCGGCGAACGCCACCACGTGTTCGGCGCATACCCGTAACCGTATCCGTTCTCCGATCGCATGGTCGCGATGGCTGGGGAACAGCGACAGCACGGTGTTTCCCTCCGAAAGCCTCAGTGTATAGAGGATCTCCGCCCCCTTGAACGTCTTCTGGACGATCTCGGCCTGCAGTTCGCCGGCGGGGTCGGGGACGATGTCGTCCGGACGCAGCAGGACGTCGACCGGGGTGCCCGCGGGCCAGGGATAGGCATGGCGGCCGCGCAGCGCGCCGAGTCCGGTCTGGACCGCGTTCGGCGCCGTCAGGGTGCCCTTCACGAAGACGCCGTTGCCGATGAATCCCGCGACGAAGCGGTTCGCCGGCTGGTGATACAGATTGAACGGCGTGTCCCATTGGATGAGACGGCCGTCCCTCATGATGCCGACCCGGTCGCCGAGCGCGAAGGCCTCCTGCTGGTCATGCGTCACCAGCAGGGTGGTGATATGCCGGGATCTGAGCAGATCCCCGACCTCCTTGCCGAGCCGCTCGCGCAGCTCGACGTCGAGATTGGAGAACGGCTCGTCCAGCAGGATGAGATCGGGATTGACGGCCAGCGCCCGCGCCAGCGCGACGCGCTGCTGCTGCCCGCCCGAGAGTTCGTGCGGGTAGCGCCTTTCGGCGCCGGACAGACCGATGACCTCCAGCAGCTCTCCGGCGATCCTGCGCTGCGCCGCCTTGTCCAGGCCGCGCAGGCCGAAGACCACATTGTCGTGGACGTCGAGGTGCGGGAACAGGGCGTAGTCCTGGAAGACCATGCCGAGCCGCCGCTTCTCCGGGGCGACCAGGAGACCCAGGCGGGAGACCACGGCGCCCTTCAGTGCGATCTCGCCGCGATGTACCGGTTCGAAGCCGGCGATCGCGCGCAGCACGGTGGTCTTGCCGCATCCGCTGGGACCGAGCAGACAGGCGATGTCGCCCTGCTCGATCCCGAGGCTCAGCCCGTCGACGACGGTATGCCCGCCGTAGCGGCACTCGATATCGCGGATTTCCAATTGCCGAGGATTCACTGCCAGGCGACCCGAAGGTGAGGGATGATGCGGGGAGTATAACAAGGGGCGCGGCGGTTTTGTCCCGCTGCATCGATTCCGATATTGCCTATCGCCGCGGGCGGCCGCAGCCCGGCGCCGCAGCGATTGTAGTGCTTGTAGGTTGGGCTGAACGCAGTGAAGCCCAACGACCGAGCCGGATCTACCTTGTTGGGCTTCGCTATCACTCAGCCCAACCTACAGAGAAACTCTACACTTCCGGGGGCATAGAGGGCCGGGGTGAGGTGGGGACTAAAACACGGGACTGAGGACTCAGGGCGGAGTGAAAAGGGCCGCTCCCCGACTCCCCGCACACGACCTGATGGATGCCGGCCTGCGGCGGAATCGGATCCATCCCGGGGACGGATCTAAAGTCCGTCCCCTGAGTGATTAAGCGATGCGGGGCACGGGGCGGAGGGGAGTCCCGTCGAATCGCGCTGCGTGATTCAGCCCGGTTTTTCCAGCAGAAACTCGAGCAGCGCCTTCTGTGCGTGCAGGCGGTTTTCCGCCTCTTCCCAGGCCACGCACTGGGGGCCGTCCATGACCTCGGCGCTGACCTCTTCGCCGCGATGCGCCGGCAGGCAGTGCATGAAGAGCGCGTCGGGCCGGGCGCGCCGCATGACGGCGGCGTTTACCTGGAAGCCCGCGAAGGCCTGCTGGCGCTGTCTGGCCTCCTCTTCCTGTCCCATGCTGGCCCACACGTCGGTGACGACCAGATCGGCACCGTCCGCGGCCGCCAGCGGATCGCGTTCGAGCCGGACGACCGCCGCGTTGCCCGGTTCGTCCAGGATGGTCGGGTCGTAACCTTCCGGGCAGGCGATGCGTAGATGAAAGCCGAACTGGCGCGCGGCGTGGATATAGGAATGGCACATATTGTTGCCGTCGCCGATCCAGGCCACGGTCTTGCCGCGCATATCGCCGCGCAGCTCGTACCAGGTCTGCATGTCCGCCAGTAACTGACAGGGATGATGCAGGTCCGACAGGCCGTTGATGACGGGGGCGCGCGAATGGGCGGCGAAGCGCTGCTGCATCTCGTGCGAATAGGTGCGCAGCATGATGACGTCCACCATGCGCGACAGCACCCGCGCCGTGTCCTCGACCGGTTCGCCGCGCCCGAGCTGGGTGTCGCGCGGGGAGAGGAAGATGGATCCGCCGCCGAACTGGATCATCGCGGTCTCGAACGAGACCCGGGTGCGGGTCGAAGATTTCTCGAATACCATGCCGAGCACGCGGTTCTTCAGTGGCTCGTAGAGCTCGCCGCGGCGCTGCATCGCCTTCAGCTCGCCCGCGCGCCGGATGAGGCGCAGCAGTTGCGCGGGATCGAGGTCGAGCAGGGTGAGGAAATGCCGGGGCGTGGACATGCGCGTGCGGTGATCAGGCGGCGCGGGCCGCGTCTTCCCGCACCAGGGCAGCGACGCGGGAGACGATCTCGTCCGCCTCGGCGTCGCTGATGATGAGCGGCGGCAGCAGGCGGATGACCTTTTCCGACTGCACGCTGAACAGGATCCCGCGCTCCAGGCCGAGGGCGGGCAGATGGGTCGAGGGCCGCGCGAGTTCGATGCCCATCATCAGGCCGCGGCCGCGGACCTCCACCACGAGTTCGCACCCGTCCAGCGCCGCGTGGAGCCCGTCGAGCAGGCGCCGGCCGAGGGCCGCCGCGCGTTCGGTCAGGCGCTCGGCCCGGATGGTGGCGATCACCGCGAGCGCGGCGCTGCAGGCGAGTGGATTGCCGCCGAAGGTCGAGCCGTGAGTGCCCGGCTGATAGACCTCGGCCGCGGCGCCGCGCGCCAGGCAGGCGCCGATCGGCACGCCGTTGGCCAGACCCTTCGCCACCGAGATGACGTCGGGATACAGGTCGTGATGATGCTGATAGGCGAACCAGCGCCCGGTGCGCGCCATGCCGGTCTGGATCTCGTCGAGCATCATGAGCCAGCCGTTACGATCGCACAGCGCGCGTATTTCCCTCAGGTAGTCGTCGGAGGGGATGTTGATGCCGCCCTCGCCCTGGATGGGTTCGACCAGCACGGCGACCACCTGCGGCGAGTTGCGCGCCACGGCGTGCAGCGCCTCGACGTCGTCGTAGGGCACCCGGATGAAGCCCTGCACCAGGGGTTCGAAGCCGGCCTGCACCTTGCGGTTGCCGGTGGCGGACAGGGTGGCCAGCGTGCGGCCGTGAAAACTCTTTTCCGCCACGACGATGGCGGGTTGCGCGATCTGGCGCTGATGGCCGTAGAGGCGCGCCAGCTTGATCGCCGCCTCGATGGATTCCGCGCCGGAATTGCAGAAAAACGCCCGGTCCATTCCCGCCGCCTCGGTCAGTGCGTCCGCCAGCCTCTCCTGCAGCGCCACGCCGTACAGGTTGGAGGTATGGATCAGGCGGTCTGCCTGGGCGCACAGCGCCGCGCTCACCGCGGGGTGCGCGTGGCCGAGCCCGCAGACGGCGATGCCGCTCAGGGCGTCGAGATACTTGTTGCCCCGCGTATCCCACAGCCAGGCCCCTTCGCCGCGTTCGAAGGTGACCGGGAGTCGGGAATAGGTGTTCATCAGATGGTTCACCTGGATTACGCCTGTGTCTGGTTCGTCCGCCGAGATATCGCGCGTGCGCGGCGAAGGGCCGCCGGACGCGTGAGGAAACCGCTAATTATACCGATTTTTCACCACGCGCAAACCGCGCGGCCGGACGGCTCAGGCAGGCGGCTGCGGGCGTGTCTTTTCCACCATGCGCCCGATCGACGGCCCGCCCTCCAGGGCGGCGATCTCCTCCAGCGCGAACCAGCGCACGGCGTTCGACTCCGGCGAGACCTCGGGCCGTGCCCCGGCGTCGGCCTCGAGCAGGAAACGCACGTCGTAGTGCAGGTGGGCGGGCTCCGGTCCGCGCGCCGGGATGGGGTGGATGTCGATGTCGAATATCCCGCCGTCCACCGGGCGGCAGCGCAGCCCGGTCTCCTCGAGGGCCTCGCGCAGCGCGGAGTCGAGCAGGGAGGCGTCGTCCTCGATGTGGCCGCCCGGCTGCAGCCAGCGTCCGAGTTTACCGTGATGGAGCAGCAGCGCGTGCCGGCGCTCCGCGTCGACGATCCACGCCGAGGCGGTGAGATGCCCCTGCGCGGTATCGCGCCGGTGAAAGCCGGGGGTCTCCCGCACGAAGCGGAGTATCCGTGCGAGAAAATCGCGTTCGGTGTCGTCGTGCGGCCGATGCGCGGCCAGCAGGCGGAGAACGGAGGTCTGTTGCATGGGCATGGTCGTTCAGGTGAGCAGCCGGATCATTTCGGCGACCTCGCCCTTGGCCTGGTCGAGGATCCTGAGGCTGGTCTGCGGGGTGAGCGCCTCCGGGGCGAGCTTGGCGCAGGCGGGCAATCGCTCCATCTGCGGATATTCCGCGCCCCGGCCGGCCTTGAGGTGGCTGTGCAACTGGGCGAGGATGACCAGATCGGCGTAGTCGGCCCGGGCGCCGGAGTCGTAGTGCCATTCATCCGCCATCCGCGCGGCCTGGGCCAGCGGTTCGGGGAGGCCCCAGCGGCGGAGGATCAGCGCGCCGACCTCGCCGCGCAACCCCGCGATGGCCCGATCCAGCGCGGCGGCATCGGCGGACAGGGCGGCGTCGTTCTGCGCCTGATACAGGATCGGCACCACGCCGATGTCGTGCAGCAGGCCGGCGAGCAGCGCCTGTTCCGGTTCCAGATGATCGGTGAGCCTGGCCAGCACCATGCTGATGGCGCCGACCTCGGTGCTGTGACGCCAGGTTTCCTGCGCGCGCCGCTTCAACTCCGGATTGTCGAGCCGGAACAGATCGCGCAGGGCGAAGCTGATGACCAGCTGCTTGGTCGTGTTCATGCCGAGGCGCACGATCGCGGCCTGGCAGTTGTCGATCGTGGCGTTGCCGCGGTACAGCGGGCCGTTCGCGGCCTTGATCAGCTTGGCCGTGATGGCGGGGTCCGCGCCCACGATCCTGGCGATCTTGCCGATGTTCGCGGTCTCGCTTTCCACCGCCTTTTTGATGCGCAGCGCGATCTCCGGCAGGCTGGGAACGACCAGCCTGTCGGCGTCGAGATCCGCACGGATGGCCTGGTAGACCTGGTTTTCCCGCAGGGCGGATGCGGGTCCGGATCCCTCGCCGGGGGCGACGTCGCCGGCCCGTCCCAGCTTCTCCAGCAGGTCCTGCTCGAGCACCAGCAGCCGTGCCGGTGACAGGGCGATCACGCCATGGTCGGAGGGGCGCGCGGGCGCGAGCGCCCCGCGCGCCTTCTCGCTGCCGCTCTCGACGACCTGGCGCATCCCGTCGCGCGCCTCCAGTTCGACGGTGCCGGACAACAGGAAATATTGCCCGGATCTGTCGTCGTCGAAGGCGAGGATGCGCGCGCCTTCCCCGACCTCTTCCTCCCGGGCGAGGCCCGCGATCAGGATCAACTGCTCGTCGTTCAGCGTCTCGAAGGGCGTGAACCGACGCAGGTCGGCGGAGTTGAGCGGAGGATGGAGCGCGTCAGTCATGAAGAACCGCCGTGTTGCATCGGACCTCGTCGCGCCCGTGGTGCGGACGCCATGCCGGAAGGATGCGCCGCGAGGCGGGCTGGCGCGAGAGACACGCCCGCCCCGTGCGGGCCGCGATGTCGCGGCCCGGTGTCTTCAACCGAAATTCCGTGCGACGAACTCCCAGTTCACGATCTCCCAGAATTTTTCCACGTATTTGGGGCGCGCGTTGCGGTAGTCGATGTAGTAGGCATGTTCCCAGACGTCGCAGGTCAGCAGCGCGGTCTTGCCCTCGGTCAGCGGGGTGCCGGCGTTCGAGGTGCTGGTGATGGCGAGCGAGCCGTCCGTGTTCTTGACCAGCCAGGCCCAGCCGGAACCGAAGGTCGTGACCGCGGTCTGGCTGAACTTGGTCTTGAACTCGTCGAACGAGCCGAATGTCGCGTCGATGGCCTTGGCGAGGGCGCCGCCCGGTTTGCCGCTGCCGCTCGGGCTGAGGCAGTTCCAGTAGAAGGTGTGATTCCATACCTGTGCCGCGTTGTTGAACAGCCCGCCCGAGGATTTCCGGATGATGTCCTCCAGCGTAAGGGGTTCGAATTCGGTGCCCTTGATCAGGTTGTTCAAGTTGGTAACATAGGCCTGGTGGTGCTTGCCATAGTGATATTCCAGCGTCTCCGCCGAGATATGGGGTTGCAGGGCATCCATCGCGTAAGGCAGTTTGGGCAGTTCGTGTACCATCGTTCGCTCCTCATGACTGTTGAAGGCGGCCCCTGGCGTTGTTGTTATGCGGGACCGCCTCGTGGAATGTTCAATGACAGCGCGTGGTCCGGCCTGCCGGACCGGCTGTCGCCGCTGCGCCCGCTTTCCGCCGGGCAAGTTATTCGCGAGGGAACAGACTGGCGGGAACGGCTTAGTGGAACGCTCATCAAAGTGTAGAGCAGCCTCCTGGCCAGTTCAAGAAATCGGGGACAGATTTATTTATCGAAAACCCCTACATTTACAAGAGCATGCAAAAAATAAATCTGTCCCCATCATGAATCCCGTCGAGCTCAGTCTGTTCGCCGGCCGCATGGCCGCGGTGTGCGAGGAGATGGGCGCGGTCCTGCGGCGCACGGCGTTCTCTCCCAACATCAAGGATCGTCTCGATTTCTCCTGCGCGGTGTTCGACGCCGCGGGCGAGCTGTGCGCCCAGGCGGCGCATATCCCGGTGCACCTGGGCAGCATGGCCTACGCGATGCGCGACGTCGTCGGCGGGCTGGAATGGCGGCCGGGCGATATGGTCATCCTGAACGACCCGTTTCTGGGCGGCACGCATCTGCCCGACGTGACCCTGATCGCGCCCGTGTTCGCCGGGGCCGGGGCGGAGCGGCCCGCGGGCTTCGTGGCCAATCGCGCGCACCATGCCGACATCGGCGCCGTGACGCCGGGGTCGATGCCGATCTCCGGCCGGCTGGAAGAGGAGGGCATGATCCTGCCGCCGACCTTCATCCTGCGCGGCGGGGAGATCGATGTCGCCGTGATGGAACGCATCACGGCCGTGACGCGGAACTCCCTGCAGAACCGCGGGGATTTCGCCGCGCAGATCAGCGCCAACCGCTGCGGGCTCGCGCGCCTCGAATCCCTGGTGTCCCGTCTGGGCGTGGAGGCCTACCGCGACGCGCTGCGGGCGCTCAACGATTATGCGGAGCGGCTGGCGCGCGCGGGTCTGGGCGCGATCCCCGATGGCGAATACCGGTTCCGGGACGTGCTGGACGACGACGGGAGGGGGACGCGCGATATCCCCCTGGCGCTGACCCTGCGCGTCGCGGGTTCGGATATCGAGGCCGATTTCACCGGCACCGCGCCGCAGGTCGCCGGCAACGTCAATTGCCCGCTCGCGGTGACGGCCGCCGCCGTTTACTACGCCTTCCGCTGTCTGATGCCGCCGGAGATCCCGGACTGCCTGGGGAGTTTCCGGCCGCTGCGGTTGATCGTGCCCGAGGGCTCGGTGCTGAACGCGCGCCGACCGGCCGCCGTCGCGGCGGGCAATGTCGAGACCAGCACGCGCGTCGTCGACGTGGTGCTGGGGGCGCTGGCGCAGGCCGTTCCCGAGCGCATCCCGGCGGCCAGCCACGGCAGCATGAACAATATCGCGATGGGCGGCCGCTCCGGCGCGCGGGCCTGGGATTATTACGAGACCCTGGGCGGGGGCATGGGCGCCGGCCCGGCGGGCGGCGGTCTCGACGGCGTACAGACCCATATGACGAACACCCTGAATACCCCGATCGAGAGTCTGGAACTGCACTACCCTTTGCGTATCCGCCGTTATGAACTGCGTGCCGGTTCGGGCGGGACCGGCCGGAGGCGGGGCGGCGATGGCCTGGTGCGCGAATACGAGCTGCTCGAACCCGCCACCGTTACCCTGATCACGGAGCGCCGTACCCACGCGCCCTGGGGGCTGGCGGGCGGTTCGCCGGGAGTCTGCGGCGAAAACCGGCACAACGGAGGCCTCCTCCCCGCCAAGGTCTGTTTCGAGGCCGCCGCCGGGGACCGGGTTCGGATCGAATCCGCGGGTGGCGGGGGGTGGGGGGCACAGGACTAAGGACTAAGGACTAAGGACTAAGGAAAACCTGGGGCGTGATGGGTGATCAAGAGATCCGTAGGGGGGGGCGCGGGTGCGCATGCGCCATCGTCCGGGTCGCGTGACAAACCTTGGATTTTCCGCTTTGCGCCTATATTTAGCGCTGTGGAACTGACGGCGGGCGGGGTCGAATTCCGTCCCGGCCGGAGGCAATACCTGATTGAATCAGTCAGGTATTGGGCCTATGATGTGAAACACTGTTGAAACCCGCCGATTCCGGCGGGTGCGAGCCGAGACGAGATGGGGGTGCTTATGGATGTGATGGAGAGGATCAGGCAACAGGTCGAGGGTAACCCGATTGTGTTGTACATGAAGGGTTCGCCGGATTTTCCCCAGTGCGGTTTTTCACAGCGCGCCGTGCAGGCGCTGCGCGGTTGCGGCGCCCAGTTCCAGTACGTCGATGTCCTGCAGGATCCGGAGATCCGGCAGAACCTGCCCCGCTACGCCAACTGGCCGACCTTTCCCCAGCTCTACGTCAAGGGCGAGTTGATCGGCGGCTGCGACATCATGATGGAGCTCTACCAGAGCGGCGAGCTGCAGAAGCTGGTGAAGGAAGCGGCTTAAAACATAGGACTAAGGGCTTAGGACTCAGGACTAAGTAAACAATAAAAACTAATTCACCTTAAAAAAGCGGGAAAAGATGTCGAGTCTGTTCCCGCTTTTTTATGTTTGTATTTTGGTTTTAACTCAGTCCTTAGTCCTGGGTCCTTAGTCCTATTTTTTGGTCCCACTCGTTCACGATCGCGCAGAACAGTTCCGCGGTGCGTTCGGCGTCGTAGATCGCCGAGTGCGCCTGGTCCTGGTCCCAGGCGAAGCCCGCGCACTGGACGGCGCGCGCCAGCACGGTCTGACCGAAGGCGAGCCCGGCCAGCGAGGCGGTGTCGAAGCTGCTGAAGGGATGGAAGGGGTTGCGCTTGATCGCGTTGCGTTCCACCGCGGCGTTGAGGAAGCCGAGATCCAGTATGGGGTTGTGCCCGACGAGGATCGCGCGCGTGCAGCCGTGGTCGCGCACCGCCTGGCGCACCGCGCGGAACAGCGACTGCAGGGCCTCTTTCTCGTCGATCGCCGCGCGGAAGGGATGATAGGGATCGATCCCGTTGAAGGCGAGCGCCTCCGGATTGAGCACGGCGCCGGGGAAGGGCTGCACGTGATGGCTGTGCGTCGCGAGCGGCGCCAGGCGCCCGTGCGCGTCGTAGTCGAGCAACACCATCGCGATCTCGAGCAGCGCGTCGGTGGCGGGATTGATCCCCCCCGTTTCGACGTCGACGACGACCGGGAGAAAACCGCGGAAGCGGTTGACGATGCGCGGGGGTTCCAGGGCTGACACGGCGATACGATCCTGACGGGATTTAGCGCAGGGTACCCAGTGGCGCGCGTTCAGTAAAGCGCGAACGACGTTCCGGGGCGGACATTCAGTCGGGGAGGCGGCGAAACGGCGCGGGATCGATGCCGAGTTTGCGCATGCGCGAGCGCAGGGTATGCGGGTTGATCGCGAGCAGGCGCGCCGCGCCCTGCGGTCCCTCGACGCGGCCCAGGGTGCGGCGCAGCGCGCCGCGGATGTGATCCGCCGTCGTCTCCTCCAGCGTGGAAAATGCGGTCCGGCGCTCCGCGGCGGGCGCGGCGGCCGGAACGGCGCCGTGCGGGATCTCGGGCGCGGGCCCGAGGCCCAGCGCGGCGCCGATCTCGAGCCGCTCGCCCTGGCCCAGGATCGCCGCGCGTTCGATCACCGCGGCCATCTCGCGCACATTACCCGGCCAGGCGTAGCCGCGCAGCCGCTCGATGTCCTCGGCGGTCGGCAGTTGCGGGTACAGGCCGAGCCGCACCGCCGCGCGGCGCGCGAAGTGGCGCGCAAGCTCGGGGATGTCCTCCGGCCGCTCCCGCAGCGGCGGGATCAGGACCGGAAAGATGGCGATGCGATACCACAGGTCCTCGCGGAATCCCCCCTCCCGGACCATGGCGGCGAGGTCGCGATGCGTGGCCGCGATGACCCGGATGTCGACCTGCAGCGCCTGCTCGCCGCCGACCCGGTGCAGGCTGCCGTCCTGCAGGACGCGCAACAGGCGCACCTGCACCGAGGCGGGCAGTTCGCCGATCTCGTCCAGGAACAGAGTGCCGCCGTCGGCGCGCTCGAACCAGCCCTTGCGCTGCGTCACCGCGCCGGTGAAGCTCCCCTTCTCGTGACCGAACAGCTCCGAGTCGATCAGTTCCGGCGCGATCGCGCCGCAGTTGACGCGGATGAACGGGCTTCGCGCGCGGGTCGAGCGTTCATGGATGGCGCGCGCCACGACCTCCTTGCCCGAGCCGGTCTCGCCGAGCAGCAGCACTGAGGTATCGGTGCGCGCCACCTGGTCCACGCGCGCCAGCACGGCGCGCAGCCCCATGTCGGCGCCGACGATGGTATCGCTCACCTTTTCCCGGCCCAGCCGCGTCAGCAGCGATTGCTTGTCTGCCTCGGCGCTGGCGCGCAACTGGCTCAGCTCGCGCAGCCGGCTGTCGTTCTCCAGCGCCACGGTCAGCGGTTCGAGCAGGCCCTCCAGCAGGCGGTGATGACGCGGCTTGATCTGGCCCCGTTCGAGCAGGATCACGGCCAGACCCTCGGGGTGTGAGGCGCGATTCTTCAGTACGCCGATCAGTACCTCCCTGCCGGCGTACAGATCCTGCAGCGGCACGAGGGCGTCGGGCCAGTCCGCGGCGGAGGGCAGCGCCGCCATGGGTTCCCGGCGCATCCATTCCAGCAGGCGCTCGAAGCGCATCGCGCTCATGCCGAGACGGCGGCCGTGTGCGGGCGGCCGGCCGTCTCGCCGCCCCACGGCGATGGTCTCGACGTCCCCGCGCCGCGGATCGAGATGGAGTATTTCCAGCGCCTGCAGCGGCAGAGCGGGCGCCAGCAGGCCTGTGATGGTATCCACCGCCTGGGTCAGTTCCATGTGCCGCCCCACCTCGCGCCACACGTCCAGCAACAGATGCTCGAATTTATCCATATCGAATCGTTTGATTTAACGGGATATCGGTATTTTTAACAGAAATCCGTTTAATAAAACAGCTTCGATTATGGGTCGAAATCCCAGTGAAGAAAATAATTTTATATATAACAAATGGTTAATGAGTATTCCGGGGGTTGGCACAAAAGCTGAAATAGACCTGATGAGACGGATCGGTGGGGGCGTACGGAATCCGGCCATGGAGGGCCGCCCCGATCCGCGGACAGCGGTACTACGCATAGACGAGGGTATGGGTGATGAAGTCACTGAATCAGAACGGCGGCGACGCGGACGAGATCATCGCGGTCCTGCGCGAGACCCTGGGTTCGGTGCGTTTCGGTTCCATCGAGATCGTCATCCATGACGGCCGGGTGGTTCAGATCGACCGCAAGGAAAAGCTGCGTTTTCAGCCGGTATCCGAGGAGGGGCGTCTGCGCGCCCAGGGGCACCGGATCAAATGAAACGCCGGTCCTGTAAATCCTGACACGTATCCATCGCCGACCGGGCAGCCGGAGGTTCGTCTCTTGATCACGATCCATTTACCCAACACGGTTCGCACCGACCGGATGACCGGAGGTCGCAATTCCATTTCTGACGAGGATAAAGGCATGAAAAACGGAAAGCGGATTCTGGCGCTGGCGGTCGGTTTGGCGGGCGGTCTGGCGACGCAGGGCGCGTTCGCGGCGGCGTCCCTCTACGGGCAGTTCAACCTGTCGCTGGACAACCTGGACAATGGCACGGACAGCGCGTTGAACGTGTCCAGCAACTCGAGCCGCATCGGTATCAAGGGCGACATTCAGGTAGGTGGCGACCTGGCGGGCATCTACCAGGTCGAGACGGACGTATTCGCGGACGCGGGGGACAGCCCCGCCCTGGCCAGCCGCAATACCTTCCTCGGCCTGCAGGGCAGTTTCGGCACCGCGCGCATCGGCCGCGTCGACACCCCGGTGAAGTCCATCGGGCGGGCGGTGGACCTGTTCGCGGACCAGGTGGGCGACACCCGCAACATCACCCGCGCCGCCGGCGGTATCAATCGTTTCGACGAGCGTCCCAACAACAGCATCGACTACACCACGCCGGAGAAGTCCGGCTTCAAGGGCACGCTGCTGTATTCCACCAACACGGATGTCAATGCCACCGCCGACAACGAGAACGACACGATCAGCCTCGGGGTGAACTACGCCCAGGGCCCGCTGTACGTCGGTCTGGGCTATGAGTCGGCCGGCAACAACTCCACGGTGGCCGGTCAGGACGACGACCCCAACATCGTGCGCCTGGGCGCCTATTACGACCTCGACGCCTGGCGTTTCAATGGCCTGTGGCAAACGATCTCGGGGAATCTGACCAGCGGCGACGCCGACGAGGACGTGTTTGGCCTGGGGGCGCGTTACAAGACCGGGGCCTGGGTGTTCAAGGGCCAGATTTACCAGTTGTCGGCGGAGGCCGACGACCGGGATGTGACCCTGACGGCCATCGGGACGGAATACACGCTGCAGAAGGGGATCACCCTGTACGCCGACTACGCCAGCACCAGCAACGACGACAACCGTAGCGTCACGCCCTATACCGAGGGCCGCAGCGACACCCTGGCCATCGCCACCGCCGGCGATTCCGCCAAGGCCGTCTCGCTGGGCGCCATCATCAAGTTCTAGGCGCCGATCGGGGACGGATTTCAAATCCGTCCCCTTACAACCCATACAGGACAGATCCTGAATCTGTCCCCCTTGACCAAGGAGTACATATCCATGAAACGCATCATCACCGTCATCGCCGGCATCGCGCTCGCCACCGGCGTCAGCGCCGCCGCGCTGGCCAAGGACATCAAACTGCTCAACGTGTCCTATGACCCGACCCGGGAACTCTACGCCGACTTCAACAAGGCGTTCACCCAATACTGGAAGGACAAGACCGGCGACAACGTCCTGGTCAACCAGTCCCACGGCGGCGCGGGCAAGCAGGCGCGCGCCGTGATCGACGGCCTGGAGGCCGACGTGGTCACGCTGGCGCTGGCCTACGACATCGACCAGATCAGCGAGAAGACCGGGTGGTTCCCCAAGGACTGGCAGACGCGCCTCCCCAACAACAGCTCGCCCTATACCTCCACCATCGTGTTCCTGGTGCGCAAGGGCAACCCCAAGGGCATCAAGGACTGGGACGATCTGGTGCAGCCGGGCATCGGCGTGATCACGCCGAATCCGAAGACCTCGGGCGGCGCGCGCTGGAACTACCTGGCCGCGTGGGCCTACGCGCTGGAGAAATACGGCTCCGAGTCGGCCGCCAGGGACTTCGTCACCAAGCTGTTCAAGAACGTCCCGGTGCTGGATTCCGGCGCCCGCGGTTCGACCAACACCTTCGTGCAGCGCGGCATCGGCGACGTGTTCCTGTCCTGGGAGAACGAGGCGTTCCTAGCCTTGAACGAACTGGGCCCCGACAAGTTCGAGATCGTGCTGCCGTCGCTCAGCATCCTGGCCGAGCCGCCGGTGACGCTGGTGGACACCGTGGCGAAGAAGCACGGCACCACGGAGGTCGCCAAGGCCTATCTGGAATATCTGTACTCGCCGGAGGGGCAGCGCATCGCGGCCAAACACTACTACCGCCCCATCAAGCCGGAGCTCGCCGATCCGAACGACGTCAAGCGCTTCCCCGCGCTGAACCTGGTCACCATCGATCAGGTGTTCGGCGGCTGGCAGAAGGCGCAGAAGGCGCATTTCAGCGACGGCGGGATCTTCGACCAGATCTATATCCCGTCGAACTGAACCCCATCACTCATAGAGAAAGGGATACCGCCATGGCCATCATCGCCCTCAATTCACGCAACCAGTTCCGCGGCCGGGTCACCCGCATCATCCGCGGCCCCGTGGTCTCCGAGGTCCAGTTGGAGACGCCCGCCGGCACCCTGTCGTCGGTGGTGACCTCCAGCTCGCTGGAAGAGCTGGGACTGCGCGAAGGGCATGAGGCCATGGCGGTATTCAAGGCCACCGAGGTCGTGTTGGCCAAATTCCAGCCCATTCCCGGCGACGCGACGCCGGGCGGGCAACAGAGAGGTTGAAGACGATGTCCGTATTGACCCTGCGACGTCCCGGCGTGATCCCCGGTTTCGGCATCACCCTGGGATTCACCCTGCTGTATCTGAGCCTGATCGTCCTGATCCCGCTCTCGGCCACCTTCTTCAAGTCCACCCAGCTCGGTTGGGACAGCTTCTGGGCGACGGTGACCGCGCCGCGGGTGGTGGCCTCGTACAGGCTCAGCTTCGGGGCCGCGTTCCTCGCCGCGGCCGTCAATCTGGTCTTCGGCCTGCTCGTCGCCTGGGTGCTGGTGCGTTACCGCTTTCCCGGGCGGCGCCTGATCGACGCGCTGGTCGACCTGCCGTTCGCCCTGCCGACGGCCGTGGCCGGCATCGCGCTGACGGCCCTGTACGCGCCGAACGGCTGGATCGGCCAGTATCTCGAGCCGCTGGGCCTCAAGGTCGCCTTCACGCCCACCGGCGTGCTGGTGGCGCTGATCTTCATCGGCCTGCCCTTCGTGGTGCGCACGGTGCAACCGGTGCTGCAGGAGCTGAAGCCGGAGATCGAGGAGGCCGCGGCGAGCCTCGGCGCCTCGCGCCGTCAGACCTTCTTCCGCGTTCTGCTGCCCAGCCTGTGGCCCGCCCTGCTGACCGGGTTCGCGCTCGCCTTTGCGCGTGCGTTGGGGGAATACGGTTCGGTGATCTTCATCGCCGGCAACATGCCGATGGTATCCGAGATCACCCCGCTGCTCATCATCACCAAGCTGGAGCAGTACGACTACGCCGGCGCGACCGCCATCGCGGTGGCGATGCTGGTCATCTCGTTCCTGCTGCTGTTGATCATCAACCTGCTCCAGTGGTGGGGCAGGCGTCGTCACCGTTGAGGCCATCATGAATCCGACCGTTTCCCCGACATTGAACGAGCCCGTCTGGTTCCGCCGCCTGCTGATCGGCGTCGGCCTGGCCTTCCTCGGCCTGTTTCTCGTGCTGCCGCTCGCGGCGGTGTTGACCGAGGCCCTGCGGCAGGGGCTGGGCGCCTATTTGAACGCGCTGCACGAGCCGGTGGCGCTGGCCGCGATCAAGCTCACGCTCATCGCCGCGTTCATCGCCGTCCCGCTGAATCTGGTGTTCGGCGTCTGCGCCGCGTGGGCGATCGCGAAGTTCGAGTTCCGCGGCAAGAGCCTGCTGATCACCTTGATCGATCTGCCGTTCTCGGTCTCGCCGGTGATCGCCGGTCTGATCTACGTGCTGATCTTCGGCGCGCAGGGCTGGTTCGGCCAGTGGCTGTTCGAGCACGACGTCAAGATCATCTTCGCGGTGCCCGGCATCGTCCTGGCGACCATTTTCGTCACCTTCCCCTTCGTCGCGCGTGAACTGATCCCGGTGATGGAGGAGCAGGGCACGGCGGAGGAGGAGGCCGCCCTGACGCTGGGCGCGAGCGGCTGGCAGACCTTCTGGCGCGTGACCCTGCCCAATATCAAATGGGGCCTGCTCTATGGCGTGATCCTGTGCAACGCGCGCGCCATGGGCGAGTTCGGGGCGGTGTCGGTGGTGAGCGGTCATATCCGCGGAGAGACCAACACCCTGCCGCTGCACGTCGAGATCCTCTACAACGAATACAACTTCGTCGCCGCCTTCGCCTGCGCCTCGCTGCTGGCGCTGCTGGCGCTGGTCACGCTCGCCGCCAAGAGCTTCGTCGAATGGCGCGGGCAGGAGCAGCGCGCGACGGTACCCCACCTCATCCCGGCCGCCGCGCCGTCCACCTGACAGACAGGAGACCTCCCATGAGCATCATCATCGAGAACGTCAACAAGCACTTCGGCGGCTTCCACGCGCTGCAGGATGTCGATCTGAACATCCCGACCGGCGAACTGGTGGCGCTGCTGGGCCCCTCCGGCTGCGGCAAGACCAGCCTGCTGCGCATCATCGCCGGGCTGGAGCGACCGGATACCGGAAGCATCCGCTTCAACGGCGAGGACGCCACCAGACAGCATGTGCGCGAGCGCGGCGTGGGATTCGTGTTCCAGCACTACGCGCTGTTTCACCATATGACGGTATTCGACAACGTCGCCTTCGGCCTGACCGTGCGTCCCAAGGCCGAGCGGCCCGGGAAAGAGGAAATCCGTGAGAAGGTGCGGGAATTGCTGCGGCTGGTGCAGTTGGAATTCGTCGCGGATCGTTATCCGAACCAGCTCTCCGGCGGCCAGCGCCAGCGCATCGCGCTCGCCCGGGCGCTGGCGGTGGAGCCCAAGGTCCTGTTGCTGGACGAGCCGTTCGGCGCGCTGGACGCCAACGTGCGCAAGGAGCTGCGGCGCTGGCTGCGCCGGCTGCACGACGAGATCCACGTCACCAGCGTGTTCGTGACGCACGACCAGGAGGAGGCGATGGAGGTGTCGAGCCAGATCGTGGTGATGAACAAGGGCCGCATCGAGCAGGTCGGCGCGCCGGACGAGGTATACGAGCGCCCGGCGACCGCCTTCGTCTCCCGCTTCCTCGGCAGCGTGAACCTGTTCCACGGTCGCGTGCACAGCGGCTGGGCGCACATCGGCGATCTGAAGGCGCCGGCGCCGGAAGGGGCGGGCCTCGTCTCCGGCGCCGCCGCCGTGGTGCATCTGCGTCCCCACGAGATCGATCTGGCGACGGAGCCGGCGGGTTCGATCGGCGTGGCCCGGGTGAGCAGCATCCTCACCGTCGGCCCGATGATCCGCATTGAGCTCGAGCGTGAAGGGGAGGGTCGGGAGGATGGGCCGGTCGAGGTCGAGCTCACGCGCGAGCGCTATCTGCAGGCCCCGCTCGCCCTGGGAGACCGGGTGTTCATCCGGCCGCGCAACCTGCGGGTCTTCGCCGGGACGTGAGCCGGCGGACAGTGAGGGCGGCGGGCGGGGTGTGCGCCTGAGCGCCGCCGCCCCGTGAGGACTGGGCATGAATTTCCAGCAACTGCGCATCGTCCGCGAGATGGTGCGCCGCAATTTCAACCTCACTGAGGTGGGGGGCGCGCTGTTCACGTCGCAGTCCGGCGTTTCCAAGCACATCCGCGACCTGGAGGACGAGCTCGGGGTCGAGCTGTTCGTCCGCCGGGGCAAGCGCGTGCTGGGACTGACCGCGCCCGGAAAGGAACTGGCCGGCATCGTCGAACGCATGCTGCTGGACGCCGGCAACATGAAGAATCTGGCGGACCAGTACAGCAAGCGGGACCGGGGGCAGCTGGTCGTGGCCACGACGCATACGCAGGCGCGCTATGTGCTGCCGCGGGTGGTGACGGAGTTCAAGGAGTCTTTTCCCAGGGCCCATCTGCTGCTGTATCAGGCCAGCCCGGGCGAGATCGTTTCGATGCTGCTGGAGGGGAGTGCCGACATCGGCATCGCGACGGAGGACCTGGCGCGGATCGAGGGGCTGAGCGCCTTTCCTTATTACACCTGGCACCATTCCGTCATCGTGCCTGCCGGCCACGCGCTGGCGTCCCAGCGGCCGTTGACCCTCGAGGCCGTGGCGGAGTTTCCGCTGGTGACGTATCACGAAGGATTCACCGGACGCACGGGCATCGACGCCGCCTTCGCGGCGGCGGGGATCGCGCCCGACATCGTGATGTCGGCGCTGGACGCGGACGTCATCAAGACCTACGTCGAGATCGGCCTGGGCGTGGGCATCATCGCCTCCATGGCCTTCAACCCCGACCGGGACGCGGGCCTGAGCCTGCTCGAGGGCGGGCATCTGTTCGGGCGGCACACCACGCAGCTCGCGGTGCGTCGCGGCCATTACCTGCGCGGTTTCGCCTGCCGCTTCATGGAATTGTGCGCACCCGCCCTGTCCGAGGCCAAGGTGCGCGCGGCGATCCGGCCCGCGCGCGACCCGGCGTTGTAACGGGAGAGCGGACCCGGAGGGATATAAGAAAACGAGATATTCACATCGGATAACGTTGTTTCCGGGGGTGTCCTCCGGACCGCTATGATGGGAGCGGCATCCTCCCACGCCCTAACGAAAAAGGAGCGATACGGCATGTTCAAACGATATCTGTGCGCGATCCTCGTGTCGCTGCCCGTCCTGGCGCTGGGCGATACGACCCTGCTCAACGTGTCCTACGACGTGACGCGCGAGTTTTACAAGGAATACAACCCGGCGTTCGAGAAATACTGGAAGGAAAAGACCGGCGAGACCGTCACCATCAACCAGTCGCACGGCGGTTCCAGCAAGCAGGCGCGCTCGGTGATCGACGGGCTGGCGGCGGACGTGGTGACCATGAACCAGGCGAACGACATCGACATCCTGCACGAACGCGGCGGCCTGGTCCCCGCCGACTGGCAGAGGCGTCTGCCTCACAACAGTTCGCCCACCGCCTCGACCACGGTGTTCCTGGTGCGCAAGGGCAATCCCAAGGGCATCAAGGACTGGACCGATCTGGTGAAGCCCGGCGTGGGCGTCATCCTGCCCAACCCCAAGACGTCCGGCAACGGGCGCTACAGCTATCTGGCGGCGTGGGGGGCGGTCGTGCGGCGGGGCGGCGACGAGGCGCAGGCCAGGGATTTCGTCACCCGCCTGTTCGCGAACGTGCCCATCCTGGACACCGGCGGCCGCGGGGCAACCTCGACCTTCGCCCAGCGCGGCATCGGCGACGTGCTGCTCACCTTCGAGAACGAGGTCAGTCTGATCACGAAGGAACTGGGGGACGGCCAGTTCGAGGTCGTCTACCCTCCTGTGAGCATCCTGGCGGAAAACCCGGTCGCCGTGGTGGACAAGGTGGTGGACAAGCGCAAGACGCGCGCCCTGGCGCAGGCCTATCTGGAATACCTGTACAGCGAGGAAGGCCAGGAGATCGCCGCGCGCCATCATCTGCGGCCGCGGCTGGAGAGCGTCGCAGCGCGCCACGCGACGGAGTTCCCCGCGCTCGAGCTCTTTACGGTGGAGCAGGTGTTCGGTGGCTGGAAGCGGGCGCAGCAGGTACACTTCGACGATGGCGGCGTGTTCGATCAGATCTACGCGGTGAAGTAGGCGCCCGGTCCGCGAGCGAAGGATCGCGGACCGGCTTCTGTGCATGGGATACGGGGAGTGATGGAAGCCTTTTTTTCCGATCCGATTCACGTCGAGATCGTGCTGCGGCTGGTCGCCGCGCTGCTCATCGGCGGGCTCATCGGCCTCGAGCGGAGCTACCACGCGCGGCCGGCCGGCTTCCGCACGCACGCCCTGGTCTGCCTGTCGACCAGCCTGCTGATGCTGGTGACCGTCTATGAGACACGCTGGTTCCCGGAGGTGATCCAGGGCCGCATCGCGCTCGACCCCACGCGCATGGCGCAGGGGATCATGACCGGCATCGGTTTCCTCGGCGCCGGCACGATCATGAAAGAGGGGCTGACGGTGCGCGGCCTGACCACGGCCGCCTCGATCTGGATTACCGCGGCGATCGGCATCCTGGTGGGCATCGGGTTCTATTTCCCGGCCGCCGTGGCCACCCTGCTCACCCTGGGCGCGCTGTCCCTGTTTCGCTGGATCGAGCAGCGCATACCGGCCCAGTTCTACGCGCATTTCCTCGTGCGCTTTGCGCGCGCAGAGGTGATGCCCGAGGGCGAGATGCGCGGCCTGCTCGCCGCCCAGGGGTTCACCATCGCCAATCTGAGTTACCGGCTCGACGTCGAGGAAGACTTCTTCGAATACCGCATGGTGATCCGCACCAACAAGGCCGGCAACGCGGGCCGCTTGAGCAGCGCCTTGTCCGCGCTGGAGTCGGTCAGGGAGTTCCGCGTCTCGCCCACCGGCGATTGACGCGCCGGTAAAGACGTCGGCGCGCTTACGCGAACAACCAGACCCCGGGCCCGGACGAGGGCGGGAACAGGTCGGCCCGGACGTCGACGGGGGCGGTCTCGGCGTTCTGGGCAACGCGTTGCGGACGTTCGTGGCGCCGCGGTTTCCCGGGCGCGTCCTGCGCGATCAGGCTCCCCCTGGCGATCAGCGTTTGCATCCTCATGCAGTCTTTCATCATGTGTCTCCCGGGTTGTCCGCCGGCCCGCGGCAGCCTGGGCCGGCGGGGTCTGCGTGGGCGTGGATCTCGCCGTGACGACCGTCATGGCGATGCGATCGATCGTACGTGCCGGCGCCGGTTTCCGGAAATAAGATAATTTCATTTGCTTATTCCCCGGTGTATCCCCCTGGTCGGTCGGCGTCGGGAGAAAAAAAACCCGCCATGCGGCGGGTCGTCCTGCAAGGGGGCAGGGAGGGAGCTGTTCGCTCAGGGAGGAGACGGGTGAATCGGGGAGGAACCGTTCGAGTGCGCGTTTCGAAACGGAGGGCACGTCCATGTGCCGACGTCCGTTCCATTGGAAGCCGTGTTCAGGGCCCGGGCGGATACAGCCTCACGCGCCGGCCGTCGAACGATAGGATCATGGGGCGGCCGGTTGCGCGCCGCGCGCGCGGGCGCCTTTTCTCCGCCCCGCCTTTGGGCGGAGACCTTCTGCGAAACGGCCATTTCATGACGCCTTCTCCCGTGGGTTCTCCGGAGGGATGCCCATCGACGGTGACGTGGAACACGGGTGAAATGCTAGCAAGCCGTTTCGGGCATTAGAAATAAGATAAATTCATATCCATATTCATGTGTGGAATGGCGGCCGCGCGGCGGGGTGTCGCGCGGTATCGCATCGGCGGGGTGAGGTAACGGCCGCCGGTCGCACCGGCGACGAGGAGTCAGGGCTGTATGCGCCAGTCGACGCGGGCGCCGGCCCGCAGCGGCACCAGCGCGCCGTCGGCCAGCGGGTAACGCTCGGGTATGTCCCAGGACTGCCGGACGAGGGTGATGCGATCGGTGTTGCGCGGCAGGCGATAGAAGTCGGGGCCGAAGCGGCTGGCGAAGCCTTCCAGCCGGTCCAGCGCACCGGCCTGCTCGAAGGCCTCGGCGTACAGTTCGATCGCTGCGTGCGCCGTGTACGAGCCGGCGCAGCCGCAGGCGGTCTCCTTGCGTGCGCGGTCGTGCGGGGCGCTGTCGGTGCCGAGGAAGAACTTGGGGCTTCCGGACGTCGCGGCGCGCAGCAGGGCCTGGCGGTCCGCCTCGCGCTTCAGCACCGGCAGGCAGTAATAATGCGGGCGCACGCCGCCGGCGAGCAGGGCATTGCGGTTGTACAGCAGATGGTGCGCGGTGAGGGTCGCGGCCACGGTGGCGGGCGCGGCGGTGACGAAGTCGGCGGCGGCGCGCGTGGTGATGTGCTCGAACACGACGCGCAGCGCGGGAAAACGGGCGATCAGCGGGGCCAGTACGCGCTCGATGAACACCGCCTCGCGATCGAAGATGTCGATCGCGGGATCGGTCACCTCGCCGTGCACCAGCAGCGGCAGGTCGTGGGTCTGCATGGCCTCGAGGACCGGATAGACCTTTTCGATCGCCGTCACGCCGGATTCGGAGTGGGTCGTCGCGCCGGCCGGGTACAGCTTCAGCGCGGCGACGCCCGCCGCCTTCGCGCGGAGGATCTCGTCCGCCGGCGTGTTGTCCGTCAGATACAGCGTCATCAACGGCTCGAACTTCGCGCCGGCCGGCACGTGTCCCAGGATGCGCGCGCGATAGGCCAGCGCCTGCTCCGCCGTGACCACCGGCGGCGCCAGGTTCGGCATCACGATCGCGCGGGCGAACTGCGCGGCGGCATGCGCCACCGTCGTCCCCAGCGCGGCGCCGTCGCGCAGGTGGATGTGCCAGTCGTCGGGACGAATCAGGGTGAGGTTGTTCATGTATCTATAAAAAACAGGACTAAGGGCTTAGGACTAAGGACTAAGTGAAAACACAAAACATTTAGAGCGATGTTTTTGCTTTTAACTTTAGTCCTCAGCACTTAGTCCTTAGTCCTAGATCTTTTATTCATCCTTCGGCAATTCGGCATTACACCCCGCGAGGCGGTTCAACGCCGCCACGCCGAACAGCCGAAAGCCGCGCAGGGCCTCGGGCGGGTGGCCGGCGACGCAGACGATGGGCTTGCCTTTGGCGTGGCCCATGATGAGCGGGCGGCCGGAGCGCATCGGGACGCCGTCCACGACCAGCTCGCCGACGGCCTTGACCAGGTCGGAGATGAAGTCGCGGCCGCCGACCGCGGTGCCGCCCGAGATCAGGACCATGTCCGACTGTGCGAGCGCGGTCCTGACAGCGGCGGCGAACTTGTCGAAGTCGTCGCGCTGGATGCCGCCGATGACCGGCACGGCGCCGGCCGTGGTGACCGCGGCCGCCAGCATCAGCGAATTGCTGTCGCGGATCGCGCCCGGCGTCATCGCCTGCGTATACGGGACGACCTCGTCGCCCGAGGCGAAGATCGTGACCTTCGGTCGCGCCGTCACCGTCACGCTCGCGATGCCGAGCGCGGCGATGGTGCCGATGGCGGCCGCGTCCAGCCGCGCGCCGGCGGCCACGGCCACCGCCCCCTGTTTGAGGTCGCAGCCCTTTTCCTCGATGAAGAAGCGCGGCGGGAAGGGGCGCGTGATGGTGAAGGTGTCGCCGTCTTCCTTCGCCTCCCAGGCGCGGACGCTGGAATACGGGCCGTCGGGCACCAGGCTGCCGGTCGCGATGCGTATCGCCTCACCCGGCTTGAACGCCGGGCAGTGTTTGTCACCGGGCCTGACCGCGCCGACGATCCGGAACGAGGCCGGTTTTTCCTCCGAGGCCTTGGCCCCGTCGGCGGTGTGGATCAGAAAGCCCTCGACGATCGCGCGGTGGTAGGGCGGCATGTCCTCGGGCGCCGTGACGTCCCGCGCCAGTACGTGGCCGAGCGCCTGTTCAAGCGCGCAGGGCTCGCTGCCCAGGCCGCGGAACGGGATGCTGTCGCTGAATCGCTGTTGTGCCTCGGTCAGGGGTGATGGCTCGCTCATGGGGCCTGTTCTCCGATGGAATGGGCGGGAATTCGAGTCTCAGCAGTATACGCGGAGTATTCGGGAGGGGGAAGGTTGGCGCCGGGGCCGGCGGCGCGGCGTTCGTAACGGGGGAGAGTCATGGGTGATGAGTAATGGGTGATGGGTGATGAGTCATGTGTCATTGAGAAAGACGGTTGACGCGCTGTTCCGGTCGGAACAGCCTTTCTGTATCACCCATCACGAACTGCCGGCGAAGCGGGTGCAGGGGGCGGATTCACGTCCGTCCCCGTTCTGGAAAGGTAGGTTGGGCTGAACGAAGTGAAGCCCAACATGGGTCAGGCGGTGCGGAGAAGGAAACGTTGGGCTGCGCTACAGAGACTCAGCCCGGCCCGCGATGCTCATATCCTGTCCAGGATCTCCCGATCCAGCAGCAACTCGAGCGTGAAGCGCACGCCGAAGCCGGTGACGTCGGTGGGGATGTGCGCCAGGCCGCCTTTGCTGTTGCCGGCCGACAGGTCGATGTGCAGCCACGGCCGGTCGGCGACGAAGCGCTTCAGGAAGCGCGCGGCGAGGATGTGGTCGGCCTCGCCCTCCAGCGTGCACTGCTTGACGTCGGCGATGGCGCTCTCCAGCCCCTGGTCGTAATCTTCGTCGAGCGGGAAGGGCCACACGCGCTCGCCGCTCGCGCGCCCGGCGGCGATGATCTCCGGCACGAGCGCGTCGCGGTTGGTGAAGGCGCCGCTGTAACGCGTGCCGAGCGCGTAGACGCAGGCGCCGGTCAGCGTCGCGTAATCGATGATCAAACCCGGCCGTTCCCGACTCGCGAGCGCCAGGGTGTCGGCGAGTACCATGCGGCCCTCGGCGTCGGTGTGCACGATCTCGATGGTGGTGCCGTCGCAGGCGGTGACGACGTCGTTCTGCTTGTAGGCGCGCGGCCCGATGTGGTTCTGCGCCAAGGCCAGCCAGCAGTCGACCGCGAACGGCACGCGCAGGCGCGTCAGCGCGAGCAGGGTGCCGAGCGCCACCGCGCTGCCCTCCCTGTCCTCGTGCATGCCGTGCATGTGTTTGGCGGATTTCAGGTTCATGCCGCCGGTGTCGAAGCAGATGCCCTTGCCGACCAGCGCGATCGCGCGCGCCTTGCGCGCGCGCGGCGGGGTGTAGCGCAGGCGCACGATGGCGGCATCGTCCTGCGCGCTGCCCTGGGCGACGGCGAGGAAGGCGCCGGCCTTCAGTCGGCGCAATGCCCGGCTGTTCAGTGTCGACATCTGCCAGCGTTGCTGGCGCGCCAGCAACGCGATCCGTCGCCGGTATTCGCCGGGCGTCAGCAGATTGGGCGGCAGTGTGGTCAGCGAGCGGGCCAGGTGATTGCCGACGGCCTCGGCCATCAGCCGTTCGGTATCGAGGGCGGCCGCGACACCGTAGAGGTCGATCGTGTTCAGGCGGCGCGCCCTGGCCGGCGTGCTCTTGAGCGTCGGCAATGTGAAATGGCCGGCCAGCGCCGCCGCGACCAGTGCCTCGGCGGCGCGCCGTGCCGGTTCCGGGGCGAAGCCGGCGACCAGCAGTCCGATCCGGCGCGGATTGCGTTGCAGCACCGGGGCCAGCAACGTGCGGGCCAGCGTCAGCAGCGTGAACGGACTGGCCGCGTCGTCGGCCAGTGCCAGCACCACATGCGTGGCGCGGCGGTTCGGCAGATCGGTCGCGAATGGGCCGGTGGCGTCGTCGCCCTGCGCCTGATGCAGTCGCTGCAGCAACAGACCGGCGTCGATGAACCCCGGTGGCGGCCGGTGGCGCCGTGAGGCCGGCATCAGCACGACGAGGTGTTCCAGCGCGGCCAGCGCTGCGGCGCCCGGGATTTTATCATGTTGTTTCAGGGTGACTTTCATTTTTGTCAGGTCCGGGCAGTTCGGGCGTCAACTTGACCTGACCGGGGAAAAACACGATCATGTCTGGCCGAATTTTGGTGGTTTGGCACGGTCGCGGAATCGGATCCGGTGGCAAGGAAAAGCGTAGCAAAAACAACTGCGATTGCCTATAAGCGGCCGTGACGGGACCAGTCCCGCGGGTCCACGCGGCGGTTCGAGGGTCAGCCTGCATCGGCCTGTGCAAACGGAACACTCAAGTTTAAGTTCCAGCGCTGGCGCTTGACCTCATACAGTGCCGGACTGATCGAGTTTAGCGAGGTTGGAACCATGTCTCAGCAAGCAGAATACCTAGATGTCGATGCGATCGAAACCCAGGAATGGATCGATGCGCTGGAGGCCGTGATCGCGAACGAAGGCGTCGAGCGTGCCCATTACCTGCTGGAGCAGATGATCGACACAGCGCGCCGTACCGGTGCGCACCTGCCGTTTTCGGCCAACACCGCGTACGTCAATACGATCCCGACCCAGCTCGAGATCCCGATGCCGGGCGACCCGGCGCTCGAGGACCGGATCCGCTCCTATATTCGCTGGAATGCGATGGCGATGGTCGTCAAGGCCAACCGCAAGGCCGCGGAACTCGGCGGCCATATCGCCACCTTTGCCTCGGCGGCGACCCTGTACGACGTCGGTTACCACCATTTCTGGCGTGCGCCGAGCGCGGGTTTCGGCGGCGACCTGATCTTCTCGCAGGGACACGCCTCGCCGGGCACCTATGCCCGGGCGTTTCTCGAAGGCCGGCTGACCGCAGAGCAGCTGGATCATTTTCGCCAGGAGGTCGACGGCAACGGGCTGTCATCGTATCCGCATCCGTGGCTGATGCCGGACTTCTGGCAGTTTCCGACCGTGTCGATGGGACTGGGGCCGATCATGTCG
>JADLCS010000096.1 GCA_020847075.1 Gammaproteobacteria bacterium
ACTTTATCAAAAACATTTGTAACTTGCGCCATTATTTTAATTTCATAAATTCATGAAAAAGAGATTCTTTTTATTGTTTTGTTGCGTAATTATTTACGCCAGCGTGAGTAGCCAGGTATCCACTCCGGAGCAGGCTACCGACGTGCTTCATCGGCCAGAAAACCGACAGCACTTTATCGAAAACAAAGGTCAATGGCCTGCCGAGGTGCTCTTTATGACCCGCCTCAACGGCCTGAACGCCTGGATAACCCAGTCAGGTATCACCTACGACTTCTACCAAATGCGTAGCAAAACCGGAAATTCAGAAAACAAACAGCTCAACAACCCCGGCTCTCCAGACAAATTTAACCCCGAAGAAAAAGAAATCTTCGGTCAAGTCGTTAAATTAGAACTACTAAACGGCAATCCCAAGCCAACGTTCGTAGGAAACAACAAGAGCAACACTTATTTTAACTACTTTTTGGGTAACGACTCCAGGCGGTGGGCAAGCCACGTAGGCCTGTATCAAGAAGCGTTGGTCAAAAACGTATATTCCGGCATAGATGCCCGGTATTACTACGACGGCAGCAGCATCCGTTACGACTACATCGTACACAGCGGCGGCAATGCCTCCGAAATAAAACTCAACGTGCAGGGTAGCAACACCGTTTTTGTAAACTCCGCCGGAGAATTAGTATTCAACACCCGCTTTGGAGAAGTTCGCCAGGCAAAACTCTTTGCCTACCAAGAAAATCAGGGTATAAAGCAGCAGATAGCCTGCCGCTTCGAGAAAAAAGGAGAAACCATCGGTTTCGCATTAGGCAGCTATGACCGCTCCAAACCCCTCATCATAGACCCCTTAGTCTGGAGTACCTTCCTCGGAGGAAGTAGCCTTGACTATGGTTATTCTCTGGCCTTAGATGGCAGCAGTAATGCGTATGTAGCTGGCTACACTTATTCCGCCGACTACCCCACCACCGCTGGAGCCTATGACCAAACCCACAACGGAAGCGGCGATGTCTCTGTAACCAAGCTCACCAGCGACGGTAGCAGCTTAGCCTGGAGCACCTTCATCGGAGGAAGTAGCGATGAAACTGGTTATTCTCTGGCTTTGGATGGCAGCGGTAATGTGTATGTAACCGGCCAGACTGGTTCCACC
>JADLCS010000006.1 GCA_020847075.1 Gammaproteobacteria bacterium
ACTTGGGCATGTCGCCGGTGGCGAATTCCTACGTCAAACCCGATGCGCTGCATCGCATGGAGCCGTTCTATCCCCTGCATGCCTATGTGTGCGAAGCGTGTTTCCTGGTGCAACTGGAGGAATTCCAGAGCCCTTCGGAGATCTTCGGCGACTATGCCTATTTCTCCTCCTATTCGGAGAGCTGGCTGAGGCATGCGCGGGAGTATTCCCTGGAAACCCTCCAGCGCTTCGGGATCGACGCGCACTGGCAGGTAGTGGAAATCGCGAGCAACGATGGATACCTGTTGAAAAATTTCAAGGAGGCCGGCGTCCCGGTGCTGGGCATCGAGCCGGCGGAGAACGTGGCCAAGGTCGCGCAGCAGGCCGGTATCCCGTCGGTGGTGAAGTTCTTCGGTACCCAGACGGCATCCGGACTCGTCGAGCAGGGAGTACACGCGGATCTGTTGATCGGGAATAACGTGCTGGCGCATGTGCCCGACCTGAACGATTTCGTCGGTGGGCTCAAGATCCTGCTCAGTCAGCGCGGTCTCGTCACGATGGAATTTCCCCCTCTGCTGCGCCTGATGCAGGAGAATCAGTTCGATACCATCTATCACGAGCATTTCTCCTATTTTTCCTTCATTACGGTCGAGCAGGTGTTCGCGAAGCATGGCCTCACCATCTTCGACGTACGGGAGTTGCCGACCCACGGGGGCTCGCTCAGGATCTATGCCTGCCATGACAGCGGTTCCCCCCATGCGATCACGGAAAACGTCGCCCGCCTCCGCGCCGAAGAGGAGCGTCAGGGATTCCTCCGGCCGGAGACCTACAGCAGCTTCAGCGAGCAGGTCAAGGAGACCAAGCGGAAGCTGCTGGAGTTTCTGATCGACGCCAGGCGCAGCGGAAAATCCGTCGTCGGCTACGGCGCCCCAGCCAAGGGGAACACGCTGCTGAATTACTGCGGCATCCGTACGGATTTCGTCGATTACACTGTCGATCTGAGCCCGCATAAGCAGGGCCTGTATCTGCCGGGGACCCGGATACCGATCCACGCCCCGGATCGGATCCAGCAGACCCGCCCGGATTACGTCCTGATCCTGCCCTGGAATCTGAAGGACGAGATCATGAAGCAGATGCGGCATATCCGCGAGTGGGGCGGGCAGTTCGTCGTGCCGATCCCGGAGGTCAAGGTCTATCCATGATATTTCGGGAAACCGGGCTCGAGGGGGCGTTCATCATCGAGCCCGAGAGGATCGAAGATGAGAGGGGGTTCTTCGCGCGGACCTGGTGTCGGGAGGCGTTCGAGAGGCAGGGTCTCGAGTCCCGTCTGGAGCAATGCAATATATCTTTCAACAAAAAAAAGGATACCCTGCGCGGCATGCACTACCAGGTGGCGCCTCATGAGGAGGCGAAGCTGGTCAGGTGTACCCGCGGATCGATTTTCGACGTAATCATCGATCTGCGCCGATCATCCCGTACCTACGGGCGTCACTTCGGGGTCGTGCTGTCGGAACAGGACAGGAATATGCTGTATATCCCGGGAGGGTTCGCCCATGGTTTCCAGACCCTGGCGGATTCGACAGAGGTTTTCTATCAGATGTCGGAGTCGTACCACCCGGAGTCGGCGCGCGGTGTCCGGTGGGATGATCCCGCCTTCGGCATCGAGTGGCCGCGCGCGGAGCGGCGCCTGATCTCCGGGCGCGACGGGAGCTGGCCTGATTTCACTGACCGCGTCGCGCGGTGATCGCAAACGAGAGTTTCATCAAGATGGCAAAAGAAAATTCCGACAACATTCCCGTTACGGTCATCAGGCCGGAAACCGGCTGGAAGATGATCGATCTCGGGGAGCTGATCAAGTATCGCGACCTGGCCTACAATCTCGTCTGGCGCGATATCACGGTACAGCACGCCCAGACGATACTGGGATTCATCTGGGCGATCATCACGCCGCTGGTCCAGATCCTGATCTTCTCCGTGATCTTCGGACGGGTGGCCAAGATCAGCACCGACGGGATACCGTACACCCTCTTCACGACCGTTGCCATCATTCCCTGGACCTACATGTCCATGGTCATGCTCCAGTCCAGCCAGAGTCTGGTGTCAGGCCACAATATGTTGGGGAAGATCTATTTCCCCCGTCTGTTGTATCCCCTCACGCCAGTGATTTCGAAGCTGCTGAATTTCGGGATATCGCTGCTGCTTCTGTTGGCGATCATGGTTTACTACAAGGTGTCTCCCACCCTGCAGTTGCTCTATTTGCCCGTGTTCATCCTAATGATGATGCTGGTCCCGGCCGGGGTCGGCATGCTGATGTCGGCGATGGCGATACGGTATCGCGATATCAAATTCATAATGACGTATGTCGTGCAGATGCTGATGTACAGCGCCCCCATCGTCTACTCGGCGACATCGATTTCAGAGCACTATCGCTTTTTCTATTCTCTGAACCCGATCGTCGGGGTGATAGAAGGATACCGGGCTTGCCTCCTGGGGACGGAGATCCCCTGGCAGTTCATCCTGCCCGGCATGTTCACGGCGATTCTGTTGTTCATCGGCGGCGCGTTCTATTTCAAGCGTGTCGAGAAGATATTCGTCGATGTTATCTAGCCCGTTCCACCCTAACCGAATTGATTGTCTGATCCCATGAGCTCGGAAGATATCGCGATCAAGGTAGAGCACGTCGCCAAACGGTTTCGTCTCGGCCTGGAAGACACCATGCATGACACCTTTGGTGCCGCCATGCTGGATTTCATCAAAAGCCCCCTGAAGAATTATCGATATTATCGCTCGCTCTATAAATTCGACGATTCCTCCGGCCCGGACGCGCCGAACCAGCCCGCGGATATTCTCTGGGCACTGCGGGATGTCTCCTTTCAGGTCAAACGCGGTGAGGTCCTGGGGATCATCGGTACCAATGGCGCCGGAAAATCCACTCTGCTGAAGATCCTGTCACGGATCACGCCTCCCACGCGCGGTTCGGTCGAGATCCGGGGGCGGGTGTCCAGCCTGCTGGAGGTGGGGACGGGCTTCCATAATGAACTGACGGGAAGAGAAAACATCTATCTCAACGGCACCGTCCTCGGGATGAGGAAGAAGGAGATAGACCAGAAGTTCGACGCGATCGTCGACTTCTCCGGCGTAGAGCGCTTCCTGGATACGCCGGTAAAGCGCTATTCGAGCGGCATGCGCGTCCGTCTGGCCTTTTCGGTGGCGGCCCATCTCGAGCCCGAGATCCTGATCATCGATGAGGTGCTGGCGGTCGGCGACGCGGCCTTCCAGAAGAAATGCATGAACAAGATGCAGGACGTCGGCGAAGGCGGACGTACGGTTCTGTTCGTGTCCCATAGCATGTCGGCGATCACGCGCCTGTGTCATCGGGCGATACTCCTGAACCAGGGGACGGTGTTGCAGGATGGCTCGACCCATGACGTGGTGAGCGCCTATCTGGGGTCTGGCCAGGGGTCGCCGTCGCACAAGCAGTGGAACGATCCGGCTACGGCGCCTTCCGGTAAGGTGGCCCGGCTGCTCGCCGTGCGGGCGCTGGACGCCGATCGCAGGATATCGAGCGCGATGAAGATCACGCAGCCGATCGCCATAGAGATAGAGTTCGAGGTGCTCACGCCGGGGCACATCCTGATGCCTCATTTTCATGTCTTCAACGACGAAGGGATCCGGCTGTTCGCCGCGCTGGATCAGGACCCTCAGTGGCGCGGCAAGCCGCGGCCGGCGGGTCGCTACATCAGTCGCGGCTGGATACCGGCGAATCTTCTGTCGGAGGGATTGCTGTACGTGTCCCCGGCGTTGACGACATTGCAGCCGGATATCCCCCAGTTTATTGTTCGGGACGCCATCTCGTTCCAGGTCATGGACAGCAGGCATGAGGGCGCGGAATCGGCCCGGGGAGACTACGCCAGGAATATCAAAGGCGTGATCCGACCATTATTGACCTGGGAATCCGAGACCGCGGAAATATCCGGGCAACGCTCGACGGCGTGAACGTCCCGGTGGCGGGCGATCCGCCGGTTGAAATAGCGCGTAGGATCGATGGATATGGGTGATATGGGCCTTCCTGCCGAGATGTCCGCCATGGGCGAGGAGATGTATGAGCTCATCCGGCGCTTGTTCCCGATCTGTCGCAGCATCACCGGCGACGGCGTGCGGGAGACGCTCGGGATACTGCGGGAACGGCTTCCGATCGAGATTCACGAGGTCAAGACGGGGACGCAGGTATTCGATTGGACAGTGCCTAGGGAATGGAATATCCGTGACGCCTACATCATGGACAGTCATGGCAGGAAGGTGGTGGACTTCCATGACAATAATCTGCACGTATTGAACTACAGCGCGCCGATACGCGCGCGGGTCCCGCTCGAGGAGTTGAGGAAGCACCTGTTCTCCCTCCCGGACAGGCCGGACTGGATCCCCTATCGAACGTCATATTACAGCGAGAACTGGGGGTTCTGCGTCAGTCATCGGCAGTATCTGCAGTTGACGGAGCCGGAGTATGAGGTCGTGATCGACTCCGAGCTGAAAGACGGTCACATGACCTACGGAGAGTATTACAAGCCGGGGAGATCCACCGAGGAAATACTGTTTTCCTGTCACGTTTGCCACCCCTCGCTCTGTAACGACAACCTGTCCGGGATCGCGCTCGCCGTGCAGCTCGCGCGCCGGCTGTCCGACCTGGATACGAGATACTCCTATCGATTCCTCTTCATCCCCGGTACGATAGGCTCGATCGCCTGGCTCAGCCTGAATGAGGCGAAGGCCGAACGCATAAAGCATGGACTGGTAGTGGTCTGCGTGGGCGACGACGGAAACCTCACCTACAAGAAAAGCCGCCGCGGTAACAGCGAGATCGATCGCGTCGTATTGAATGTCCTGAAGAGCGCGGGCAAGCCCTACAAGGTGATCGATTTCTATCCCTACGGCTATGATGAGCGGCAGTACTGCTCGCCCGGCTTCAATCTGGCCGTCGGCAGTCTGTCCAGGACGACTCACGGTGAATACCCCGAATACCATACCTCGGCGGATAATCTGTCCTTTGTCAAACCCGCCAATCTGGTCGATTCGTTCGATAAGTATTGCCAGGTGGTCGATGCGCTGGAGCATAACTACACGTACGTCAATCTGAGCCCGAAATGCGAGCCCCAGCTGGGGAAACGGGGGCTCTACGGCGGGATCGGGGCGGAGGATAAAAAACCCGTCAGCACCATGACCCTGTTGTGGGTGCTCAACCTGTCGGACGGGGCGAACAGCCTGCTGGACATCTCCGAGCGCTCCGGCGTGTCGTTCGACGAAGTCGCCGCCGCCGCCGCCGCGTTGACCGGCGCCGGGTTGCTGGCGAGGGTATGATGGGCGCGCTCTCCGGAAAGACCGCCATCGTCACCGGTGCCGCCGGGGGCATCGGCAGAAGTATCGCGCTGGCGCTCGCGGGAGAAGGCGTCAACCTCTGCCTGCTCGGTCGGGGGCGGGAACGGCTCGAAGGGCTCTTCCGGCAAGTAGCGACCCGTCATCCAGGTCTGCGCATCACCTTTCATACCGTCGATCTTGCCGACGCCGCCGGCGTTCGGCGCGTCTGCGAGGATCTCCTGCGTGACGAGCCCGCGATCGACCTGTTGATACATTCCGCGGGACTGATGGTCCCGGGCGGTTATTCCGAGGCGGAGAGCGCGGATTTCGACGCGCAGTATTTCATTAATGTCAGGGCGCCGTTCCTGTTGACGCGCGGGCTGCTCTCCGCGATACGGGCCGGAAAGGGGCAGATCGTATTCGTGAACTCGAGCGCGGCCCAGCAGAAGGCGCGGGCCGGCATGGTGGCCTATGCCGCCAGTAAATACGCCTTGATCGCGCTGGCGGACAGCCTGCGGGACGAGGTCAACGCGGATGGCGTTCGGGTCGTCAGCATCTACCCCGGCCGTACGGCGACCGCCATGCAGGAGCGGATCCATCGGCTCGAAGGGAAGCCCTATCGGCCGGCCGCGTTATTGCAGCCCGAGGACGTCGCGGAGGCCGTTTTGAACGCCCTCAAGGCATCGCCCACCGCCGAGATCACGGATATCTCGATTCGCCCTTTTCAGAAGGGTTGAGTCATGAGGCTGAAGGTCGCCACATCTTTGTCCGGCGCGCCCGGAACGGGCGCAGGGGCGAACGACCGCCGGGGTCGCGGAGCGGCGGCATGAAGCCGGGTAATCCGTCCACGCTCCTCGGGCGCGCCGCACCGGACTTCTTCATCATCGGGGTCCAGAAGGGCGGCACCACCTCGCTGTACAACTACCTGGCCCGGCATCCGGCCGTGTTGCCCGCGGCGGAAAAGGAAGTCCATTATTTCACGGATAATTACCGCCATGGCGGCCTTTGGTATCGGGAGCGGTTCCCCACGCGTTACCATAAATTCCGTCGCATGCTCCGGTTGCGCGCGCGCGTGCTGACCGGGGAAGCCACTCCCTATTACATCTTTCACCCTCATGCCGCCCGCAGGATCCGGGGGCATTATCCCGGGGCCAGGATCATTCTGATGCTGCGGGATCCCGTCGAGCGCGCGTATTCGCATTATCGCTATCACGTCAAACTCGGCGTGGAAACCCTGGACTTCGAGGGCGCGATCGCGGCCGAGCCGAAGCGGCTCGAGGGTGAGCTGGAAAAGATGATGGCGGATGAAACGTATCTCAGTGAACGCTACAAGCTGTTTTCCTATCTGAGACGCGGGGTCTATGTCGAGCAGATCAGGCGATGGCATGAACAGTTTCCGCGCGAGCAGATCCTGATACTGAAGAGCGAGGATTTCTTCGCGGATCCAGCGGCATGTTTCCGGGACGTCGTGCGCTTCCTGGGCCTGGGGCGCCATGAGTTGCCTTCATATGACACGTTCAATGCGGGCGCGGAATCTGCCCTGAGCGGCGAGACGCGGCGCCGACTGCGGGAGTATTTCCGGCCCTATAACGCGGAGTTGTACGACTACCTGGGCGTCGATTTCGGTTGGGATCGGTAAGATACGACGCTCGACCCCGGGGCCGGGCCATGCGCCCGTCGATCGATGAGGGCGGTTTCGACGCCGAGCCGATCGTAGCGGCCGCGCCGACCTCGATTCGAGCCCGGCTGGATTCAGAGGGGCGGGATTCTGCCCGATACGTTGCTAGGCCCGCCTGTCCCGGGCCTGGGCGGGCGTCGGATCCGATGCCATGTCGGCATGGCGGCGGCCTCGGTTGAGGCGTGATATTTTATTGGAACCTGGCGGGGCGATGGTAATGTCGATGGTGGAGAACCGGTTGATCTTTCTGGGTGGGGCCCCCCGTTCCGGGACCACGCTGCTGCAGAATATTCTCGATATGCATCCCGATATCCTGGGCGGGCCGGAGTTTCTGCATCTCCCGGATATCATGCAACTGCGGGGTAAGCTGCGCGATTCCGTGGCGCGTGGCTGGATCGATCTCATCTGTTCGGCGGAGGACGTCGATGGCAGGATCCGGGATCTCGTCACCGGGTTCTTGCTGACCTTCGCCGACCGGCACGGCGCGAGGTTTCTCAGCGAGAAGACGCCGGAAAACGTGCTGGTCTTCCCCAGGCTGGTGGAGGTGTTTCCGGATTCGAAGTTCATTCATATCGTGCGTGATCCGCGCGCGACGGTGGCATCGCTGCTGGAGGTCGGGAAAAAGGCGCGCCGGAAGGGCGAGTCCCCGGCCCCGTTCGCGCGCGACGTCCAGGCCGCGATACGGCACGTGCACCGTTGCCTGGCGTCCGGATTCGAGGCGGCCCGGGTTGCCCCGGACAAGGTGCATACCGTGGTCTATGAGCGGCTGATACGGGATCCGGAGGCCGAGGGGCGCGAGATCTGCCGGTTCCTGGGCGTGGCCTGGACGCCCGAAATGCTGCGGCCGGGGGACAAGAAACACCTGGGCGAGAGCGCCATCACCGTCAACTCGAAAGAGATCTGGTACGACGCCCAGACCTACAATTCCAACCCCAGGACGGACAGCCTGGAGAAATGGCGCGGGACGCTGGCGGCGCACGAGAAACTGATGGTGGCGCGCGCCTTCCTGGGCTCCGAGGAGCTCAGGCGCCTGGGATACGACTTTACGCCCGATGATCTGAATCTGGTGGACAGGGCGCGCGGCGCTGCGACGGTGGGGATGTTCGAACTGCGGCGCCGTCTCGGTGGGGTATTGAGGCGGCGCGCCCGCTAGCTCAGTACTCGGCGTCTATGCCGTAGCCGTCCTCCAGCGGTTTCACCGAGAAGCGTACGTGCATGACGTCGCCATCGCCCAGCCTGAGTTCGGTGTCTACCTCGACCGTGCCCTCGGCGGTCTCTTTCGCCTCGGAAATGCTGAATCTCGCCCCGGCGTAGGAGTTCTGCAGCACCTGCACATAGCTCGGGTTCTCCAGCAGGGATCGATGTTCCTTCCGGAAGTTGGGGGTGATAAACCGGCCCAGTATGGCCGTATCGCCTCGGATCAGCGCGGCCATATATCCCTGCACGGTCTCGCGCGCCGCGGATTCGGCCGCGGTCATGGGCGCGGCCCACGACGCGGTCTGGGAGACGCAGGCGAACAGGGCCAGGGCCATTGCCGCGAAACGATGGATCGATCTCATGGGTATAGGCGCTCCATGGGGTTGGGTCTCCCGGAACTCAGTTCTTGACCACGATGGCGATGTAATTCGCCAGCGCGCCGTTTGCCGTGGCATTCGCCCCGCCCAGAACGATGTTCCCCGACGCGTTGTCCTTGCGGTAGAGCTTCATCTCCGGCGCGGAGGGATTGCTGGTGTAGATCCGCGACCCGGAATCGACGAATCCGGAGGATAACCATGATGGCAGCGTGACGGCATTGGCGTCATAGGCCACGTACAGGGTCGCCGGCGCCGGGATATTGAACGACAGGTAATCGCTGTTGGCGGCGTTCTTGTCCAGATTGCCGGTCAGGATCCAGCGTCCATGTGCCAGCGCCGCGGGGATGGGGCCGTTGATCGGATAGACCTGGTCGACATAGTACGGATCGCCGGGCTCCATGAGGTTTTCCTTGTAGGGGAGCGGATTTGCGCACGCGCCGCCCTGGGACAGGCGCAGGCAGAGGGCGCTGGCGACGAACGGTGGCGTCGAGTTTCCGGTCAGGGCGTTGTAGATCAGGTGGGCCATGACCTCGTAGCCGAGCGCATTCGGATGGAGGTTGGTGGCGTACAGATAGAATCTGTTCTCGCTGCCGAGGAAATAATTGTACAGATTCGCCCCCACCTGCCGGCCGGTCAGCTCATTGGCGATCACGGCGTTGTAGCCGTCACGTATCAGCAGGTTACGTGCGTGATTCGCCGGGTCTGTGTACGGCGCCTGGAACGGGTCGCCGAAACGGGGCGGCGCCAGATTGACGAGCACGGATTTCCCGGCCGTCGAGAGCTGATTGATGATCGCCTGCAGGTTACCCTTGAAGGTTCCGTTGCATTGGCTCCCGCCGCAGCCCAGGCCGCTCGGCGTGAACAGCGTGCCATTGGCGTCGTTGACGCCGATGGTCACGATGAACTTGTTGGAATCCGGGTAGCCTTCCAGCACCGAGGTCAGGCGATCGTTGAGCAACATGGTGGAGGTGTCGCCGGGAACCCCGGCGTTGTTCACGATCGACGGATGATAGGGTTGCTGGGCGTTGAGCAGATCGGTCAGGATGGCCTCGTAGCCCTGCGAGGCGATCACCCAGCCGTGCTGGGAGACGCCGTCGCTCGCCGTGCTGTCGTCCATTCCGTTCGTGATGCTGTCGCCGAATGCGACATGATTGTCGCCGCCCGCGCCGATATACGGATTGGTATCGCTGTCCAGTTCGACATTGGACGGGTCACGCAGCACCGCGCTCAATTGATAGATGCCCTGGGATGGCGCGGTGCAGGAGGCGGTGAACAGGCCGGGGTGGCCCGCTTCGCTCGCCGCGGTGCAGGAGTTGAGCAGGTTGTCCAGCTGGAATTCGACCGTGGCACCGGCGGGTTTGTTTACCACGACAGCGCCCACGTCGAAGGTGGCGCCCGGGGAGACTGACCAGGCCGCGGGCGCCGAGATCGCCACCATCGGCGCCGTGTCGTTGGCCTGGATCAGCACATCGTCGAACGCGCACTGGTCGCGGCAGTAAAGCCCCACGGTCCCGCTGCTCAGGCTCGCGTCGTACGCTCCGAACAGTTTCTCGCCGTTGACGCTGGCGATGACGACCGGCCCCTGGGCCTTCATCGTGATGTTCAGGGGTGTCCCGGTCATATAGCCACGGGCGTTTTTGGCCAGGGTGTGGAAGGCGCCTCCGGTCCGGGTCTCGAGCCGCGCGAAGCCGTTCGCCGCGCTGTACGAGAGGCGCGTGTAACTGTTGTCGTTGGGGTTCACGCGGACCATGACGCCGACATCCTGGCCCGAGGCCGCCATCGGCACGGCCTTGACGCTGAACGTGTAGTCGGTGAGCGCCATGCCGGGGATCAGATAGGAATAGGTGCCGCGATGATAACCGCCCTGCAGGGCGTCTCCGCTGTTGCCGACGAAGTTGTTCTGACGGTATTCGCCTGCGGTGACTCCCCAGCTCGGATCCTGTCCGGAGTCGTTGACGACCTGCCAGTTGGTGGCGAAGCCGCTGGAGAAATTTTCCGAATACGGCAGCGGGAGCGCCCCGGCCGATGCGAAGCCGATCCAGTTGATGTTGAAACTGCCGTTGTCGACCTGAAGCCGCATCACCTTCTGGCCGGCGCTGCCCAGATTGACCGGAATGCTGATGGTCTGCCAGGTGGTCCAGCCGCCCGTGTTGGGGATCGAGACCGGGCCGGTGATGTCGTTTCCGTTCATCAGGATACGCGCCTGTTTGCCGCTGGCCGCGGTCGCCACCCGCAGGCTCAGCGTGTAGGCGCCGGCGCTCTGTACCTCCACGGTATACTCCAGCCACTCACCGGCCTTGGTCGAACCCACCATATAGGCGCCGCTGACATCGGAAGAGTTCCAGATGTCGACGTCATCGCCCCGGTAGAGCCCGCCCTCGTTGCCGGCGGTGGCGTCCTTGTAGGCGATGTTCGGTCCGCCCAGATCGTAGTTTTCCGCCTCGATGATCCCGGGGATCGGCCAGGGTGTGCCGCCGTAGGGGGGTTGCGTGGCGGAGACGACCGTCACCTTGAAGCTCGCGCTGGCGGTGGCGCCGTCGCCGTCGGTGGCGGTGACGGTGACCGCATAGGGGCTGCCGGCGGCGGCGCCGATGGACGGGGTCCAGTTCAGCGTGCCGGCGCCGTTGCTGTGGTCGGTCAGGATGTTGGGGTTGCCGGGCAGGGTGTTGGTCTGGGCCAGGGTCAGGGGCGCCGGGCCGTCGGTGTCGGCCGCCGTGACCGGCACGATCAGCGGCTGGCCTTCGGTCACGACCCGGTTCACGATCGGAGTCAGGGTCGGGGCCAGATTGTTGGTGACCGTGATGGTGAAGGTCCGGCTGGAGAAGTGACCGCTACCGTCCGTGGCCGTCACGGTGACCGAATAGGGGCTGCCGGCCATGGAGCCCACGGGCGGCGTCCAGTCGATGAAGCCATTGCCGCTGCCGTAGTCCGTCAGGATGTTGGGGTTGCCGGGCAGGGTGTTGGTCTGGGTCAGGGTCAGGGGCGCTGGGCCGTCGGCGTCGGTCGCGGTGACCGATACCCCCAACGACTGCCCCTCGGAGGCCGTCTGGTCGCCGATCGGGTCCAGGGCCGGGGCCTGGTTGCCCACGACGGTGACGTTGAAGGTGAGGCTGGAGAAGGCCCCGGCGCCATCGGTGGCGGTGACGGTGACCGAATAGGGGCCGCCGCCGGCGGCGCCGATGGGCGGGGTCCAGTTCAGCGTGCCGGCGCCGTTGCCGTAGTCCGTCAGGATGTTCGGGTTGCCGGGCAGGGTGTTGGTCTGGGCCAGGGTCAGGGGCGCCGGGCCGTCGGCATCGGTCGCGGTGACCGATAGCCCCAGTGGCTGCCCCTCGGAGACCGTCTGGCCGCCGATCGGGTCCAGGGTCGGGGCCTGGTTACCCACGACGGTGACGTTGAAGGTGAGGCTGGCGGCGGCCCCGGCGCCGTCGGTGGCGGTGACGGTGACCGAATAGGGGCTGCCGGCGGCGGCGCCGATGGACGGGGTCCAGTTCAGCGTGCCGGCGCCGCTGCCGTGGTCGGTCAGGATGTTCGGGTTGCCGGGCAGGGTGTTGGTCTGGGCCAGGGTCAGGGGCGCCGGGCCGTCGATGTCGGTCGCCGTGACCGGCACGACCAGAGGCTGACCTTCGACGATGGTCTGGCTGCCGACGGGGCCGATCATCGGTGCGGCATTGGATCCGCCGTTTGACGTAAAGCTGATCCAGTTGACATTGAAGCTGCCACTGTCGACCTGCAGGCGCAGGGTCTGCGGTCCGGCGTTGAGCGTCACGGTCTTGCTGATGGTCTGCCAGGTGGTCCAGCCGCCCGTATTCGGCACTGTGATGGGGCCGGTGATATCGGCGCCATTCACCAGGAAATGGAGCTTCTTGCCGCTCGCCGCCGTGGCGACGCGCAGATTCAGTGTATAGGTTCCGGCGGCGGCGACATTGACGCTGTAGCGCATCCACTCGCCCGCCGCGGTCGAGCCGACCATATAGGCGCCGCTGGTGTCTCCGGCGTTCCAGATATCCACGTCGTCGCCGCGGTAGATATTGCCGGCGTTGCCGGTGGTGGTGTCGGAATAGCCCACGCCGGCGCCGCCCAGATCGTAATTCTCGGCCTCGATGAGTCCCGGGATCGGCCAGGGGGATCCGCCATAAGGCGCCTGCCCACCGGTCTGGAGGGTAAATGTCCTGCTGACGACGGCGCTGTTGTGATATCCGCTCAGTATGGCGATGGCCTTTACCGTCGTGGTGGCCGTCAGGGTGAAGGGCGCCGTGTACAGCGCGGATGCGCTGTTCGGCGTGCTGCCGTCCGTGGTGTAGCGGATCGCCGCCCCCGGCGTGGCGCTGGAGAGCTGGACGTCGACCGAATTCTGGTACGTGCCGCCGTCCGGCACGAAGGCGGGGTCCGAGGCGGTCGGTAGGCCCGCCTGCGAGTCGAACACGAGGTAGGCCACCTGTTCACCCGAAAGATGAGAACGCTCCACGTCCGCTTTCTGGTCTTCGTCGATCGCCAGGGCGAGGTGATCGGTAGCGATCGCGCCGGGTCCGAAGAGCACCGCCCAGCCGCCATTGACCCCCTTCATCCCGGACTGGCTGACGATGGCCGTCTGAGGCTGGGTCAGGCCGCTGATCGGCACATTGAAGGGTGGAGTGTCGTCGACCCCCTGCACCACAGCGGAACTGAGTCCGGCCAGCGCCGTCTGTCCGCCGAGCGAACTGGGTCCCGCGTTCATGACCAGATACCCGAGGGTCTCCGAGCTGCGGGTTTTGTCGGCATCTTCCCCGACGTGCTTCCCTATGTAGAGGGTGTTCGTATTGGGGGGATTCTGGGCCGTGGTGCCGCGGCTCCAGAAGGTGGAGAAATCGGCATCGTTGTACGACATGACTTGTCCGAGCACGACCGGTTGGGCGTACGCGTTGGCGTAGGGGCGTTGCGTACCCACCCAGCTCGATGCGCTGTCCGTGCGGTTCGGCCGCAGGCGCAGTGCCTCCAGAGTGGCGCCATGATGGGCCTGGTTATACACCCCGGCCTCGACCACCAGATATTGGACGGTGGCCGGCGTGATCGCTGCGTTCGAGTTGTCGGCCCGCTCGAGCCGGATGTCGAAGCTGGCATGGTCGACGGTGAGGTCGTCGGCGTTGCGGATCCGGGTGACGACCGGGGGCATGGCGCCGCTGGCATATTGCACACTGGTCAGTACGATCGGCGCCCGATAGCGGTGGCTCAGGGGGATGGTGCGCCATGCGGCGTCGAGATTGTTGATCTCCCCTCGCTCCAGTTCGAGCGGCGGTTGCCATGGCACCAGGCTTTCCTGCGCCTTGTAGGCGTTCAACGCCGCCGTCAGCTCGGCGACCTTGGCCGGATTGGCACCGGCGAGGTTCTGCGTTTCGTAGGGGTCGCTGGCAAGATTGTATAGCTCGAACGTGCCGCCAGGGGTGCCCTGCACCAGCTTCCAGTCCTGCCGGCGTACCGCGTAATGCGTCTTCCACAGCGTGTCGGTGAAGGTGGAACGATTTTCGAAGAACAGATCGCGCGCGGGGTATTGCGGGTTTTGTCCGAGCAGCGTGGGCAATATCGAACGGCCCTCGATCGAGTGGCTCACGGTCGCGCCGGCGACCTCGGCCAGGGTCGGATACAGATCCATGGTCAGCGCGATCTCCGCGCTCTGGGTGCCCGGCTGAATCCTGCCCGGCCACACGGCGACCATCGGCACATGGATGCCGCCCTCGTAGAAATCCAGCTTGCCGCCCCGGTAAGGGCCGTTGTTGGCCTTGTGGAGCAGATATCCGCCATTATCGGAATTGAAGATGATCAGGGTGTTGTCGTAGACGCCCGAGTCTTTGAGTTTCTGGATGACCTGACCGATGCTGTCGTCGAGGTGCTTGATCAGGGCGACCATTTTCGCCCGTTCGGGGTCGATCCCGGGTTGGTGCGCCAGCACCTCGTCCAGATAGGCCTGTGGCGGTTGCAGGGGATCATGCGGCGCGCTATAGGCCAGGTACATCATAAAGGGCTGGGAGGAGCCGGACTTTTCCTGGATGTAATCCTTGGCCCATTGGGTCAGTAGGTCGGTGGTGTGGATACCCTGCAGCGACGCCGGGTTGAGCACCGTCTCGTTGAGCATCAGCAGGTTGTTGCCCGGCCATCCGTAACTGGAGCCGTCGTGGGTGTAATAATCCCCCGCGGCCCCGATGAAGCCGTGGAAGTAATCGAATCCCCGGCGCGTCGGCAGGTTATGCGGATCCTCGCCCAGGTAATCGCCCAGATGCCACTTTCCGATCAGGCCGGTGGTGTAGCCGGCGGATTTGAGCAGCTCCGGCAGGGTGGGGCCCGTCGGGGAGAAATACCCCATGTTGGTGACCGGGTCGCGGGCCACGGTCCCGGGCACGCCTACGAGCGCGGGGTAACGCCCGGTCATGAGCGCCGCGCGCGTGGGGGAACAGACGCTGCTGTTGGCGTAGAAATTGTTGAAGCGCATGCCATGGGCAGCCAGATCGTCGATATTCGGCGTCTGCAGATCGGAGGCGAGCCCGACGTAGCCGACATCGCCGTAGCCATGGTCGTCGGTGAGGATGACGACGATGTTGGGCTTCTCCGACGGGGGGGTATCGGGCAGCACCGTGATGCCGAAGGTGAGGCTGGAGGTGCCGCCGGCGCCGTCCGTGGCGGTGACGGTGACCGAGTAGGGACTGCCGGAGGCGTTTCCGGTGGCGGGCGTCCAGTTCAGGGTGCCGGTGCCATCGCCGTTGTCGGTGAGAATGGACGGGTTGCCGGGCAGGGTGTTCGTCTGACTCAATGTCAGCGGGGCGGGGCCATCGCTGTCCGTCGCCGAGATCGGCAGGTTGAGCGCATGACCTTCGGTGACGGTTTGAGCGTCGATGGCGGCCAGGGTGGGCGGGGCGTTATTCGCGGTAAAACTGATCCAGTTGATGTTGAAGCTGCCCGCATCGACCTGCAGCCGCATCACCTTCTGCCCGGCGTTCAGAGTGACCGTTCTGCTGATCGTCTGCCAGGTGGTCCAGCCACCGGTGTTGGGTATGGCGATGGGACCGGAGATATCCACGCCGTCCATCAGGATGCGGGCCTGCTTGCCATTGGCGGCGGTGGCGGTACGCAGATTCAGCGTATAGGTTCCCGCGGCCGCGACGTCGACGGTGTATTCCAGCCATTCGCCCACCTTGGTCGAACCGACCATATAGGCGCCGCTGACGTCTCCGGAGGCCCAGATATCGACGTTATCGGCTCGGTAGAGGTTGCCCTCGTTACCGGCCGTGGCGTCCTGGTAGGCGACGCCCGAGCCGCCCAGGTCGTAATTCTCCGCCTCGATCAGCCCGGGTACGGCCCATGGCGTCCCGCTGTAAGGTTCCTGCGCCGCGCTCGCGTGCAGAGGGAGGCCGAGAACCAGAAGGAAGGTGCTGAGGAGGAGATAGTGCTTGGCTAACCCGAGAGTAGCCCGGGCGTCCAGTATCTTTTTGAACATAGTTTGTCCATGGTATTTCTGGCCACACTGTGTCCTTACAGGCAGAGGCTAGGAATGGGGCGAGCCCAAATAATAGTGAAATCCGTCTCGCTTCTCAATGGCTCGGAGGAGGGTTGTGCGAGGGAATATATTGTAAGTTTTTGAATATTAAAGGATTAAAAAATTTTTGTAGTGACGGTTTTTTGGCGAACGCATCAAGGCTGGGCATCGGTCCCTTCCCGGACCCGCAGGATGCGATCTCCCTGGAGATCGCGCAGGGTCTGGGTAGCGCCGCTGGGCCAGTGGATGGTCACCTTTTCCGCTTCCGCATGGCTGCCCAGGCCGAAATGCAGGCGTTGGAAGTTCTGCGCGATCCTGTGTATGCCGCCTCCCTGTATCCGCGTCTGGGTGACCCCGCCGGCCGTCAGGGTCACGACCGCCCCGATGCCGTCACGGTTGGAGCGAGTTCCCTCGAGGTCGATCTCGATCCAGTGATTGCCGTTACCGAGGTTGCGGAACAATTGATGCGGCCCATCCGCCACGAATGGGGAGGTGGGGTCCATCCCATTGGTGACGAACAGATCGAGGAATCCGTCACGATCGTAATCCGCGATCGCGACTACGTCACCGCGTCCGAGCGGACTGCCGGCGGCGCCGCCCGCTTCCGGGACCAGGGTGAAATTTCCCTTGCCGTCGTTTTCCAGCAGCCGGTTCGGCAGGTTCGCGACGGCCCCGGAGCAGACCAGATACAGATCGATATCCATGTCATTGTCGAAATCGCCGGCGGCGACGGAATGGCACGCGGTATCCGCGCCCGCCTCCCCGGACAACTCCCGCCGCGTATATCCGTTTTCCCCGCGCATCAGCAGGGCATCGACGCCGTGCTCGCGAAAGGGTTCGAAACCTTCCTGCCGCAGCCCGGTGATGGCGGTGGACGATTGCACGATGAGGTCGACGAAGAGTCCGTTCGAGATATTGCTGAAGACCCAATCACCGGATTCGGCATCGAAGGTGATCGAGAAACCGCCCTTGCGGGAGACCTCCGGGGACGGCGTTCCGGCGATCATGGGATCATCGCTGGACAGCGAGAACGAACGCGACTCCGGGTGGGCACCCCGCGGCCCGACGTAGACGGTCGAAAGATCGATGAATGCGGGGAATATCCGCACATCCAGCCGTCCCGGGGCATGGAAGCGGAGGGTTCTGGCCGCCTCGTTCTTGTTGCTGGTCAGGGTCGCCTCGATCGAATCCGGGGCGGGTTGGATCACCTCGGACAACAGCCATGGCCCGATCGTCAGGTAGATGTCGGGTTTGCCGTCGTTGTCGAAGTCCGCGATCGCCGCGTCGCTGATGTCGTCGAGCGGAGGGAACCCCATGGTGGCCGTCATGTCCGTGAACGGCGCGTCATCGATCGAATAGACCCTGGTCGGAGACGACAGTAGAATCAGCGCGGCTTCCCGGTCGTTCAGCAGATTGGAGAGCTGGGCCGATTCCAGGTGCTTGTGCATATTGATCAGATTGATGTGCCCGAACTCGAAGTGCAGGGCATTGCGCGCCATGCCCAGATACTCGTCGCGGCGCGACCAGCGGTCATCCTTGAAGCCGAACGCCTTGTTCGCTTTTTCGAAGGTGTGGTCGTCCTTCTGGCGAAAGATCCATGAAGGCTCGCTGCCTCCGCCGAGCCGTGTATTGGCGACCACCAGATCGAGCCTGCCGTCCCGATCGGCATCGAGCCAGAGCGGGGTGCGGGCGAATCCCGTGGTGGCCAGCCCGTATTTCTTCGCGCTTTCGACCAGACGTCCCCCCTCGTTCAGGAACAGATGATTGAGGCCGCATCCGAAGCAGAACGTGCCGTCTATGTTCTGCAGTGCCCCGACGACCTCGATCAGATCCTGGTCGCCGTCGTTGTCGAAATCGGCCCAGGCCGCGCCGTGGGTGTCGGCATGGGGATTGGCGGCCCATACCTGGTCGATTATGTTGGAAAACCGGCCGTCCTTCCGATTGAGATAGAGCGTCGGCTTGCTGTCGTGATTGCCCACCCACAGATCGGGCCACCCGTCGCCATCGAAGTCTCCCCACGAGGCTCCGTAGCTCTGTCCCGCGTGATCGATACCCGCCCGCGCGCTGACGTCCTCGAACTGAATGGCGGCGGGGAGCGGCGACGCCGCGATCAGGCACAACAGCGCGGACAGCCGCGCGAGCCGGCCGGCCCAGGGGCGGGGGGGGGATCCGTTCAGCGGTTTTCTGTCCGTGGGAATCGAGTGTACGGCGGTGGTCACGGCGCGCATCGTCATCGGGTCTGTTCCGGTTCTGTGATCGAGAGTATCTGGTCGGGCCGGAGATTCCTCAGCTCCTGCACGATTCCGCTCGGCCAGCGGACGGACAGCCGGTCGATCGTTTCGTTGGCACCCAATCCGAAGTGGATGCGTGAGTGGTTCTGGGAGAAGCTGTGCATGCCGCCGCCCCGTATTCGCGTCTGGCGTTTGCCGCCAGCCTCCAGCGTGAGCAGGGCCCCGATGCCGTCACGGTTGGAACGGGTGCCGACGAGATCGATCTCGATCCAGTGGTTGCCATTGCCGAGATTGCGGAACAATTGATGCGGCCCATCGGCGAACGGCGGCGGACCGGCGCCGTTGGTCACGAACAGATCCAGGAATCCATCGCGGTCGTAATCGGCGACGCTGACCTGGTTTCCACGGCCGCGATCGCTGCCCGCCGCGCCGCCGGCCTGGGCGACCCGGGTGAAATTACCCCGGCCGTCGTTTTCGTAGAGGATGTTGGGCTGGTTCTGCGTGGGGTCGGCGCAGACCAGGTACAGGTCGATATCCATGTCGTTGTCGAAGTCGCCGGCGGCGACCGAGCTACAGGCGGTGGGTTGCCCGGCCTCCGGGCCTTTCGTCACTGTGAAGCCCTTCCCGTCGTTGAGCAGGAGTCTGTTCTCGAGCCGGCCCTTCGAGGGTTTGAAACCCTCGGTTTCGATGGAGGAGATGGGTGCGGTCGAGGCGAGGAGATATCCGATCGCGGGACTGGAGCTCCTGAGCGTCCAGGTCTCCGTGTCCCGGCTGTAGTGGACGAATATACCCTCGCCCGCGTCCGGCGGGGCGGCGCCCCCGATCGATTCATCGCCGGGCGAGAGGGTCAGCGCCGCTTCGGTCAGTTCGGATTGTCGGGCGCCCAGATACAGCGCCGGGCGTTTCGCGCGCGCGGGATCGGAGGGGTCCATCCAGGGCCGATGGATCTCGAGGGTGATCGACCCCGGGGTAACGAAAGAGACGGCGGAGGACTGGCCGGGCTTGTTGGCCAGGTTACCCTGCAGATGGGTCGCATCGGTCTGGACCACATCCGCCTCCCAGGGCTTGGCGCGCACCAGATACCAGTCGGGCCGTCCATCGCCATTCAGATCCTCGAGGATGGCGTCCTGCACGGAGCCGATATCGGGCGGCGCCATGTCTCCGCTGATATCCCGGAGGCCGGAAGCGGTTATCGAGTAGATCCGGGTGGGGCGCATATAGGTGATCAGTTCGGGGCGGCCGTCGCCCGTGAGATCGGCCAGTTGCGCGAATTCATCGGTCGATCTCACGGCGCCGGATTTTCCATAACCCAGGGTCGCGGCGTAACCCCTGAGGCGGTCCATGATGCGCTCGAGTAACGATGGTTTGCCTCGCGGAAATCCCAGGGGTTCATTGGCGGGCGAGAATCCGGCGGGTGTTTGCAGGAAGATCGCCGAGGGCGCCTCCGCGCGCGCATGGTTCATCAGCAGGAGATCGAGCTTCCCATCCTGGTCGATGTCCAGCCAGAGCGGTGTCCTCCCCCGGCCGAGAGGGTAATCGGCGCCGTATTTTGCGGCCAGGTTGGTCAGCCTTCCGTTTTCATTGATGAACAACCGGTTCGCGCTGGCCCCTCTTCCCGCCCCACCCCCGGTGACCACGATCAGATCCTGGTCGCCGTCATTGTCGAAGTCGGCCCAGGCCGCGCCATGGAAATCGGGGGCCGCGGCGGCGGCCAGGTGTCTTCCATTCGGCCCGAGGAAGTTCTCTCCGGCGTCATCGACGAGGATCTCCGCTGCCGCCTCCGTGAATGTGCCATCGTGCCGATTGAGATAGAGCGACGGCGGAGTCCCATGGTGATTGGAGACCCAGAGGTCCGGCCATCCGTCACCGTCGAAATCGCCCCAGGACGAGCCGGCGGAGGGGCCGGCGAAATGCAGGCCGGCGGCGGGCGATGTCTCTTCGAACCGGATGTCGGCCAGCGTGGCAGTGGGGATCGCGCCTGCCAAGATCAGCCATGCGAGGCCGCGATGCCTGCCCGGACGCAGGGGATTTCGAAATATGCGCATGCCGCTTGTTCTTTGTGCGAGGCGATAGTTTAATACGGGACGGGAAAGCTTGTACAACACTATGCGTCATTATCGACCTCCTCGCGGCGAACGTACAGCATTCGCCCTTCATTCTCGTGGAATGCCGGTCTTCCAGGCGGTCCCCGCGGCCGGCGTCCCGGGGTGGCGCGCGGTAATGTCACCCGCGATCCGTGTCGCCGCCTCGTGGCCGATCCGGATCGGCCGTGTTCCGGGGGGACGATGAGCCGGAATTACCCACCGGTCAGCATCGTCACGCCCGTGTATAACGGCGAGGCCTACCTGGCACAATGCATTGAGAGCGTGCTCGGGCAGACCTATCGCGAGTGGGAATACGTCATCGTCAACAACTGCAGCACCGACGGCACCCTCGCGATCGCCGAACGCTATGCGGAGCGGGATCCGCGCATCAGGATCCACAACACCCAGCAGCTGCTGTCGGCGGTGGAGAACCATAATTTCGCCGTGGGCAGGATGGACCCCGGGAGTGTGTACTGCAAGATCCTTCATGCCGACGACTGGCTGTTTCCCGAATGCCTGGAGCGTATGGTGAACGTGGCGGTCGCGCATGGATCGGTGGGCATCGTGGGTTCCTATAATCTGGTCGGCAAGACGGTGCGCTGCGATGGGTTGCCGTATCCGGGCACGATGATTCCGGGACGGGAGGCGGCGCGTCTGGCCCTGTTGGGAAAGGCCTATCCCTTCTACTCTCCCAGCTCGACCATGATCCGGGCGGACTTGGTGCGCGCCCGGGACCCGTTCTACGATCCGGCCAAGATGCATGCGGATGTCGAGCTGATGTACGACCTGCTCCGAGGGCACGACTTCGGTTTCGTGCATCAGGTGTTGACCTACGTGCGGGAGCACGCCGCCTCGGAGACCGCGCGATCCGCTCAGCCGCTGAACCGGATCCTATGGTCCAATTTCGATCTGTTGACGAGATACGGTCCTGTATTTCTCGATGCGGCGGAACTGAAGACCAGGATCCGGGCGTACCAGGGAAACTACTACAGGTTCCTGAGCCGGAGCGTATGGGAGTTCCGCGGGCGTGAATTCTGGCGCTATCACGCGCATGGCCTGCGCTCCCTCGGGTATCCGATTAATCCCCTGCGCTTGCTGGGGGGCGCGCTGGGGCAGGCCATCTGCCGTCCCCGGGATACCGCGGCGCGGCTGTTGCGCGGTCTGGGCGTCGTCGGCGCCGAGCGCTGATCGCGATATCAGGCGGTCGAGGCCCGGGCGGGGTGGCCGGTATCCCAGTCGGCGTCGGAATAAAATTCGCGCGCGACCTCTTCGACGTAGCCCCGGATCCTCGCAACCTCCTCGGCGGATAGCCGGTGTTTCCAACTGGAGATGTTCTGCTGGCTGTCGAGCTTGAGCGTTTTTTCCGTACCCGACGCCCGTTCGGGATTGGATTTTCCGGTGTGTTCGGCGATCACAGAGCGGGCATGTTCGGAGTATGGCAGTCCGAGTTTCCCGTACAGATCCGCGAAGGCGCGCGTGGGGTCCAGGGAAATGTCCTCATGGCGCAAGAAGATCCAGTCGGGGTGCCGCGTTCTGTAGAGGGAGATGACATGGTGATGCATCGCCCACGCCAGCGACGCGCGCTCGATCAGATCGTATTCACCGCGGCTCATCTCCCTGATCCGCGATTCGAAGGGACCGAGAAGGTCCCTCATCAGCAGGGCCTGGGGCAGGGCCCATTTCTCGGGGTGGGAGGCCCAGCCCAGTCGTTTCATGCTCGCCACGAAGGCGGCCGGATGGCGGATCATTACGATACAGTGCATGTCGAAATGAGCGGTCAGCCATTCGGCCGACATCAGGGCGATGGGATCTTTGATCAGCGGCCGACCGCCGCCGCGCCGCAGCCCGCGGGAGGCGCTCAGGTTGCGCGCCACTTTCAGCAGGTCGCGCGGTGAGCGCGCGGCGCGCAATCCATGCCTCCAGTCGTATCGCCCTTCGATCAACCGTTGTGCCGCGGCGTGGTAGGCGGCGCCGTTCTCTTCGCAGATATGGATGAAGTAATGGGGTATCTTGAGTCCGTAGATCTCCTCGCTCGCCTTGACGATCGGATTGAAGGGTTCATGCATGTAGTACAGCGCGGGATCGATGGTGAGCATGCGTCCGACCCAGGTTGTCCCGGAGCGGGGGGCGCCGGTGACCAGGACGGGCTTGATCGTTGCAGTGGTATTCATGTGTCATCCATAGTGTGCGGGCGTGGATCGGTTCTACCTTCAAGCAAATCGTATGCCACGGTCTCTTCCGGTGGGGATTCCGAAGACGCGGTGGCGGAGCGCCGGGATCCCAGTATAAACTTGCCCGCCATGTAAACGCACCGTGGCTGTCCGCCGGCATGCCTGGCATGCCGGCGGTGAGATGGCGGATAATGATACTCTCATGACAGCGACCGAATATCCCGATCCGGACGACCGCGACTGCCAGTCCTCGCATGAAGGGAGTCGCGTGCCCGTGCGCGACCGGTGGGAGAACGGCCCGTGGTCGCGGGGCCGCGTGCTCGCGTTGGGAGGGGTGCTCGCCATGATCTCCGCATGCTCCCCCTCGTTACAGGGAGGAGACGGGTTCACGCGCGAACCCCTGGCGGTCGCCGATTACGGCATTTTCGATCTCGGTGTCGCCGATATCAACGATGATGGCCGGCTGGATATCTTTACCTCGAACCATTCCGGTCCGCAGAGCATGCTATTGAATCAGGGGGGCGGGGTCTTCATCGATGGATTCTCGAACCTGAAGCTGGATCAGGACGCCAAGTTTCCCGGTCTGGCCGTCGTCGCGCGGGAGCCGGCGATAGATCGTCCGGGACTGTTCATCAACTGGCGGGGTCCGAAGATCGTGGTCCGCACGCACGCCCTCGATCGATTCGGTGGCGTGGTGTCGGGGACGATGCAGTTTCTCGAGCCGGAGAAGCTGGTCATCGAGGAAAAAAAGAACTTCGACGTATCGATCGAATCCGCCCCCGCCGCGAACGGCATGTCCGACACGGTGATCCGGTTCACGGGACGGGGCGATGGTTATTTCGCCTTCAAACCGAACATTCATGCCCAGTCCATCCGATTCCGGATCGACCCGGGGCTTTCCGCGCCGGACATCCACGTCGGTCCCGGGTACGCGTCGCCGGCGGCCAATGAATTCTCCATGGATATGCGGGATCGCCATGGCATGGCTTGGGCCGACTATAACGGCGACGGCCGCACGGATATTTTTGTCACGCGTGGCGGCCAGAGCGGCATGATGTGGATGATGCCGGGAGATTACTGGGACGAATTGCTGGTCCGGCGTCAGGAAGGTTTCGAGGATATGGGAAGGCCGCTGGGCCTGGTCAAGCACGGGTGTTCCGGCCGGCAGGCCGCCTGGGTCGATTTCGACAACGATAACCGCCTGGACCTTTATATCGTCTGTGGCAGGGGGTTCCAGCGCCAGCTCAATCAACTGTACCGGCAGAAGGAGGACGGCGCCTTCGTCGATGTCGCCGCCGCCGTCGGCCTCGACATCGCCGATGACGGTATTTTCGAATGGATAGACGTCGATAGCGATGGGGATCTGGACCTGTTCTGGGTCGATCGCGATGCCTATCGTCTGTACCTCAATGAACAGGGGCGGTTTTCCCCGCTCGAGATCGGGCCCAATCCGGCAAAGCGGATCCCCGCCCGGCTCGCGCCCGCCGATTTCGACGGCGATGGGGATATCGATGTGTTCGCCGTTTCCCAGGGCGGCAACGCGTTCTTCATCAACCAGAGCGGAACGTACGTCGCGGCCGATCTGAAGCAGTGGGGGTTGCCGCGAAAGGGCATGGCCGCCAACTGGGTCGATTATGACAACGACGGGCGCGATGAACTGCATCTGATTCCGGGCGGGCTTTATCGCCAGGAGGGCGGTGCGTTCCATGCCATCGGCGGGCCGGATGTCCGGATCCGGGAGCGGCTGTCTCCGGTCGACCTGACCGGCGCCCGGGTCTCCTGGTTCGATGCCGATGGCGACGGGGTGCGCGACGTCGTCATGGCCATGAACTACGTGATCAAGAAACGGAAATGGACCGAATGGTATGCCGGTCCGTCCGGTCTGCGGGCGCGGCTCGGCGGGCTCAAGGATTATTGGGATGTCGCCTATTTCCACGGCGGCCCCGCGACTGCGAATCACTGGCTGCAGGTGCAACTCGTCGGGCCGGCCGGCAACCGTCCGGCCATCGGCGCGCGGGTGACGGTGTCCACGCCGCGGTCCACGCAGACGCGGCAGGTCGGCGCCGCGGAAGGGTCGCGTTACTCACAGGGCCACTACCGCCTGTATTTCGGGCTGGGCGACGCCGCGCGGGCCGATAAGATCGAGGTGCGCTGGCCCGACGGCCGCCTGCAGGAAATACGGGATCCGCAGGTGGATCGCCTGCTCGTGGTGAACCGGGAAACCGACCACTAGATGCGAGGCCGGAGACGGTCCGGCCCGGTCCCGACGTTCAGGGCGTAGCGGCGCGTATCCGGACTACCGTGGCGGGATTGCCGACGGCGATGGCCATGGCGGGGATGTCGCGCGACACCACGCTGCCCGCGCCGATGACGGCCCCTGCCCCGATCGTCACGCCGTCGAGCACGATGACGCCGACCCCCAGCCAGGCATCGTCCCCGATCACGATCCCGCCCTTGGTCTGGACCGGCTGTTGTCGCAGCGGCCGGTCGGACGACAGGCCGTGATTATAGGGATAGAACGCGCAGTTCGGCGCGATTTCCACCCGGCAGCCGATATGGATCGCGCCCACATAGGCCGACAACTGGCAGCGCGGCTGAATATGGGTCTCATCCCCGATGACGATCCTGCCATCCCTGCCGGTTTGCAGGAGGCAGTCCCGGTGGATATGTACCCCCGCGCCGAGCTCGATCCGTCCGCCGCCATGATCTTCATAGATGAGCGCCTGATCTCCGATGAAGATCCGTGCATTCAGTCCGAGATTCGAGTGATACAGGGTGGCGCAGGGGGAGATATAGCCGTTCTTGCCCATGGCCGCCAGGGGCAGACGGCCATAGAAAGGGGGCCAGCCCAGCCCCGCGAGCCCACACGCCGCGCGCCCCAGCGGCCCCGGTCCGGAGAACCTCATCCAGAGTCGTGCCCAGCGGTTTCTGATACGGGTCTTTATCGACATGAGGAGTGTCTTTCATCATCGGTTCGGAGGCGCGAGAACCGCATTATATCGCAGTTCGGGCGCGGTACCCGGCCGCGGAACCCGAGCGAGTGCCTCGCCTGGGCGGTGGGCTCGAAAGGAGTGGCGGGGCGACAGGGCGACGCCGCCGAGGGCCGGTCTTTCCCAGGGGCGACCGGGGGTGTTTCATCGCGCATGGGTATTTCCGATTTGGAGATAGGTTCTATACACTAGCGTCTGTGTGTCGGTCGATCGAGAACTACCAGGGTTATGGAGCATAGCGGTAACACAAAGAAGATACTGGTTATATCCCCGACCCCCACCCATCCCCACAGCGCCGGCAACCGGGCGAGAATCCACAGCTTGATGACCAGCATGCTCTCCCTCGGGCATGAAGTGCATTTCCTGCATATCGAGAAAGAGGCGGGGGACCGGGGGGCGATGCGGGCCTGCTGGGGAGATCGATATCACCCCGTGCCCTATCGCCCGCCGGCGAATCTTCCGGCGAGGGCGCGGCGCAAAATCTGCAAATGGCTGGGCTCGGAAGGGCAGTACCGCTACGGAATCGACGAATGGTACGATCCGTCCGCGAATGGATTCATCCGTGCCCTGGCGGCGAGGGTCGGCTTCGATGCGGTGATCGTGGAGTACGTATTCTTTTCCCGGGCCCTGGACTGTTTCGGCGGCGCGGTGCTGAAGTTGCTGGATACGCACGACGTGTTCACCGACCGTCATCGCCGCTACCTCGCGGAGGGAAAGAGGCCGTTGTGGTTTTCCGCTTCCGGGCGCGAAGAGGCGCGCGGCCTGGGGCGCGCGGACGTCGTCATCGCGATCCAGGACAACGAAGCGCGCTATTTCCGCGGCATCACCCGCCGACGCGTGATCACCGTGGGGCATGTCGTTCCCTTGGACGAAACGCGTGGGAACGGGGCCGAGGCGCCCGGCATGCTCTATGTAGGATCCGGTAATGAAATCAACGTACATGCCGCTAATTACTTCATTGACGGCATACTGCCCGAAGTCCGCAAGCATATCCCCTCTGCGATATTGACGGTGGCCGGCGGTGTCTGTGACAGGCTCACGGATACCCCGGGGGTACGTCTGTTGGGGCAGGTAGAGGATCTCGCGCCTCTGTATCGGGCCGCCGCCATCGTGGTCAACCCGATCCTGTTCGGGACCGGATTGAAGATCAAGACGGTAGAGGCTCTGGGGTTCGGCAGGCCGCTGGTGACCACGCCGGCGGGCGCGGAAGGGCTGGAGGGGATGGCCGGCAAGGCCTTTGTGATGGCCGGCACGGAGTCCGCCTTCTCCAGCGCCGTGGTCACCCTGCTCTCGGATCTCCAGGCGAGACGGACGCTGGCGGCCAATGCCCGGGAGTGCGCCGCCGACTGGAACCGGCGTTGCCTGTCCGAACTGGCGGCGGTGTTGAACACTCCTTCTCACGTCGCGCGAGGTTGAGTTGCGAAAGATCGGGTCGTACGGCGAAGATTGAACATGCGCGCCCAGTCCTGGCCTCCGGAAGCGCGGGTCGTGCCCTCGCATGTGACGACCGTCCCTCCCGTCACGCTGATCACCCTGCGCATGAGCGGCCATGCCGGCGCCTCCGGATACGATCGTCTGCAGGAATTCATCGAAGGTGACCGGATACGGCTGCATGGGTGCTGGACGCTGGGTCGGCGCCTCGTGGCGCGTACGCTACGCCCCATGGTCCGGCGTTCGGGATCCCTCTGGTATCAGCGCGCGAACCTGCTCAGCGAACTGGAGGCGGCCCGGCGATGGCTGGCGCGGAAAGGACAGGTATTTCACTATCTGTACGGTGAGAATTCGTATCGCTACCTGGGGCATATGAAAGCGGTGCGCCCCGGGAACGCCATCGTATGCACATATCACACACCGCCGGAAAGATTCAGACAGGTGGTCACGAATCGTGGGCACATCGCCCGCCTCGATGCCGTCATCGTCATGTCGACGGTCCAGAGGGAGATCTGCGCCGAATCCCTGGGCGCCGAGCGGGTGTTTTTCATCCCCCATGGCATCGATGTCGATTACTACACGCCGGCATCGCCGGCCCGGGCGCGGGGAGAGGTGTTCCGGTGCCTCTTCGTAGGGTCGCACTTGCGCGATATCGAGACACTGGCGGCGGCGGCGCGGGCCCTGCGGCCGCGCGGGGATATCCGTTTTACGGTGGTCACCCGACCGGCCAATCTGCCGAAGTTCGAGGGCCTCGATAATATCGATATCCGCTCGAACCTCGACGATCATCAGTTACTGTCCCTGTATCGGGAGTCGGACCTCTTCGTCATGCCCCTGCTCGACAGCACGGCGAACAACAGTTTGCTGGAGGCCATGGCCTGCGGCATGCCGATGGTCACCACCGATCTCCAGGGTGTCCGGGATTACGCCAATGAGACGTGCGCGGTCCTGACCGGAAAAGGGGATGCCCGGGCCTTGTCGGAGGCCATCGAATGGCTGGCGCGGGATGACGGCGCCCGCGAACGGATGGGCAGGGCGAGTCGCGATCGCGCCCTGGCGTTCCGCTGGGAGACGATCGCCGGGCATACCCGCGATGTGTATCGCCTCGCGGGACTGAATCTTGCAACGGACAAGGCCGCATGAATATCGTTCTCTATGTAAACAGCTTTCTTCCCACGTTGGGTGGGCGCGAGTTCGTCGTGCATTATCTTGCCGACGCCCTGTGCACGCTGGGCCATCGGGCGCGGGTCGTGGGGCCGGCGGGGTTCTGGCGGTATCGCCATGAGCGCTTCGAGTATCCCGTACACCGCTGGCCGACCCTGCGGGGCTTGATGAGCGAACGGGTCGCACTTACCAGCATCGCGCTGGACACCGCATTGTGGGGCGCGGACGTCATTCATGCCCACAATACCTGGCCGACGGGCTATCACACGGTCCGGCTGCGCGGGCGGCGCCGTTACCCGCTGGTAATCACGCCGCACGGCTCGGATATCCAGTCCATCCCCGAGATCGGCCATGGTCTGCGCCTCGATCCGGAGATGAACGAGAAAATCATGTACGCGGTAAAGAACGCGGACGTCGTCACCGCAATCAGCGAGAATATCCGGGCCGCCCTGCTCGATGCCGGGACCGCGCCGGATCGTGTGCGCATGATACCCAACGGGGTCGATCTCGCGCGTTATCGGCGTCCGCCGGCGACCGATATCCGCCACTGGCTCGGTCTGGAGCCGGAGGCGCGCCTGATTGTCACCATCGGCCGTTACAATCCGCGCAAGGGGCAGGACTACCTGGTGCGGGCAATGCCGCGGATCCTGGCGCGGGAGCCGCGCGCGCGGCTGGTCGTGGTCGGGAACGGCACCGAAGCGCTGACGCCGCTGATCGCTGGGCTTGGTCTGCAGGGGAAGGTGGTATTGACCGGTGGCATCAGCCCGTCGCGCAGCATCCTCGCGGCCGGAAGCCTGCGGCCCGGCGAGACCGCCGAGCCGGATTATCTGGCCGAAGTGCTCGGCGCCAGCGACCTGTACGTGTCGGCCGGCATTCAGAATAATGCCGAGGGGCTGTCGCTGGCGGTGCTGGAGGGCATGGCGTCCGGTCTGCCGGTGGTGGCCACGGCCATTTCCGGCAATACCGATGTGGTGGTCGAGGGGGAGAACGGCTATCTGGTCGCGCCGGCGGACGAGGCGGCGCTCGCCGAGGGCATCCTGCGCGTATTGATGTCACCGGACCATGACCGCTTGCGCATCCGGGCGCGCGAGACCGCGGAACGGTATGCCTGGATCAACGTGGCGCAGCAGTATGTGCAGGGCTATCGAGAGGCGATCGAATTCAGTCGGAACTGACCGCTCCGTCCCCGGGTGGTCGGCGCTCGCGCCGATCTCCCGAGATCCGCCCCAGCCGCGCGCCAGGGTTCGCGCGGGATTGTCCGGCGGTCCGTTCGCTATGGGATCGCGATGGTTCGCCGTCTATCCGATCGAGCGACAGACAGGTGTTTCGGGCCGGAGAGTATGTCGAAGCTGATTTATCTATGCAGTCGTGAGGGAAAGGCGTTGCCGTACGGGGTGCGGGACATGGAGCGTGTACTGTCGCGCCTGACGCCGGACAACCTGGAGCCGCGACCGCCGCGCATCATCGAGGGATCGGGCGTCCTGATCGGTATCCTCAATCCGGTGGATACGCTGCCGATCGAGGACGAGAGCGTGTGCCTGGGGGCGCTGTTCGGGGCCGAGACGGACTGGTGGCGGCCGGGGGCCGAGGCGCCGGAGGGCAGCTATGCATTGTTCCGCGGCGATGGGGCGACGCTGGAACTGGTGAGCGATATCGTGGGTTCCCGCACGATCTGGTACGCGCAGACGGACGAGCTGTTCATTGCCGCGACCTCGCAGCGGGCGATCGTGTGCTTTCTGCAGGGCTTCGAACCGAACGAGGCGGCGTACCCGTGGATGTTGTCGTCGGGGACGCTGGGGCCGGGGCTGTCGTGGGATCGGCGCATCCGCTGCCTGGGCCCGGACGCGCGACTACGGCTCGACCGGCGCTCCTGGGAGGTTCGGGTCGAGCAGATACCGGTGGAATTCCATCCAGAGGCACGCTCCCGCGAGGAACACGAGCGTCGGCTGCGGGAGGCGCTGGAAGCGACCTTCGCGCGACTGGATCCGGATTCGGCGCACTGGGTCCTGCCGCTCTCGGGAGGGTATGACAGCCGGGCGATCCTGCTCTTCCTGAAGGATCGTTCGAAGCTGAAGGCGGTGACCTGGGGGTTGAAGTCGGCGCTGGGCGACAGGGAGAGCGACGCGTGGGTGGCGCGGGAACTGGCGCGGCACTTCGGCCTGTCGCACGAGTACTACGAGACGGACCTGTCGGGCGAATCGGTGGAACGGGTCTTCGAGCGCTTCCTCATCGCGGGGGAGGGTCGGGTGGACCACATCTCGGGGTATATGGACGGCTTTGCGATCTGGCGGCGGCTGCATGACTCCGGCTGCCAGGGCGTCCTCCGCGGGGATGAGGCCTTCGGATGGCGGCCGGCGAGCACGCCCTCGGGTGTCATACACGGCGTCGGCATGGCGCGCCTGTCCGATTACCGGAATCTGCTGCGGGACGGGGTGGCCGGGTTCTACGAACAGCCGGTACCCGCGACGCTGCAGCGTAGGGAACAGGAGTCGTTGAGCGAGTGGCGCGACCGCCTGTACCAGACCTTCCGTACCCCCGCCATACTGGCGGCGCTGAACGACCTGAAATGCGCCTATGTCGAGGTCGTGAACCCCTTTCAGGCAAGGAGGGTGGTGCTATTGGCCCGAGGCCTGCCGGACACGCACAGGACCGACAAGCGATTGTTCAAGGACATCGTGCGTCGCCGCAGTCCGCCCATCGCGTTTGCCGGCAGCCGGGCGATCGAAGGGCATGACAGCATCCTGAAAAATCCCGACCTCCTCGCGCTGATTTCACGCGAGCTGTCGGGCGATGTCGCCCGCGGGCTCTTTCCCGCAATGCTGCTGGCCTATCTGGAGGATCGGATCGGGCGCCCGGCCCGGGCCCCGGCCGCGGCCCGATCTCCTCTTCGACGTGTGAAGTCGGAGGTAAAGCGCCTGTTGCCGGCGGGTATCGCGGCCCTCGTCACATCGATCCGGGGTCGCCTCCGGCCCGACTCCATCGGGGTGGATCTGGAGGCGAACCGGCTGGCCTTTCGCGCCTATATCATCAGCCGGATGCATGCGCTGCTCGGTCGGGATGCCGTGGTATTACGTCGGCCATGAACGGGCGGGCGCACTAAGCCCATCCCGAGTCTACCCCCGCGCCCCGTAGGTCGGGCGCGACCGACCAGGCGGACGATGCCCTCCTTTCCGGCGGAAGGGGCATGACGGGCGCCTCATCGAATGAGTCCCTTCCGCGCGGTGGAGAATCCCGTCGGGTGGCCCCATTCGTTCCGCGACGTCATCCCCAAAAGAAAGAGGGGACGGATCTTCCGATCCGTCCCCTCAGGTTTGCGACTGAGACGGCGTGTATTACTGCGTCACGCTGAGCCAGTTGATATTGAAGCTGCCGGCATCGACCTGCAGGCGCAGGACCTGCTGGCCGGCGCTCAGGGTGACGGGCCGGCTGATGGTCTGCCAGGTGGTCCAGCCGCCGGTGTTCGGCACCGTGATCGCGCCCGTGACGTCGGTCCCGTTCATCAGGACGCGCAGGCGCTTATTGCTGGCGGCGGTCGCGACCCGGAGATTCAGGGTATACGTGCCGGCCTGTGCCACATTGACGGTGTACTCCAGCCACTCGCCCGCCGCCGTGGCGCCGACCATGTAGTCGCCGCTCACGTCCGCGGCGCCCCAGATGTCCACGTCGTCGCTGCGGTAGATGTTGCCGCCGTTGCCGGCCGTGGTGTCGTTATACGCGACGCCGGCGCCGCCCTGGTCGTAGTTCTCGGCCTGGATGGTTCCGGGCAGCGACCACGGGGTACCGCCGAACGCCGTCTGTCCGCCGCCGGGCGGCGGCGTGGAGGTGCTCAGCAGTTGCAGATAGTCGACGTTGAAGCTGCCGCTGTCGACCTGCAGGCGCAGGACCTGCTGACCGGCGCTGAGGTTCACCGTCCGGCTCACCGTCTGCCAGTTGGTCCAGCCGCCGGTGTTGGGTACGGCGACGGCGCCCGTGACATCGGCCCCGTTCGCCAGGACACGCAACTGTTTGCCGCTCGCCGCGGTGGCGACCCGGAGGTTCAGCGTGTAGCTGCCCGCTGAGGCGACGTTGACCGTGTATTCCAGCCATTCGCCCGCCGCCGTGGCGCCGACCATGTAGTTTCCATCGCCCTCGGCGCTCCAGAGGTCGACGCCGTCGTTGCGATAGATATTGCCGGCGTTGCCGTTCGTGGAGTCGGAGTAGGCGACGTTGGCGCCGCCCGTGTCGTAGTTTTCCGCCTGGATGATCCCGGGAACCGCCCACGGCGTGCCACCGAATGGCGCCTGTCCGCCGCTGGGCGGCGGCGTGGTGGCGCTCTGGAAGTCCAGGTAATCGATGTTGAAGCTGCCATTGTCGACCTGCAGGCGCAGAACCTGCTGGCCGGCGCTCAGGGTGACCGGGACGCTCACCGTCGTCCAGTTTTCCCAGTTGCCGGTGTTGGGCACGGCGACGGCGCCGGTGACGTCGGCACCATTCATCAGAATGCGGAACTGCTTGTTGTTGGCCGCGGTGACGACGGGCATGGTGAGGGTGTATTGCCCCGCCTGTGTCACGTTGACGGAGTATTCCAGCCATTCGCCCGCCGCGGTGGTACCGACGTACAGGGCGCCGTCCGCGGCCCGGGTCCAGATGTCGACGTTGTCGCCGCGGTAGACATTGCCGGCGTTGCCATTGGTGGTGTCGTTATAGGCGACGCCCGATCCGCCGAGGTCGTAGTTCTCGGCCTGGATCCGGCCCGGTATCTGCCACACCGAGCCGCCATAGGGCGACTGCGCGCCACCGCCGCCGCCACTGTCGATGGTGAAGGTCTTGGCGACTACCGCGCTGTCGTTGTAGCCGTCCCGCTTGGCGATGGCCCGGACGGTGGTGGTCGACGTCAGGGTGAAGGGACCGCCATACGGCGTGGAGCTGGCGGTCGGGGTGGTGCCATTGGTGGTGTAGTAGATCGTCGTCGCCGGTGTGGAGCTGGCGATCTGCACGGTGACAGAGTCCTGGTGCACACCCCCGTTGGGATTGAACGTGGGATCGCTGACCGTGGGGGTCTCGCCGCCGCCCGAACCGGCCATGGAGTAGACGTCGATCTTGTCGAACAGGGGGCCGGCCGTGTACTCCACCGCACGCAGGCGGATGGTGTTGTTGCCCGGATTCAGGTTCACGACCCAGTCGTGGCTGGCCCAGCTCGAGACGCGGCCGGTGGCCACGGGCTTGATCTGCCCCTGGCTTACCCCGTTCACCAGCAGTTCGACGTTCTTCACGTTGCCTTCGTGCGCGTATCTCATGGAGATGATGCGCTGGCCGCCGGTGCCGCCGTTGACGGTCCACTGGACATAGCCGTTGTTGTTGGGCTTGAAGAAACCGCTGCCGGTGTAATCGGGTTCGTTGGTCTGGATGGAGCCGTTCGAGATCGTGCCGTCTTCGGCCTGATAGGAGGCGAGCAGGCTGCCGCGGTTGGGGAATTCGCGCAGCACCAGCGAGTTGTCGTCCCAGTAACTGGTTCCTCCGGTTACATCCCACCAGACCCTGAACCCGACATCGACCTTCGTTGCTGCCGACGGAGCTTGCAGATGGATGGTCGACGGTATCCAGTCGTAGGTCCCGTAGGGAGCCCACATGTACATTTCCTTGGCCAGATTGCCGTTGGAAGAGTTTTTCCAGCGCAGCACCGACAACGGTTTGCCGCCGCCGCCGTTACCCTGGACGTTATTGCCGCGGACGTAGACCGTATAGACGTACTCGGCGCCCGGTGTCACACCCGGGATGTTGGATTGGGTGATGTTGGTGTTGGTCTGGGAACTGTTGCCGGTGCCGTTATGGATCAGCCTGATGGCCTTGGTCCCGGTGCGGGCAACGCCGGACGCGACCGCGCCAACGGAAGTATTATTGGATACCCAGGCCGTTCCAACTTCCAGCGAGGGGTCGGGGATGACGTTGGCCGGAGCCGCGCCATAGGAGGGGAGCGCGATCAGCCCCATGAGCATGCCGGTGGTCCCCAGCCCCATCAAAGGACGGGCGAACCCCTTACACAAGCTCTTGAAATATTTGAACATGATTGTTGCCCTCACTTTAAGATAGCAAATGAAGATAGCAAATGACTTTCCGGATCGTCTGGTGGTGAGAACCCGATGGCGCAGAGAAGATATGCCTGTCAGCCGTTTCTTGAGACGGGTAAATAGACGGTTCAGTTCCTCACTTCTTGCACGATTGCGGCTGGCGAACCCGGTGCTTCCCCCTCGGGGCCAAAATCGCCAGCCAAAGATATCATGCGTCGGATTCGTGTGACAACATTCTGACGCGAGTTCTTACAGTAATTCCATCATGGTAAATCCGTGAATTCGAAGTGCCCCGGGATGACTGCATGAGTTTTTGCCGGCTGTATGGAAATCGGGGGGTGGGGATCTCTTTTGCATCAGTAATGAGGCGCTATAGCTCTTGAGGTGAGTGTCCATCGCCATAGATCATGACCGGCACAGAAGTGAAGCTGAAGTATATAAGTCATTCTGAATACAGGGAAATGCTTGCATCGGTTCCGGATTCGGAGAGAATATAGCCGGCTCCAGACCTTTGAATTTCCGGGCTCCACTTGCAGAAGAATTACAAATAACTAATTATTCAGGGATTTTTCGAGATGTACTTAATCAACAGGATCAGGCGGATTCTCAAATATGGGCTTGAGGGCATCCGTGAAGAACAGCATCCATTCCTTATCCCATCGGAGCCAATAAAGGCATCCAGAGAGGCCATCGAGGTAGCGCGTGTCATTCGGGGAGCGCACCCCCCGGCGTTGATCATCCATGGTGTGATGCCGAGGTCCGGGACGGTATATACCGGCGAGCTGCTGCGCCTGCATCCGGACCTGCACGCCTATCCCAATGAATTATGGGAGGTCCCCTTTCTGGAGCTGACCGGCGATATCCTCAGGACTCAGGAGCACTTTTTCCGGGCCTACAAGCAGAACATCGGCCGGATGGGCGACAAGGATTTTCTGCCTATGTTCGGCGCCTCGCTCATGGCCTATCTATATAGTTTTGTTCCCCCCGGCAAGCGCATGCTGCTCAAGATTCCGGACGTGCAGTATCTGAATCACTTCTACACGGTATTCCCCTATGAAACCCCGCTGTTGCTGCTGCGGGACGGACGGGATCTCGTGGCCTCGACGATAAACTCCTGGCCGGGGAAACGCTTCGATGAGGTGTGTCAATTGTGGGCGGACAGTGCCAGGATGATGCTGGCCTTTCAGCGTCATTATCCACGGGGGGAGTATAAATACCTGACGATAAAATATGAGGACGTCGTGTCGGCTCCGGAGGGATTCGTGACCACCGTGTGCGAAATGTACGGGCTTGATCGGTCGATATATCCTTACGATCGGATCAGGGATCTGCCGGTTAGGGGGTCGTCCACGGTAAAGGAATCACTGGGAGGAGATGTGTCCTGGGATCCGATGGACAAGCCCGATAACTTCAGGTCCGTCGGGCACTGGAGGGAATGGTCTTCAAGCCGGAAGCGTACATTCAAGAGAATTTCGGGGCGGGTCTTATTGGAGACGGGGTATTGTAAGGATCTGGGCTGGTAATTGATATATAAACGGTACCGAATAGATCATGGACAATTTTATCCGCTGGCTAAAGCCAGGCAGTTTGATATTGATCCGATATCAGCATCTTTCTATGCATGAGCTTATAAGGAAGCTCTGAATAATTTGTGTTGATTGCCCTGCACGCGCCATGAAACCAGATATCGAGATCACAATGTGGCCGGATGACCGGTTGATGCCCCGGTTTCCGGCGGTTTGTCCCGATCTCCGCCGCTCCGGGCAAGCTCCAGAGGCACTACGCCTGTCGACATCGCCGCAGGTGATGTCGGGCCATAAACAGGTTGGCCAGAGCACAGGTCACGAACAGCCGGTGCGCATTCTTGTCCAGGCCCCGGTAGCGCACCTTGCTGAAGCCGAAGACCCGCTTGATGATCCCGATGGTGTGCTCGACCTTGGCGCGCACCTTCGATTTGGTGCGATTCCTGGCCCGTTCCTCCTCCGTCAGATCGCGGTGACGAGAGCGCTTACGGTTCGTGAAGTCCTTGGCCTTGGGCGCATGCTCCCGCAGCACCTTCCGTTGTCCCGTATAGGCGGCATCGCCCCACACCCGGGTCTCCTCACCGTGCAACAGGTCGGGCAGCACCTGGGAGTCATGCACGTTCGCCGCCGTCGCCACCACCGCATGGATGATCTTGCTCTGGCTGTCGACGCCGATATGCGCCTTCATCCCGAAATACCACTGGTTGCCCTTCCGGGTCTGGTGCATCTCCGGATCGCGTTCCTTCTTCTCGTTCTTGGTCGAACTTGGCGCGTTGATGATCGTCGCATCGACGATCGTGCCGGCGTGGATCTTCATGCCCCGGCCCTGCAGATACTCGCCGACCGCCTCAAACAGCAGGCGCCCCAGGTCGTGGGTTTCCAGCAAGTGGCGAAACTTGCACACCGTCGTCTCATCCGGCGCCGGTTCGCGGCCCAGATCGATACCGACAAAAGCCCGCATCGCGTGCGAGTCGTACAGCGCCTCTTCCACCGCCGGGTCCGACAGATTGAACCACTGCTGCAGAAAGTAGATGCGCAGCATCCGCTCCAACCCCACCGGCGGGCGTCCGGCACCTTCAGGCTTCGGATACACAGGCTCGATCAGGGCACAGAGTTCCCCCCAGGGAACCACCTGATCCATCGCCGCCAGAAACTGGTCCCGGCGCGTCGGCTTGCGATAGGACTCAAAAGTACCGGCAGCGAAGGTTTGTTGGCGCATCCTTGTTATCTCCGGGCAGCTTAATTTCTAATCGCCGTATTATGATGGATTTGATGAATAAATCAGAGTGTCCTTAA
>JADLCS010000007.1 GCA_020847075.1 Gammaproteobacteria bacterium
CGCTTCGTCACGACGCGGCACGAGCAGGGCGCGGCGTTCATGGCCGATGTCCACGGGCGCCTCACCGGCCGCGCGGGCGTCTGCCTCTCCACGCTCGGCCCCGGCGCGACCAACCTGATCACCGCGGTCGCCGACGCCAACATGGACCACGCGCCGCTGGTCGCGATCTCCGGCCAGGCGGGCACCCATCGCCTGCACAAGGAATCCCATCAGGTGCTGGACCTGGAACTGATCTTCCAGCACATCACGAAATACTCCTCTCGCCTGCTTACCCCGAACATCATCCCCGAGGTGATCCGCAAGGCATTCAAGCAGGCGCAGCTCGAAAAGACCGGCGCCTCGTTCATCGAGTTTCCCGAAAACGTCGCCTCGATGGAGGTCGATGCCGCGCCTCTTCCGGTGCGCCACCCGACCATGCCGGAACCGGCGGCCGCCAGCGTGGCGCGCGCGGCCGAACTGATCTCTAATGCGCGCTCCCCGCTGATCCTGGCCGGCAACGGAGTGATCCGCGCCCGCGCCTGGCGCGAGCTGGAGGCGTTCGCGGAACGGCTCAACATCCCCGTCGCCAATACCTTCATGGCGAAGGGCGTGGTCCCCTTCCGCCATCCGCTGGCGCTGGGCACGGTGGGGCTGCAGGCCAAGGATTACATCAATTGCGGCTTCGACCATGCCGACGTCATCGTCTGCGTCGGCTACGATCTGGTGGAATACCACCCCCACCTGTGGCACCGCACCCGCGACCGTACGCTCGTCCACGTCGACTCGTCGCCCGCGGAGGTCGATGCCAGTTACTGCGTCGAGGCCGGCGTGGTCGGCGACCTCAGGCTCAGCCTGCCGCGTCTCGCCGAAGCGGCCCGGCCGCACCAGGGCCACCGCATGCGGCCGCTGCGCGAGGCGCTGATCGAGGAGATGGACCAGCACCGCGACGACCGGAGCGTACCGCTCAAACCCCAGAAGATCATCTGGGACCTGCGCACCGCGCTCGGCCTGGAAGATATCGTGATCTGCGACGTCGGTGCCCACAAGCTGTGGATGGCGCGCATGTTCCGTTGCGAACACCCCAATACCTGCATCATCTCCAACGGTTTCGCCAGCATGGGTATCGCCGTACCCGGCGCCGTCGCCGCCAAGCTCGCCTTTCCGGACCGCGCCGTGGTCGCGGTGACCGGCGACGCCGGTTTCATGATGAACTCGCAGGAAATCGAGACCGCGCAACGGCTCAAGACGCCCTTCGTGATCCTGATCTGGAACGACAACGGCTATGGGCTGATCGAGTGGAAGCAGTTGCAGGCCTACGGCCGCTGCAGCAACGTCCGCTTCACCAACCCGGACTTCGTGAAATACGCGGAGGCCTTCGGCGCCAGGGGATACCGCGTTGAAAAGGCTCAGGATTTACTACCTATACTCCGTCATGCCCTGGCCGATAACACTGTCAGCATCATCGATTGCCCGGTAGACTACAGCGAGAACCTCAAACTCACCGCCAAGCTGGGAGAGATGGTGTGCCCGATATGATCGAGCTCAATCACCTGCAATCCGCCGAGGCCGCGCGCAATCTGCGGACCGCGGACGGTGCCAGGGGCGATCTGCGGCTGCGACTCCTCACCTACAACATCCAGGTCGGCATCGCCTCGCGGCGCTACCATCATTACCTGACCCACAGTTGGAAGCACGTGCTGCCGCACGCCGAGAGCCTGAGCAACCTCGAGCGCATCGCCCAGGTCGTGAATTCCTATGATATCGTCGCGCTGCAGGAGGCCGATGCCGGGAGCTTCCGCAGCCTCTACGTCAACCAGATCGAATTCCTCGCCCGGCACGGCGCGTTCCCCTACTGGTACTCCCAGACTAATCGCAACCTGGGCCGGCTCGCGCAGCACAGCAACGGCCTGCTGAGCCGAAGGAAGCCGCTCGACGTCTATGAACACAAGCTTCCCGGCTTCATCCCCGGCCGCGGCCTGCTCGAGGTCCATTACGGGCGCGCCGGAGAAAAACCCCTGGTCCTGCTCCTGGTCCATCTCGCCCTGAGCAAGCGCGCGCGCCTGCGCCAGATCGCCTATATCAGCCGCCTGGTCAACCGCTACGATCACGTCATGGTCATGGGGGACTTCAACTGCCAGGCGCAAAGCGAGGAAATGGCCCTGCTGCACACGCACACCCGGCTGTGTCGGCCGATCGACGAACTGCCGACCTTCCCGAGCTGGCGGCCGCACCGCAACATCGACCACATCCTCGCGACCCCGGAGATCAGGATCGACACGGCGCAGGTATTGCCGCACACCGTCTCGGATCACCTGCCCATCGCCGTGGACATCACGCTGCCCAGCCACCTCGCCTTCGACGGCCAGGAGCCGCGCCCGCTGAAAAGCTGAGGTCGGGCAGCGGCCCGGCTCAGACCACGACGGTCGCGCGCCGGCCCCGCGTCAACCCGGGAAGAAGTCGATCGGATACGTGATAGTAGTGGCCGCCGCGCTCTTCTTGCCGAAATCGAACAACTGCACGCGGGCGATCAGCTTGCGCTCCAGCTCGGGATCGTTCAGCTCGCTCGACACCAGCTCGCACTGCGACACCGTACCGTCCGGCGCGATGGTCAGCTTCAATACCACCTTGCCGGCCAGGGCCGGATTCTGGCGCAGCGCGCGGTTGTAGATCGCATTCAAGGTACCCTTGTTGCGATCGAACACCATCTGGATCTCTTCGCTGGAGCGCGCCCCCGCGGGTCCCGCCTTGCCCGTCGCGGCCTCCGTCCCGCCGCCGGCCCCGGCCGCCGCCTCTCCGGCCGGAGCGGTCACCCGCGTCGTCTCGCGCCCCGCCAGTTGCGTACCGCCGGTATCCCGGCTCAAGCGGCCGGTATTGATCCCGCCGCTACCGGCGGTGGCCTGCGAGGTGATGATGGAACGCGAGGTATCGCCGGCCGCAGAATCCGCCGTCGCCGATTTGCGCAAAGGCTGGCCTTCCAGCGCCGAGGCCACGGTATCCGTCCGCAGATCGGCCAGCTCGTCGCGCAGGGCGAGCAGACCGCTGCGCGCGGCCTTTTCACGCGCGCTCGGCGGCGGCGCGGCCTGTTCCAGCACCACGGCCTTTTTCGGCGGCGGTTCCGGCGCCGGCTTGGGCTCGGCCTTCTTCTGCTCGACGGGCGGCGGGGGCGCGGGCAACGGCTCGGCGGGCTCCACCACCGGCGGGGGGGGTGGCGGCGGCGGCTTGGGCTTCTCCTGCATGATGAGCTTCGCCAGCCGCGGCGGAATCACGATATCCTCGCGCGACGGCGGGGGGACGTGGACCCAGGAAAATACGGCACCCAGGATCGTCAGGACCAGCAGCGTGCTCAGCAGGATCAGACGGAAACGCTCGTCTTCCTTCTCCGTGGTCCACGGCAGGGTGGAGCGGTAATAGAACGTGCGCGCGGACATGATCAGACCCCGCGCGAACGACGGTGCCGGCGCCGGACGACGCCGCGGCGGAGATCGGACATGCGGTAACTACCCCGGTGACAGGTATCCAAGCGGCTATCCTTTCGCGGCCTTGTGGATTACGGCGAGGGAAATATTGGTGTAATTCGCCATCGCGCAGGTCTTCATGATCTTCTTCAGCAGCGCGTATGGAATCTGCTTGTCGCCCATGATGGTGATCTCGCCCGGCGCGCCGCTGCCGGAGAGCTTCGCGCTGTTGCGCGCCTGATACTCCAGTTCTTCCAGCAGGGCCGGCACGATCTCGTCGTCCGACGCGAGGACATCCCCGACCTCGGCCACCTTGCGCCCCTGCGCGACGATGTCCTGGTTGCTGATACTCACGATGACCGTCTCGCCCGGCAACTGCGTCGCGCTGGACTCCGGCAGCCGGACCGCCTTGTTGCTGGGAAGATTCTGCATGTTCCCCGAGTTCACCAGCAGGAACAGCACCAGCACCGTCAGCATATCGATCATGGAGATGATATTGATCACCGCATGACCCTTGTTGCGGCGGTGATTGCGCTGCATCCGCTTGGCGCGACGCGACATCTTCACGGCGCCACCCCTCCCTTGGCCGCGAGGGGCGCGTCACCGACGGACAGGTCCGGGAACAGCTCCACGTAATTCACCTGACTCGAACCGCCCACGGCATAGGAGCGCGCGGTATCCATGGCCTGGATCAGGGTCTCGTAGGGGATGTCGGCCTCGGCGAGGATGGTGGCGGACGTCTCGCCGGGGAACCGCGTCTTGACCTGCCTGAGCAGCTGGCTCAGCGCGGTGAAATCATAGACGCCCGCCGTATTGTCGATGCGCCGGATCAGCCCGGTGCCCCGGTTGCTCACCTCGAGGGCGTCCTTGCGGATGACGATCTCGAGCTCGAGCGATTCGGCGGGGCTGGAATCCGCCGCCGCGCCGGGCGGTATGTTCAGCTCCAGCGTGCTGAACTGGTAATACGCCATCGAGCTCAGGAAAAACGCCACCAGCACCACCATCAGATTGATGAAGGCGGTGACGTCCAGGTCGACGATCGGCGTCGCGCGGCGACGGAAACGGCTTCTCATACCTTGCCGGCATCCCTGGTCACCGGAGCGCCCGGATCCGGCAGCATGTTGAGGAATTTCACCGACACCATCTCCAGGCTATCCACCAGCTCGGTGGTCTTGCTCTGCAGAAAGGAGTAGATCAGCATCAGGGGGATCGCCCCGCCGAGACCGAAGGCGGTGCAGTTCATCGCCTCCGAGATGCTGGAGGACAACAGTTCGGCCTTGGTCGCCGGATCCGCGTTGGCGACCGCCGCGAAGGCGCCGATCAGACCGGACACCGTGCCGAGCAGGCCGAGCAGGGTCGAGATGTTGGCGAAGGTGGCGAGGTAATGCGTGCGCTTCTCCAGCCGCGGCAACACCTCCATCAGACCTTCCTCCATGGCGGTCTCGATGTCGTCGCGCTGGCGCGCGCTCTTCACGCGCTCCAGCCCGTACATCAGTATCTTGCCGATCGCCGCGCCCGATTTCTGGCTGATGCCCATGGCGCGCGGATAATCGCGCCTGGACAGCACGTCCATCAGCTCTTTCCACACCTTGCGGTTGGCGCTGCGCGCCGAGGTCAGGTAGACGTAACGTTCGATGGCGATGGCGATCCCGCAGCCCAGCACCAGGAGTATGGGGTACATGAAGAAGCCCCCCTCCTGAAAAAAATGGCTGATGGTCACGATTAGATCCATGATGCGTTCTCCTTGATGAAAAATCGAATACCTTCCCGCACTGCCGGCCTCAGGGTCTGGCCATGAATCCCTGATAGCGCAGGAATCTGAGAAACTCGTCGCGGTTCACCGGCGCGAACGCCGCGTCGCCCGGAATCGGCAAGGGCGGCTCCACGGCGGCGGCGCCCGCGGCGTCCTTCCACGGCACGATGTACAGCACCTTGGGCAGCTCCTGATCGCCGATCACCGATATCCCGGGCAGGGCGATCTGTGCGGTGTCCTGGGCCACGGCCGCGGCGGCCCACAGGGCGGCCGTCAACAGCAGCATGCGCGCGACGCTCATGGCCCATCCCCTTCCGCCCCCGGCGCGGCGGCCGGCAGGCGCTGCTTCAAATCCGCGATCCACAACTTCACCTGCTTGTCCTCGCCGCCGGAGAGCTCCTGGTAGCGCTCATAGTATTGCAGGGCGGTCCGCGGCTGTCCGAGATAGAGGTCAAACAAGATGGCGAGATTCAGATGTACATCGGCAAAAAGCGGGTCCAACTTCAGCGCCTGCTCGTAATCCGCACGCGCCTCCTGGAACCGGCCGGCGCCCCGGTGCGCCAGCCCGAGCAGATTGTAGGCCTCGGCGTTCCCGGGATCTATTTCCAGGGCCCGCCGCAGCGCGGATTCCGCCTCGTCGAAGCGATCGAGGCGCGAGTAGGCGATGCCCAGATTCAGATACGGCCCGGCGAGATCGGGGTAGCGTCGCGTCATCGCCTCCAGCGCCGGCGCCGCCTCCGCGTATCGTTTCTCCCGCATCAGGTCCAGCGCCCGCTCGAACTCCGCGTGCGCCTCACGCGGCGCCGCGGCCGCGGTCGGCGCCGGCCCGGTGGCCTGCCTGGACGGCACGCCGCCGCAGGCGGCCAGCAGCAGGCAGCCCAGCAGGAGGAACAGCGCATGTATGCTATTGCAGCTTTTCAATGAAGTCCACCTGCCGTTCATGTTTGCCGTAACGTGCCGGCAGCAGCTCACCCAGCCGTTCCAGGCTGGACTTGATCCCGCGGTCGTATAAGCCCTCGCCGATGCGACGGTAGTTGATCTCGTGCAGCTTGATCGCCTCCTCCTCGAAGGGATAGGCCTGTTCCTCGAGCAGGACGTCGTATTGTTCGAGCTCATCGCCGGACAAGCCCTTGGGGCGCTCGGAATCGAGCAAGGCGCGGCCGAAATCGCGGTACATATCGCCGATCTCGAAGGTCGCCGAGGTGGTCACCTCGGCGATGCCGTATTCATTCGCCTTGCCGTAGGCATCCACCGCCTTCTGCATGGCCTCCTTCTTGGCGCGCAGGCTCTTCTCCAGCGGCGCCGCCAGGGCGATGCGCCGGTAGGCGTCGCGCTGCGGTTCGGCCAGCTCCAGCGAGGCGTTGGCCGCGAGGGTGCGGCTGAAATCGGTGCGCGCGGCGCCGGCGTTCCGGTCGGCGTCGACGATCTCGCGCAGCCAGTACTGATGGCGCGGGACGTCGTTCTGGGCACGCGTGATGTCGGCGAGCCGGCGCCGCGCCTCCATGGCCCGTTCGAACGAAGGCGGAGATCCCGCCAGATAGCTCTGATAGGCGAGCACGGCCTGGTCGTTCCTGCCCACCTTGCCGTAGAGCTCCGCCGCCTGCCACAGCGACTCGCCCGCGGCAGCCCGGTCGCCCGCGCCCTGCCCGATGCGCTTGAATTCATCCGCGGCCTGCGCCAGCCGGTCGCTCTCCAGATAGGCCACCGCGAGCGTCTGCGTCACCTCGGGCTGCCAGTGGCTGGCGGGGAAATCCCGCCGGAACTGCTCCAGGATGGCGATCGCGCCGTCCCAATCCTGCATCTCCATCATCACGGCGGCGGCGTCGTACTGGGCATCCGCGGCGATCGATGCCCCGGGGGCGAGCTGGCCGACGCGCAGGAAATGACGCGCCGCGGCGGCCTGATCCCCGTTCGCGCGCGCGGTCTCGCCCTGCTTGTAGATCGCCGCCGCCAGGCGTTCGTTGAGATTGGAGCGCGCCTGGACCTCCGCGGCCGGGGTCAGATTCAGGGCCTGCTGATAGGCCCTTTCCGCCTCGGGATACGCCGCGCGGTCGAACTGGACATGGCCCTGGATGGTCCAGGCGGTGCGGCGCTGCTCCGCGCTGGCCGCGGGGATATGCTGCAGCACCCGGGTCGCCACCGCGAGTGCGCGCGAGCCGTCACCCATCGAGAACAACTCTTCCGCCGACCGGGTCAAGGCCGCGGTGGCCTGCGGATGGGTCGGGAAGCGCTCATCGAAGCGCTGCGCGCTGTCCACCCAGCGCAGGCGCCAGGCGCTCTTCTGCTCCGGCTCGGTCAAGGCGCCGATCTGGCGCTCGTAGGCGAGCAGCGCGGCATAGCCGGCCTCGGAGGATTTGGGATGCATCGGATAGTTGTAGGCGCTCTGCTCGTACCGCTCGATCGCCTCGCCGTATTCCCCCTGCTCATACAGCAGTTCGGCGAGCAGGAAACTCAGCGTCGGCGCGCGCGCGTCGTCGGGGAAGAACGCCAGGTAATCGCGATACCATTTCGCCGCCTGGGCATAATCCGCCGGCCGGTGATCCTTCTGCGCGGCGGCGTGATAGCGCTGGGCGACCCCGAACATCTCCTCCTTGAGGTGCTGCGCGACGACCGGCATGCGCGCGATGTCGTGTTCCTTCCAGAACGGGCTGTAAGGACCGTAGCTTCGGATGAAGTCCTGTTTCGCCTCGAGGGCGAGACTGGAAAAGCCCGCCTGTTCATAGATCTCGTAGACGCGGACCTGATACAGCGGCGCCTGGGCATGGTTCGGGTTGTGCTCGACGAAGGCATGGAAGGCCGCACCGGCATCGGTGTAGCGCTCCTTATCTATATAGAGTTGGCCCAGGCTGCTGTAGATCAGGTGCTCATAGGGGCTGTGCCCGTGCCGGCTGAAATAATCGTTGACCGCTCCGACGCCCTCCATTTCGGAGAAGGTCAGGCCGATGACGCGCAGGGTGTCCTCCACCAGCTCGCGGTCGGCGCGACTCAGGACATCGGGGGTCAGGTATTCGCCGAACTGGCTGCCGGAGGCGAGTTTCGCGTCCAGCACCGCCATGAAGGCGTCCAGCGCCGGTTCCTGCCGGCGCTGCTTGAACAGGGACCAGCCGCTCTTGTATAGCGCCTGCTCGTAAAACGCGGAGCCCTTGCTGCCGGCGGCAATGACGCTGCGATAGGCGCCTTCCGCCTCGGCATAGGACCGCTGGACGAACAGGATCTCGCCGCGGCGGAACTGGGCCTCGAGATAATAGGGCGAGGCGGGATATTCCCCCACCAGCCGGTCGAGCGCCTCCAGCTCCTGCTCCGCCGCGCCGGCGCTGTCGTAGGCGCGCGCCATCTGGTAGAGCACCCCGTCCGGATCCGGATAATCGGGATAATCCCGCAGCAGATCGCGATACAGCTCCGCCGCCGTGGCGAAACCCTGTCCGCCCGCCCCGGCGCGCGCCTCCTCCGGGGCCTCTTCCTCGCTGATCATCAGCTGCAGATCGGCAATGCGCCGCATGGCCTGCATGCGCCGCACATCGTCCCCGGCGATCTCGACGAAGGCCCGGTAGGCATCCATCGCCTGCTGTTTGTCGCTGCGCGCCGCCTCGTGTACCACGACGATGGCCTGCTCTTCCAAACTCTTGATGGTGCGCGCATTGTCGCGCGGCGGCGGGGTCGCGCAGCCGGCGGCGAGCAGGCAGGCGAGGGTCACGGAATGACGAAGCCGGCGCATCATTCGCCCTCCGCGCCGGTCGCGATCTCGTCCAGCAGCCTGGCCAGCGCATAGCGGGCCTCGAGCCGGTAGGTATAAATCTCGCGCTTGTGCCGTTCCAGTTCGGCCTGGATCAGGGATTGCAGATACTGTTCATGGCGGAGTACCGCGCCCGCGAGGCGCTGCTGCAGATCGGAGACGCGCGCGCGCAGGCCGGTGATGCGCGCGTCGTATCCTTCGAAGCGCCTGGGTGCCTCGACCTGCGCCACCGCGAGCAGCGAACGCTGCGCCATGGCGTCGTCCAGTTCGTCCTTGAGGGCGTTGACGCCCTTGCGCGCCTCCCACAGGCGCGGCGCGTAGCTGCCTTCGATCTTCCAGTTCAACAGGCCCTTCAGGACGTGCAGGCGTTGGCGTTGCGCATCCAGTTCATGCGCCTGCGGATGTCGCGCGAGACGTGCCTCGATGCGCCCGATCTCTCCGAGCTGACGCTGTTCCTCCACCGTCGCCAGGGCGACGGCATCGTGTTTCACCGCGATCGTATCGACGCGCCCGACGTAACCCCGTACCTCCGCGTCGAGCGCGCGCCAGTCCAGCCCCTGCAGCCGGTCCTGCACCCGCGGAAGCCGTGTTTCATAGGCATAGCGCCGCGTGGCCAGCATGTCCGTGAAGGCCGACATGTCCTCCGCCCAGGTCTGCAGCCGCCGCTGCTGGGCGCGCAGATTGCGATAGGTGGTGAAGGCCTCGCGAAAGCGGTCGCTGGCCAGCAGCGACAGCAGATAGGAGCGCGTGCGGGCATCCGGGATACGCGCCGGCAGAATGTCCAGATCCGGATCGGTGCGGTCGTCGCCCGCCAGATCGGCGATCAGGGCGCCTTGCCCGGTCTGCGCGATCATCGCATCGAGGCGCGCCAGTTCGCCCTCATGAGATTCGATGACGTCCCGGTACTTCTGTACCGCCTCCCGATAGGCATGCAGCCGCCACTGGGTGAACGGGATCATCGCCGCGGCGCCCTGCACCGTGGCATCCGGAATGTCGCGCGCCTCGAGCTCCCGCCAGGAGTTCAGCGCCTGGGAGAGATTGCCCAGATCGTATTCGGCCCAGCCGAGACCGAACAGGGCGCGGAGGGAAAACGGGCTGTCGAGACGTACGCGCCCGAGCGCGGCCTTTGCCGCCTCGGGACGCTGCGTACCGAGATAGGCGAAGCCGAGGGTGAGATTGGCCTTGTCGCGCATGGCGAGCAGGTCCAGATCCGTGCCCTTGGATTTCCCCAGTTCGTCGAGCAGCGCCATGCCGGCGGCCGTTTGTCCGGATTGCTGCAGGGCGACCGCCTGGTTATAGCGCAGATAGGGCGCCCATTGCGGCGGGACCTGCGTTGCGGAGAGCAGCGTCGCCGCCTCGGCATGGCGCTGTTTTTCCATCAGGATCCGCGCCTGCAGCAGCACCTGCTCGGCGCGCCCGTCCTTGCCCAGGCCGGCGCCGATCTGCGCCAGCGCGTCCTCCGCGCGGTCGAGATAACCGCGGCGCATCCAGGTCTTGGCCAGCGCGAGCCAGATGCGATCGCGCGCCGTCGGGTCCGTCACGCCGGAGAGGTTGCGCTTGAAGATCTCCAGCGCGTTGGCATGCAGGCCATAGGACAGCTCGATGCCGACGCGCAGCAGCTCCGTATCGGCCCGGTCGCTTTCGATATGCCCCTGCTGCTGGGCGGCGAGGAGATGGGTGATGGCGGAAAAATAATCCTGCTGGTAATACTGAAAGAGGACTTCGCGGTAGAACAGGTCACGTACCCCGGGGACATCGGCGGGCGCGGCCGGCGCCGGGCCGGACGCCAGGGCGAACAGACCGAGGCCGATGGCGCCGAGGCATCGGCGCAGGCTCGACGGACGCCGGGCGTCCGCCATACGCGACTGCCTTGTCACTCCCATTCGCTGACCGAAAACTCGGGCTGTTGCTTCTTTTCCAGATCGACGATCTTGAGTTCGATGTACTTCGGCCCGATCCCCTTCTTGAAGGTCAGATCGGCGCCCCGGCGGTAATCGCGATCATGGGGTCCCTTGCCGGTGAAAAAGGCCACCAGTTCATGATCGCCCAGCTTCAGGTTGCCGACGTAAAGGCGCTGCACGCCCCCGCGCTTGAGCGCATCCACCTCGCGCGGGGTATAGAGATAGTTCGCCACTTCCTTGTCGCCGATCTTGAGCTGGACGGAATCGAGCTGGAAGAATTCGCCGACGTCCATCGAGAGAAAGACCGAGACCTGGGTGGTCGCCGGGAACAGCAGCTCCTCCTCCAGCATGAACAGATCCCGACTGACCTCGAGGATCTCCTGCTGCAGGGACTGGACCTCCGTATCGAGCGCCTGGTACTCCCCGGCGTCCGGCGCGGGCGCGGCGGCCCGGGCCTCGGGGCCGGGCACGATCCCGGCCGTGGATATCAGCAGCAACGCTATGAACAACAGTCTCTTCATCATGATGCACCGTCAATGAAAATTCTATCCTGCCTGTCGGGCGCGCCCGCCGCCCTCCAATCAATACCAGACCGAGAGATAGAGCTGGACGACATCGGCGCTGAAATCATAGAACGGTTCCTCGCCGGGGACGCCCCCCTGGCGGATATCGCGAAAGTCATCGTACGTGAAGTGGATGCGGTCGTAGGACAGGGTCAGTGCGCCCTTGTCGATGCAGCTGCACGTGCCCGGGGCCAGTTCGTAACTCGCGCTGAGGCCGACCGCCGCGCTGCTGAATGTGCTCAACTCCTTGTCTCGCGCCAGGAAGTTCTGCGCCTGCTGCCTCGGAAAGAGGTCGCTGTAGAAATCCGCGTGATTCTGGCTGTACAGGCGATACCTGATGTCGAAGATCCATCTCCTTTCGGTGGGGTGAGTATACCCGATTTCATAGGTATCGGCCCGGATCCCCCAGGAGTCGGTGAAATACCGGTAACCCGCGCTGAGCGAGGCCCGGTACGGCAGATAATAGAGCGCCTTGATCGAGAACGCGTTGCTATCGCGCGTGCGCGGATAGACCTCGGGCTCGCGACTGTACCCGAGCGCGCTGCCGGCATCGAGATAGCGCACCGAGCGATAGGGGTTATTGAGGAAACCCTCGTCCGTGACCGTCTCCAGACCGAGATCGATCAGCATGTTCTTGCTCACCACCTGGGACACGCCGAGGCGGTAATTCTGACGCGCGACGTCCTCGGCGAAAGCGTCGTCCCCGCGCTTGCCCACCGTATCCCAGCCACGCGAATACCCCATTGAAACTGTGGTCAAATCGCCGAACATGTCCTGACTGAGGGAAAAGCTCGCGGTATTGGCCAGATAGTCGTTCTCCTCACTGCGCGTATAGCCCAGGCTCATCGTCACGTTGTCGCGCAGGTAATCGACGCCCAGACTGCGCTCGGTCCGTTCCTCGTGGTAACGGCTGGCGGAGGTCACCACGTCGATCGAGGCGCTGGAAATGGAATCGACGTAGTAATTCGCCGACACCGAACTGCTCTCGCCGATGCTCTTGCGCGCCATGATGGAAGGACCGTTGATCCGCACCCCGCCGCCGTCATAAGAGTGGTACAAGGCATCGAAACGGTCTTCCGGCAGCACGGCCGCGAGCAGGGACAGCGAACACCCCATGGCGGCCAGTGCCAGGATCCGATGCGCGCGCCGGCGCCGGGTTTTAATTACAGCCACAACCGCCTCCCTGACCCCCTTCCGCGCCGCGCGCCGCCTCGCGCGCCTGGAATACATGGTTGCGGTAGGCGCCCGAAACGGGATCCCGGTCGAAGCTCATGATCGGGTCCGCCAGATTGGCGCGCTCGTAGGGCTTCACCCACGGCTCGACGCCGCAGGCCGCGAGCGGCAGCGCCGCGGCCAGGAGCAGGGCCGTCGCGCGGAAATTCCTCACATGCGCTCCGTCAGCAGGGCGCGTACCTGCTGTTGATAGGCGTCTTCGTATCCCGGCATATAACCCTTGTGCAGATAGCGCATATTGCCGTTGCGATCGACGATCACCGTCGTCGGCATGGCGATCACATTGTACTGCTTGCTCACCGCGTTCGTGGCGTCGAACAGGACGGGGAAGCTCACCGGAATCTTGCCGAGCAGCGTGCGCGCCTGGGCCGGATCCTCCTCCACGTTGACGCCGAGGATGGTGAACCCGAGCGGCTTGTATTGCTGATAGAGCTGATCCAGCAGCGGCATCTCCTTGCGACAGGGACCGCACCACGAGGCCCAGAAGTTGATCAGCACCACCTGGCCGCGCAGTTCGCTCAGCTTGAGGTTCTCGCCGCCACTGCTCTTGAGGGTGAAATCGGGCGCCGGCCCCGGCGGTGGCTCCGCGGCCGCCGCCGGCCCGAGCGCGCACAGACCCGACAGCAGGGCGATCAGGACATATATATAGGAATGGGAGCGCAGTCTGTACATGGTCACCTCGCGTCAGAAGAATACGGTCGCCCCGGCGTGAATCTCGATGTTGTGCGCGGTCTTGTCCTCGCCCAGCACGTCGATGTCGAACATGTGGTCGCGCACGTCCGCGTGCAGCGCCAGCCAGTCGTTCAGCAGCAGGCGGTAACCCGCGCCGAAATTCCAGGTAAAACGGTTGTCACCCGCGAACTCCGTCGCCCCGATGCCGCCGATGAGATACATGTCCGAGCTGAAGGCGCGGTTCCGGCCGATGAACGATTCGCCCGGCAGCAGGTTGTAACCGAGCGAGAGATTGTAATAGCTGTAGTCGCGTTCATCATCCGTCAGGACGGTGACGGCGCCGCCCAGGCGTTCGTAACTGGTCAAACCGGCCTCCGTCGCGCCGTAGGCGGCCTCGACGAACAGATCCTCGGTCACGTGATAGGCCAGCCGCGCCCCGAATATGCTGCTGGTGCCGAAATCCTCCACGCTCATCACCCCGGCGAAGACACCGATCTCGAAGTCCTCGGTGTCGATCCGATCTTCCCTGACCGTGCGCCGTTCGAGCTGCGGCTGTACCACCGGCTCGGCCCCGATGATGTCGCCTTCGGGCGCCTGCGCCCGCGCGCCGCAGACGGCCAGCATCGCCGCCAGCACGAAGACCCCGCGCCCGGCGACGCCCCGCCCTCCGGCCACGCGGGCGCGGGTCAGAAAAATACCCCAAATCCGATTTTCCATTCGTCGACTTCCTCGTTATCGTCCCGGCTGGTGAAAATCACGTGGCTGCGGTATTCCATGCGCAGCATGAAACGCCTCGACAGATAGGTGCGCACCCCGATGCCGACATGGCTCATGCGATCGTTGCGGTCTTGCGCCTGCACCAGCACCGTACGCGGCTTGGTATCGATGACGCCGGTGCCCAGCGCGAAAAACGGGGAGAAGCGCCAGTCCGGAAACGGCTGCGCCAGCAGATCCACCCCGAACAGCAGGCTCTCGGAGAACTCGCCCAGCACCTGGGTCAGCGACAGCTCCGCGGACAGGCCTTCCGTCAGGGCATAGGCCCCGTAGACGGAGATCTCGTTCGCCCCGTCGAAGTCGCCGCCCATGACGCCCGCCTCCCACCGACGGCGGGCATAATCCTCGGCCGTGGCCTCGCTCACGCGCACGCGTTCCCCCGCGGGATCCAGCGTGCGCTCGAGCTGGTCACGGTCCACCCACCCCTCGATCTCCCTGGCGGTGCGCACCTTGAACCAGTTCGTCTTGCGCATGAGCAGCGTGATCGTGGCGCCACGCCCTTCCACGTGAAAGACCGGAGACCCTCGCCCGGGTCCGGTGTGTAGTTCGATATAGGGATCGGCGACCTCGACCGTCTGGGGCGCATCCTCCCCCCACGCCGGCCGCCACAACAGGGCCAGCAGGAGCAATAACGGACCACCGGCCCGGAGATATCGCGCGCATTCCCGCGCCGCTCCACCGCTATTTTCCCTGACGAAATCCATATTCCATTCCGGTCTTGACGCAAACGGCAAGGATATCCCTGCCTCCACCGAGGTTATCGACCGTGCCCCGGCCGCCCTGATTCTCAAACGGGGGATTTTACCTCGTCCGTGCCGCCCGCTCAGGGCGGCGGCACATCGAACGGATTGTTATAGTACTGGGCCCCTATGTCCAGCCATTCCGCGATCAATTTCAGTTCCGCCGGATCGAGGCGGCCGGCATGGCTGCCGCTGGGGGCGAACAGGGCGAAGAAGGCCGCGCTCGCCCGCGCCCCGGCCGTGGACATCACCGGACTCACTCCGACGGTCACCAGTACCGGGATCGGATTGTCGTCCCCGTCCAGGATCAGGTTGCCGTCGGCATCCGTCTCGAACAGGGGATTGCCCATGCCGTCGGTGGCCTGTATCTGGCGGTCCACCAGCACGCCGCCCACGATCTCCTGCACATTATCGCCGAACAGCAGTTCACGATACGACTTGAAATGATCGGGTTCGGCGTCCGAAGGGCCGTCTCCCAGATCGAGCTGGGCGGCGGGGACCTGAAGAGCTCCCATGGCATCCTCGGTGCCATGGCAGGCGGTACACGTATTCACTCCGCGATCCCGCCCCCACAGCGGGTGGATGTGCGTTTCATAATTGATAATGATGCGGCACAGGCTGTTCCAGGCCGTCTGGCATTCCGCGCTCACCGGCGCCGGCGTGGCGAGATCGGCATAGCGCCAGGCGAAACTCGCATCTTTCGCGCGTCCGGCAGCGGCCTCGTCCGTCCACACGTCGTCATAGACGATATCCACGCTCGGTCGCAGGGCCGTGGCGTCGAGACGCGTGCGGGTCTGCGCCATGGTCTCGGCGAAATCGGGGAACAGGGTGGCCTCGGTGTTCGGAAACGGCACGCCCGTCGCGGAGGCGCCGGCATAGATCGACGCCGGGCCCTGCGCATGCCCGTGTCCCGCCGTGCTGGCCGGGTCGTGGCACCCGTTGCACTTCACCGTCTCCCCCGGGCGCACCTGGATCCAGTATTGATGACGCGCGCCGATGCGGCGGCCGTCGCCGTCGAGCACGCTGAGGGCGAGCGGCACGTTCGCCGGCACCTCGATCCTGACCGAGCCGTCCGGCTCGATCGGCGCATAGGCGACGATCTCGCGCATCTTCTGCTGGGCGCTGCGGCCGAAGGCGGTATTCGGTATCTCTCTGACATCTTCGTCGGGAATGCCGACGGCCTTCACGACGCGCAGGAAACGCGCGGGCCGGCCGGCCGCCGGAGTCTGCGCCGGATCCGCCAGCGTCGCGATGCCGGCGGCGCCCGAGTTGAGGGCGTTGAACACGCCGTCGAAATCGTACACCGTGCGGATATCGAGCACGCCGGCGCCTTCGTCCGCCAGCGCCGCGTCCAGTTCCACCCCGCTCTGCCGATCGAGCAGGATGTCCGGCAGGGGACGCGATTGCATGGCGACGGCATCGGTATACATCACGCCTTCCTGCGGCCGGACCAGCGGGCGCAGGGTATGGTTGTCCATATCGAGCACATAGACCCCGTACAGCGGCGGCGCCTCCTCGGCCTCGGGATCGGCCAGCCGCGCTTCGGTACAGGGCACGATCACGCCGTCCTCGAGCAGACGGCACAGGCTCCAGCTCACCAGCGCGCGATTGGTCCCGTCCCACAGCGGATAGGCGGTGCCGAAATATCCGCCGGGAGACGGCTCCCCGTCGGTGCGTATCTGACTCGCGGCGATGGAGACCTGGCCCGGGCCGGTGAGAATGCCCTGGCTCGCGGCCACCGGCTGTTCGTTATCGATATAGTCGTCGACGTCGATCAGTACGACGTCGCCGCCGCCGCGTGTGCCGGTGTAGGGCTGCAACAGGCTCATGATCCGGCCGTCGCGCGTCGGCCGCGGCGCGAGGAACTGCACCGTCGAGCCCCCGGCGCCGGTGTCATGGCTGTGCACGCCATAAAACGGCTGCAATTCTGTGCCGTCCGGGCGAACCTTGTACAGGCTGACGGCGTTGCGGCCGCCCATGTGATCCCAGCGGCTGAACACGATCTCGCCGCTGTCCAGCACGGCCGGATCGAGATCGTGGCTCTGATTGAAGGAGATCTGATGGATGTCGCCGCCGTCGGCGTTCATCACGTGCAGGACCATGGCCGGATCGTCCAGATCCTCGTCGAGGGCAGCGAACTGGGGCTTGCCTTCATCGAGCAGGATGGCATTCGCCTGGCGCTGGCGCGTGGAAGAGAACACGATGCGGCCGTCGGGAAGATAATGCGGCGCCACATCCTGTCCGGCCTCGGCGACGGTGTCCGAGGCGATGACGCGGCGCAGCGCGTCGGTGGCGAACTCGTACTCCCAGATGTTCCAGGTGGGCTGATCCTCGGGGTCGGCGTCCTCGATCTCGGGCAGGCGCAGTGCGAACAACAGCTTCTTGCCGTCGAAAGACACCTCGACATCCCTGACATCGCCTTCGCCGCCGGTGGCCCGCAGGGTCACGTTCCGGTCCGAGGCGCCGGGCGACGCGAGATCACGGACATACAGATCCGCCCCGGCGTCAAACTCGAGCGGATTGCGGACATCAATCCGATCCATGGCCTCGATGTCCACGCTGCGCTTGACGTAGGCGATGGGGAAATTCTCCACCGCCGCCCCGCTGCCGCTCGGACTGCCGCCTCCGCCCCCGCAGGCGCCGAGCACCAGCAGGGTCATGGCGATCGGCAACACACGCCAGTATCCATAAGGACGGCGCGGAAACCCCGCGCCGTCGTTTCGCCCCCGCTTACCGGAAAGGCGGGCGGGCCATAGAATCGTTCGTAGCAACATTTGTCGTCACAACCATTATCCGTAACCGCAGTGCTATATCGGCGTCTCGAGCCGGCCAGTCGAGCCCCCGCCCCGCAAAAAAATGCATATGTGACCCATTTCAAGACACCCCGCGCCGGAACGACGTCATTATCCCTCGCCGACCCTGCGCGATTTGCGATGACACTCCCAAATCCCTCCGGGCATTTCCATTAAATTGGCGGCGTGGGCGTGACATCGGACGGGAACGATACCCCGGTTGTTGGACGTGTGAAACACCATGAGCGGTTCCATGCGCTATCACGGCCAAGAAGGCGGGGGGCCGCTCGAATCGACGGACAGAATCGCCCGGACGGGGACGCCGGCGGTGGGAGCGTGACCCGCCCCACAACCCGGAATCAATACGGTACGGCGCGGGATTTCCCCGCCGATAACTAAACTCGAATGAACACTGGCGGGACTTTAATTTATGAATCGCTTCAATCGGGTAACGACCAGAAAGGTGCTTGGGGCCCTGCTCGCCTGCGGTCTCGTCACGGTCGCCGCCACCGAGGCCGGTGCCGGCCCCCGGGAACAGGCCAAGCGGATACACGACCGCATCGCGGGCGTCCCACCCAGCGCCACGGTGCTGAATACCATGGAGGCGGACATCACGGGTGGGGACGCGATCGGGGCCGCCGAACTGGCCATGGAAAACAGCGCGTTCTATAACGTGACGCTGAAAAACTTCGCCACGCCGTGGACCAACGAGGAGCAGACCGTCTTCGCGCCGCTCAACGATTACACCGCCACGGTCATCGGCATGATCCGCGACGACGTTCCGTTCAATACAGTCCTGTCCGCGGATGTGCTCTACACCGGCAGCGGTGGCGGCCTGCCCGCCTATTCCATGACCAACAACAATCATTACGAGGCCATGGAAAACCAGGGCGTCGATCTGAAGACCCGACTGGTCGCGACCACTCAATCGGCCCTGACCAATCTACCCGGTTCCGCCACCGCCGGTGTCATGACTACGCGCGCGGCCGCGCAGGCCTTCTTCAGCGCGGGGACCAACCGGGCCATGTTCCGCTTCACACTGATGAATCATCTGTGCACCGATCTGGAACCGATCAAGGACAATACGCGCTCCCCGGACCGCGTCCGTCAGGACGTCTCGCGCAGCCCGGGCGGCGACAGCCGTATCTTCCTGAACGCCTGCGTCGGCTGTCACGCGGGGATGGACCCGATGGCCCAGGCCTTTGCCTATTACGACTACAACGAGACCTCGGGCAACATCGAATACAACGGCGCCGGGACCGTCGATCCCGACACCGGCACGCGCGTTCAGGGCAAGTACCTGATCAACAGCGATAATTTCAAGTATGGCTATATCACCACGGATGACCACTGGGACAACTACTGGCGTAGCGGACCCAATGCCGCGCTCGGCTGGAGCGGCACCCTGCCCGGCAGCGGCAGCGGGGCGAAATCGCTCGGCGCGGAGCTGGCCGGCAGCGAGGCCTTCGCGCGCTGCCAGGCCAAGAAGGTGTTCAAGACCATCTGCCTGCGCGCGCCGGTGAATACCGCCGACCGCAACCAGATCGATTCCATGACGACCTCGTTCAAGGCGAACAACTACAACATGAAACGGATCTTCGCCGAGGCCGCCGTCTACTGCATGGGTGACTGACCGTGAACAGCTATATCGCCTACCAATATCTGCGCTCGGGATCCGGGAAGAGATTCGTCCTGAGCGGGCTTCCCCGCGAGGACCGCAGCATCACCCTCGCGTCCCGCGCGCGTAAATGCCTGGGGCTGCTCAAGGCCGGCACCCTGCTCGCCATCGCCGCCATCCTGACGGCATGCGGCGGGGGCGCGGCCACCGAAACCAATCCCGTGACGAGCAACACCGTCACCGGCACCTACAGCGGGCCGGCGCCCTCGACGGCCGATATACAGGCGTTCAAGCTGAACGTATGGGACAAGCTGAGCGCCAACAACCGCTGCGGCGGCTGCCACGGCACGGGCGGACAGACCCCGACATTCGCGCGGCAGGACGACGTCAACCTGGCCTATGCCGAGGCGAATACGGTGGTAAACCTGCTCTCTCCCGCCGATTCACGCCTGGTCACCAAGGTGGCGGGGGGACACAACTGCTGGCTGGCGAGCGACAGCGCCTGCGGCGAGATAATCACCGCCTATATCGAAGCCTGGGCGGGCGATTCCGTGTCCAGTACGCGCCAGATCACCCTCACCGCCCCCCCGTTGAAAGATCCCGGCGCGAGCAAGAGTTTCCCTGACGACCCCGGTCTGTTCGCATCCACCGTGCACCCCTTGCTGATCGCGCACTGCGCCGGCTGCCATGTCGATTCCTCGCCCACCGCGCAGTCGCCCTATTTCGCGGTCAACGACCCCGCGGCGGCCTACGCGGCGGCCAAGACCAAGATCAATCTGGATACGCCCGCCGATTCGCGCCTGGTGGTGCGCCTGCGCGAAGAGTTCCACAACTGCTGGAGCGCGTCGTGCGAAAACGACGCCACGGCGATGCAGAACGCCATCGCCGCCTTTGCCAATCAGGTATCCGTCACGGGCGTCGACCCGCAGCTCGTGCTGAGCAAGGCGATGAAGATCACCGATGGCGTCGTCGCCAGCGGCGGCAGCCGGCACGAATCGAACGTCATCGCCTTGTACGAGTTCAAGACCGGCGAAGGCAATATCGCCTACGACACCAGCGGCGTCGAACCCGCGCTCAATCTGACGCTCAGCGGCGGCTACGACTGGGTCGGCGGCTGGGGTGTCGAATTCGGCAACGGCAAGGCGCAGGGCTCGACCGCCGCCAGCAAGAAGCTGAACGACATGATCCTGCAGACGGGCGAATACTCGATCGAGGCCTGGGTGGTCCCCGGCAACGTCACCCAGGAAGGCCCCGCACGCATCATCAGCTATTCGGCCGGCACGCAGGCGCGCAACTTCACGCTCGGCCAGACCCAGTACAACTACGACTTCCTGCATCGCAGCAGCACCACCGGTGGCAACGGCGAACCCGCGCTGTCCACGGCGGACGCCGACGAGGACCTGCAGGCCACCCAGCAGCACGTGGTCGTGACTTTCGATCCCGCCAACGGCCGCCGCATCTATGTCAACGGCGCATTCACAGACGACACCGACGACGTCGCCGGCGGCAATCTGTCCGACTGGGACGACGGCTTCGCCTTCGTACTCGGCAACGAGGCGAGCGGCGACCGGCCCTTCGCCGGCAAGCTGCGCCTGGTCGCGATCCATAACCGCGCGCTCACGCCGGAACAGATCCAGCAGAACTTCGCGGCCGGGGTCGGTGAGAAATTTTTCCTGCTGTTCAGCGTCAGCGATCTGGTCGGCGTGCCCGACAGCTACATCCTGTTCGAGGTCAGCCAGTTCGACAGCTACAGCTATCTGTTCAATCGCCCGGTATTCATCAGCCTGGACGAAAATGCCCACCCGGACGGCATCACCATCGCCGGCATGCGCATCGGGGTCAATGGCAAGGAGGCCGCGGTCGGGCAGGCCTACCGCAACATGGCCGAGGTGGTCTCCAGCAATCAGTACACGCCGTCCGGCCAGGTGTTGTCGGATCTCGGTACGGTGATCGCGCTGGAGAAGGGCCCGGAAGAGGACGAGTTCTTCCTCAGCTTCGAGGTGCTCGGCAGCCACACCAACGTGGTCACCGAGCCGGCCCCGCTGCAACTGCCCCCGCCCGCGGACTCCGACCCGGTCTCCGACATCGGCCTGCGCACCTTCGAGGAGATCAGTCACTCCATGGCGGCCGTGACCCGCGTCAGCCCGACGCAAAGCGATGTCGCCGAGACCTTCGCGACGGTAAAGCAACAGCTCCCGACGGTGGAAAACGTCGAGGGCTTCCTGTCGGCGCACCAGATGGCGGTATCACAGCTCGCGATCCAGTATTGCGGCGCCCTGGTCGATAATCAGGGGACGGTGAACCGTACCGTCTACTTCCCGGGCTTCAACTTCGGCGCGAGTGCGGCCACTGCATTCGACAATTCGACCAAACGCGACCAGATCCTGGATCCGCTGCTGGACGAGATGATGGGCTCCGGGCTCTCGAGCCAGCCGGGCACGGCCGACATCAAGGGCGAACTGAACGCCCTGATGGATCGACTCACCGCCTGCGCCACCGGCGGCGGCCCGACCTGCAACACCGTCGCGCGCACCTCCGATGTCGTCAAGGCCAGCTGTGCGGCCGTACTGGGCAGCGCGGTCATGCTGCTGCAATAAGGCGAGGCGGCTCATGTATACGGGAATTTTTCTGATGAACGGGCACGCGGCCGGGCGCATCGATCCGCCGCGGAACGTGCCGCCTTATCTATCGAGGATGTGACCATGGCCAGACAACGCAAACCCTTCGGGCTGGATGAACCGCTGCGCCACCCCGATCACAGGCGTCCAATCACGCGGCGCGACTTCATCGCGCAGGGATTCCGCGCGGGTCTCGGCGTGGCCATCGGCGGCTCCATCTTCAGCCTGTTCGCCGACCCGCGCGCCGCCTATGCCGCGCTGTCGTCCGATCTGCAGGCGCTGAAGGGTCCCTGCGGCATCGCGACCCAGGGCGCGGGCAAGATCCCGTTCATCTGCTTCGATCTGGCCGGCGGCGCCAACATCGCCGGCTCCAACGTGCTGGTGGGCAAGCAGGGCGGTCAGCTCGATTTCCTCACCACCCAGGGCTACAGCAAGCTCGGGATCCCCGGCAATATGATCCCGCCGCTGGCCAACCCGGGCACCGGCACGCGGGATTTCATCAACAGCGATCTGGGGCTGGCGTTCCATTCCGACAGCGCCTTCCTGCGCGGCATCCTGGAGAAGGCGGGCACGCGCACCGCGAGCGTCAACGGCGCGGTCATCCCGGCGCTGTCCGACAATGATACCGGCAACAATCCGCACAATCCGATGTACGGCATCTACAAGGCCGGCGCCGACGGCAGCCTGGCGACGCTGATCGGCTCGCAGAGCTCGGATTCGGGCGGCAACTCCATGGCCCCCGCCATGCTGATCGACCCCACCGTGCGGCCGACCAAGGTAGACCGCCCCACCGACGTGACCGGACTGGTGGACACCGGCGACCTGATCGGCGTGCTGAGCCAGGCCGACGCGGTCGCGGTGATGGAATCGATCGAACGCATCAGCGAGATGAAACTGACCAAGGTCAGCACCAAACTCCCGGCCCCGACCGACGCCACCATCAAGGATCTCGTCACCTGCGGTTACGTGAAGACCGCCGACCTCGCCGATCGTTTCGGCGACCCGACCACGCTGAATCCGGCCATCGATCCGCAGATCGTCGGGCCGGGCGGCATCTTCAGCCAGGCCGAGTTCAACGGCGACGGCGAATTCCGCAAGACCGCCTCGGTGATGAAGATGGTGATCAACGGTTTCGCCGGCGCCGGCACCATCACCCTGGGCGGCTACGACTACCACACCGGCGACCGCTCGACCGGCGAGCTGCGCGACCTGCGCGCGGGCCGCTGCATCGGCGCCTGTCTGGAATACGCCGCCCGCGTGGGCGTGCCCGTGATGATCTATGTGTTCAGCGACGGTTCGGTCGCCAGCAACGGCATGCTCGACAACTCGGCCGACGGGCGCGGCAAGGGCGTATGGACGGGCGACAACTCCTCCACCGCCGCCTCGTTCTTCCTGGTCTACAATCCCAACGGCCGGCCGACGCTGATGGGCGGCACGGCGGACGACCAGGCGCGCCACCAGCAGCTCGGCTATTTTCGCGCCGACGGCTCGGTCGAGAGCGCCTCTAGCCCGGCGGCCAACAACGTCAACCTGCTGGTCAACACCGTGATCCTCAACTACATGGCCCTGCACGGCCAGCAGGGGACCTTCACCTCGATGTTCCCGAACCACGGCCTCGGCAGCTCGGCCTCCATCGACCGCCTGACGGCCTTTCAACCCATCGTCAACGGCACCATCCCCGGTTAACGGAAGCCGTCGTCCCCGCGCAAGCGGGGACACGGGGATTCCAAACGGTTGAAAACGGCGTTACCGGGTCCCCGTATTGGCGGAAATGACGCCCGGATATCTCGTTGCCAACGTGTTTCTTCCGGTTTTGAGACAGTCCCCGGTCTTGCCCCCGCCCGATGCATGGTCACCGCACGCCCGCGTTGACGTCTCCGCCAAATAAATGTATTTTGCATGCTCTTTATAGAACGGGCGGCCTATCGACCGCCCGTGTCAATGCGTCCGGTCGTCCCATGCTATCCCTGATCAAATCGCATATCGATCCGCTTTCCCTGCGGGAAAAGGCGCTGAACGCCATCGCCGCCTGTCTCGTCATCATGACGATGGGGCTCGTACTCCATCTGCTGCCTCACGATAATCAACACCTCCCGCTGCTGGCCTCCATGGGCGCCTCCGTATTCCTGCTGTTCGTGGTGCCACACAGTCCGATGACGCAACCCGGGCCGGTGATCACGGGACAACTGGTTTCCGCCCTCGCGGGTCTCGCCTGCGCCCATCTCATCGACGACCCCGTCATCGCGGGCGCGTGCAGCGTGGGCGCGGCCATACTGGGGATGGAACTCCTGCGCAGCCTGCACCCGCCCGGCGCGGCGACGGCGCTCGCGGTGGGCATGAGCGGTACCCAGCTCCATGGCGCGGTCTGGCCGTTTCTCGGCTACGCCGTGCTGGGCAATATCCTCATACTGCTGGCGCTGGCCTATCTGATCAACAATCTGCTGCTCGGCAGGCGTTACCCGATAGGCAAGAGCCACCATCCCCACCATGAGGCATTCGACAAGCACGAGACCGGGGATCTGCTGCAGTTGACCGATCCCGACATCGAATGGGCGCTCGGCCATATGGACGGCATCGTCGACGTGAGCAAGGAGGATCTGATCGACATCTACGAGCTCGCCATCGAACACGCCCTGGCCAGACGCAAATCCGCCCCGAAAGACGCATAACGGGGCGAAGCCGAAACCGTCCGCCGGGTGATACCGGAAGAATCTCTGCGATACCCCCGAAGACCCGGGACATTGCCGCCGCCGGCCTGGCGATGCCGGGCAATCGCGCGATTCCACGCGCCCGAAAACCCACGCACGCAGGCCGACTTCCGGTCGGCCTGCGTGCGTACGTTGCGGCATCAATCCGTTATCGCCGGTATCAGAACACCGAATCGCGATCCGGGTCGGTCATATCCTCATAATCCATGCTCGGTGTCCCACTTATCGATGCTCGTCGCTTCACACGGCTTCAGCATGTCGCGCTCATGGACCAGCAAGCCGACGATCGCCACGACCAATGCGACCGTGATACCGGTCTCCACCCAGGGATTCATATGCTGGAGGTTTTCGAGCAGCAGGGACAAGCGCCACTCATAAACGCCCAGAACGCCTCCAAAGAAATGGGCGCCTATGACGAACGCCGCGAGGAATAGCGTGAGCGCCGTATAGATCTCGATATCATGGGTCTGGGGGTCTCTGATCTTGATCATGTCTGCCTCCGCATGTTTCCGTTGGACTCGACAGGGATATTGCAGATAGGATGCCAATCCCGCCTTTCTCTTGATTAACATGGAGTTACGGAAAAAACAGGCCTGCGTCGGTTATCGCACCGGGGTGATAAACCCCATCAGGAGGTGACTACCCCCTTTCCCACGGCCATCGACATGTCTGCGTAGGATCCCGGCCTATGTATTTCATGGCAAGAGAAAGGGTATGCGCCGGACCTCGTGCACGCCCATTCCGTCCCGAGCCCGGTGGGTGCTTCTCAATCGACGATCATCACATCCGGAGTGACCGCGATGAAAGACCCTGCCCTTCATCGCGGCGATATCGGGCTGGGCCGGCATGAGATCGGAGGGAGGAAAGAAGAGGCAGGCGCCCCGCGCCATCTTCGCGATCCACACTAATACGCGAGCAACTCCGGACCGCGCTCATACTGTTTCTCGACGGCGCTCCCCAGCAGTTTCAAGGCCCCGTTGCGCTTGAATTCGGCGAGCACGGTACTCACGCTTTCCGTCGTGGCCCCCAGGATCGCGGCCATCTCCTCGCAGGTCAGCAGCCGGACCTTCATCGATCCCGGACCATATTCCATTTCCGAGAGATAATTCACCAGATGCGCGACCCTGGATCGGATGCGCCCCGTGGCGAATCGCTCGATCCATAGATCCGCCTTTCTCAGATGCCGATACAGGACCTCGAGGAGATTCCGGTAGTGAGGACCGCCGCCCCGATTCCATAGCGGATAGTCGCCGACCTGCAGGCAGCGGACCTCGACGGGGGTAACCGCCACGGCGGTATGCTCGTGCGACTGGAGCAGGAAACCGGCCAGCCCTATCCAGTCGCGCGCGCCATGCAAGCGCACGATCCTCTGTCTTCCGTTGGACATATACGTCACCAGCTTCACCAGACCGCTCCTCACCTCATAGATCTCTTCAGCCGGATCCCCCGTGTGATAAATCACATCCTTGGGAGAAAACATTTGCGTCCTGGCATTGAGCGGGCTGTCGAACCCGTCGGCACCCCGCGACTCAGCGGAAATAGGGCGTGAAACGATATGACCACGATCGTTGCTTCCATCGATGGAATATTTCCGGACTGCGGGCATGGCACTCTCCTTCTGGCCTGGGAAACACCTGAACAATCCTTATGCAGGATCGCATCCGGGGTTCTGCCTGCAGCGAAAATGCCAGATGTCCATTCCATGAAGGATCAATCGCTTATCAAGGCATATCCGCGCAGGCGTCGCGGAAAGCGCGGGGACTATCCCCCACTATAGGCGTAACCCCCCGCCACGCCCGGCAGCCCCGGAAGTCCTTCAAACAGGTTCGTAAACGGACGACGGATCCCGAACGGCTTCTTTCGCGATCATTGGTATTTTTCAATGCCTCTCCGTGCGTGATGGCCGACCATGAGAGTCACGAAAACGCTTTCCGGAGCGACATCACCCACCACAAGGAGGCCGACATGACACCGAAAAAATCGTTTCTCCCCGGAGCACTGCTGCTCACCTCCCTCTCCCTACCGCTGACGGTACATGCCGAACCGCCCGGGATCTATCTGGGCGGCGCCTGGGGCGCCTACAGCCTCGATGAAAGCGATCTCGACGATCACGATGACCTTCTGAAGGCCTATATCGGAGGGCAGTTCAATTCCTGGTTCGGAGTGGAAGGGTCATGGCTGGATTTCAATCGAATGAACAACGACGATTCTTCATTCGAATCCGATGGCAAGGGGCTGGCCGCGGTCTTTTCCCTGCCGTTTTCGGACGCCTCGTCGTTTTACATAAAAGGCGGTCAGTTCTGGTGGAGCGCCAGGTCCCGGTTGGGAGGGGTTCTCGCCGACGATGACGGCAACGACCCCTTCTATGGCGCCGGACTCAAACTCGGCTTCACGGAACGGCTCGCCCTGCGCCTGGAATGGGAACGCTATGACGTCTCGGAAGTCGATCTGGATACCGCATCGGTCGGCCTTCAGTTCACCTTCTGAAGCGCCGCGACGGCCTCGTCAACGAACCTTACGCACCGACACGACAAGGAGGTATTCGATGAACACCGACAGAATCGAAGGAAACTGGAAGCAGATCAAGGGCAGGATACAAAAGAAATGGGGAAAGCTCACCAATGACGAACTCGATGTCATCGACGGCGACCGCCAGAGGCTCCTGGGCAGAATCCAGGAAATCTACGGCATCAAACGGGAGGTCGCGGAAAAGGAACTGAACATGCTCGATCTATGATCCCCGGTCAGGCTCGGTACCGTCATTCTCCACCGAATCCGGA
>JADLCS010000008.1 GCA_020847075.1 Gammaproteobacteria bacterium
GCGAGCCGCAGCCAGCGCGCGCGCTCGCCACGCACACGGCTGTGTATCGCGACCTTGTGCCCCGAGAGGTGCTCCAGGACCTGGCGGATCATTTCCTGATCCTCCGGCTCCTCGTTTACGAGCAGTTCGGGCGGGACCTCGCGGCCGACGTAGTACTGTGACACGAACGCGGTGAGTATGTCTCTCGCCTCCGCCTCGCGCGGATGGCGGGGGAAAAACGCCTTGTTGCCCAGATTGCGTCCGCCGCGGATACAGAAGATCTCGACGCAGCCCACGCCATCGCGGACTACGCTGGCGATGATATCCAGATCGCCGCTGCCCGGGCCCGCGTAATTCTGGTCCAGGATGCGGCGCAGGGACGCGATCTGATCCCGATAATAGGCGGCCTGCTCGTAATCCAGCCGCGCCGAGGCCTGGTCCATCCTGTGGATCAGTTCGTCGATGACCTCGCGGTTCTTCCCCTCCAGGAACATGATCGCGTGGCGCAGATCACTCCGATATTTATCCTTGCCGATGAGTCCCACGCAGGGCGCCGTGCAGCGCTTGATCTGATACTGCAGACAGGGCCGTGTACGGTTGTGAAAAAAGGTGTCCTCGCACTGGCGGATCTTGAACAACCGCTGCAACTGATTGAGGGTCTCGCGTACGGCGCCCGCGTTAGGATACGGGCCGAAATAGCGCTCACCGGACTTTTTTTCCCCGCGGTAGAAGCTCAGGCGCGGAAAATCATCGGTATCCGTGAGCCGGATATAGGGGTAACTCTTATCATCGCGCAGCAAGACGTTGTATCTGGGCTTCAGCTCCTTGATCAGGTTGTTTTCCAGGAGCAGCGCCTCGTCTTCCGTACGCGTGACCGTGACTTCCACGCCATGGATCTGCTCGACCAGGCGATGCGTCTTGGGGGAGGCGTCGGAACGGTTGAAATAGCTGGATACCCGCCGCTTCAGATTGCCCGCCTTGCCGACGTAGATCACCTCGCCGCGCTGACCCAGCATGCGGTAAATCCCCGGCCGGGTCGGGAGCTGCTTGAGCAGCTCCGCCGGATCGAAAGCAGTCTTCTCCGTCATCCGGGTACGCGGACAGCGCCGGTAGACGTGCCGCCGTAGTCCGCGATGCGCGCGAAGACGTCATGAAACATCGCCTCCGTCAGCCGCCTCGTCTGGGTGTTGTAACGGCTGCAATGATAGGAATCGAACAGTCTGCGCCCGTCCGCGAGCGCGTGCTCCGCGCCATGCGAGAATTTGTAGTCGCGCAGCGGCAGGGACAGGGCGCGCAGTACCGCCTGGTGCGCGATGGTCCCGAGCGCGAGGATGACGGCATCGGGGCGCAGCGCATGCAACTCGGCGCGCAGAAAGGGGTTGCACTGGGCGACCTCGGCCGGTGTCGGCTTGTTCTCGGGCGGCAGGCATTTCACCGCGTTGGTGATGCGGCACCCGAGGAGGCGCAAGCCGTCCTCGCGGTGTTGCGACACCGGCAGGTTGCTGAAGCCGAATTTGTGCAGCGTCTGGTACAACAGGATACCGGCGTAATCTCCGGTAAAGGGCCGACCGGTGGCGTTAGCGCCGTGCATCCCCGGCGCGAGCCCGACGATCAGCAGGGCGGGGTCCTCCGCGCCGAACGGCGCGACCGGCCGCGCATGATAGTCCGGATGCGAATGCCGCACCGCATCGAGGTGCGCGGCGAGCCTCGGGCAACGGACACAGCCTGGGTCATAGCCGCCGCACTCCGGCATGGAAACGGCCGCCGCCTTCAGGCGGCGGCCCCCTCGTTTGTCCGCGGTCCGGCCGGACGCATGACGGACTATTTTCCGAGCGGGATGACCACCACCGCCTGCGGACCCTGCTCGCCCTCCTCCTCGGTGAAACGCACCTCGGCATTCGGGCTCAGGTGGTCGAAACCGCTGTTTCTGACGCTGTTGCGATGAAAATAGATCTCCCGCCCGTCCGGGGTCTCGATGAAACCGTAATCGTCCGCGGGATAGAGTTTGCGCACATGCCCGGTGGGCGAGTGGTTCTCCTGATGGATCTTGACCTCGCCGCGCTGGCGGCCGGAAAAGCTCTGCAACTGCCGGCGGGCGGCGTCGAAGGAATCCCGGATGGCGACGTAGAGATCCTCGTTCGGCTCGCGTTTGACCACGATCTCGTTGCCGGGAACGGTGATGTCGACGCGGACATTATAGGCGATGCCGTGCTGCTTGTGCCGGTGCGGTACCTCGACCAGCACGCGGCAGGACATGATATGGTCGTAAAACGTTTCCAGCTTGGAAGCCTTTTCGCGGATCACCTCCTCCGCGGCTTCGGACAGGGACACATTCCTTGTTGTAATTTGCAAGGGCAATTTCATAAAGATCACCTCGGAGTGGACATCATAGTCTGTGGTTCCGTCGATCGGGACGACCCCGATCGCATGGCCTTTTCCGGGCCTTCCGCCGGGGAGAAGCTGATTGAAAGCGACCGATCCATGAACCTGTTTCTATCCTATTACAGGCCGGCGCCGCAGATCAATGACCATCCGCGCATGTTCAATGGGAAACCCGCCGTACCTGCAGGATGTTCGGCAGTTGATTGATCCTGGCGAGGACGCGGCTCAGGGTGTCGATATCGGGAATCTCCAAGGTCATGCGTATGTTCGCCGTGTGATCCCTGCTGTTGGACAGGGTGTTGACCGCGATCATATTGATCTTCTCGTTCGCCACCACGGCGGTGATATCGCTGAGCAGGCCGTGCCGGTCGAAGGCCAGGATCTGGATATCGACCGGGAAGGTCTGCTGCGCGGCGTCGCCCCAGTCGACGACGATGATGCGCTCCGGATGGCGCGCGCACGAGCGCAGCAGATTCGGGCAGTCGCTGCGATGGATCGTCACCCCCCGCCCCACCGTGATGTAACCCCGGACTTCATCGCCGGGGACAGGCTTGCAGCAATGGGCCATGTGGGTCAGCACATTGCCGACGCCCTGGATCTGGAATCCCCCCGCGCCGGGCTTCGGCCGCGCCGGCCTTTGCACGGTGAGCGGCGCTCCAGCGCCATCGGCACGAGTCTCCTGCAAGGCCTGGGCCGCCTGCAGATAGCGCGTGGTCTTGACATCCCCGTGGGCGACGGCGGCATAGAGCTCGTCGGGCCGGGAATAACCGAGTGTTTCGGCCAGTTTCTCCTGGTTCACGTTGGAAAGTCCGAGTCGCTTCAATTCGCGCTCCAGCATGCCGCGCCCGGCCAGGACGTTCTTGTCATAATCCTGCAGCCTGAACCAGTGCTGTACCTTCGCGCGCGCGCGCGCAGTGCGCAGATAGCCGAGATGCGGATTCAGCCAGTCACGGCTGGGGGCGGCCTCCTTCACGGTCACGATCTCGACCTGCTGTCCGGTCTCAAGTGACGTGGTCAACTGCACCATGCGGCCATTGATCTTCGCGCCCCGGCAACGGTGGCCGACCTCGGTATGGATGTGATAGGCGAAATCGAGCGGCGTGGCCCCGCGCGGCAGATCGACGACCCTGCCCTTGGGCGTGAAGACATAGATCCGGTCCTGGAACACCTCGGTGCGGAAACGCTCGACGAAATCCCCCGCATCGGCGACCTCGTCCTTCCATTCCAGCAACTGGCGCAGCCACGCCACCTTGCGATCGAAGGCGCCATCGCCCTCCCCGCCCTCCTTGTAACGCCAGTGCGCGGCCACACCGAGCTCGTTGCGCTCGTGCATCTCACGCGTACGGATCTGCACCTCGACGGTCTTGCCCTCGGGGCCGATCACGGCGGTATGGATCGACTGATAATTGTTTTCCTTCGGAGTCGCGATGTAATCGTCGAACTCGCCCGCGATGTACTGCCACAGACCATGCACGACGCCGAGCGCCTTGTAGCAATCGGGAACCGAACCGACCAGGATGCGCACGCCCCGGATGTCGTAGATCTGGTCGTAGCCGATCTTCTTGCGCTCCATCTTGCGCCAGATGCTGTAGATATGCTTCGGTCGGCCGGTGACCTCGGCCTCGAGACCGATCTTTTTCAGCTCCTCGTCCAGCCGGGCGACGAAACGTTCAAGATAGTGCTCGCGATCGATGCGCCGTTCGTCCAGCATGCCCGCGATGCGCTTGTACAGCGCCGGATCGAGATACCGCAACGACAGGTCCTCGAGCTCCCATTTGAGCTGCCAGATGCCGAGCCGATTCGCGAGCGGCGCGTAGATGTCGAGCGTCTCCTTGGCGATCCTGCGTTGCTTGTCCGGCGGCAGCGCACCCAGGGTGCGCATGTTATGGATGCGGTCGGCCAGCTTGATCAGGACGACCCGGATGTCCTCCGCCATCGCAAGCAGCATCTTGCGCAGGTTTTCGGCCTGCGCCCGTTCCTGCTTGTCGCTGTCGGGCAGACTCTTGTAGGTCTGGATCAGCTTCATCTTGGTGACGCCGTCGACCATCTGCGCGATGGTGTCGCCGAAACCGGCGCGGATATCGTCCATGGTGACGCCGGTATCCTCGGCGACATCGTGCAGCAGGGCGGCGGCCAGGGTTTCCGCGTCGAGATTGAGATCGACCAGGATATTGGCGATGGCGATGCAATGCTGGAAATACGGTTCGCCCGAGGCGCGCCGCTGACCCTCGTGGGCGCGTTGCGCGAGCTCGCAGGCGCGCCGGATCAACGCCACATCCTGCGCCGGCCGGCCGGGGGCGATGGAGGCGATCCAGTCCTCGCTGCGCAGGCCATCCTTGCTGGTCAGCCCGAGCTGCCTGTCCTTGACGCTAACCATGGGAAACACCGCGCGCTCTGATGACCGCCACGCCTCCTCTTTCCGAAGAGATGGGTGGCGCGGGCGCGAATAACAAGGGGACCCCGGGCGGCGGGGAATCAAAAGACCCGGGTGCTCGCGCCGGCCTCAGTTGCGACCCTTGCTGAGCACCTGGATGAGCTGGTCCTCGAGTTCGATACGATCGGCCAGGGATTCCCCCAGTCTGGAAAGATCCTGCTCCAGGGTCTCCAGGCTGATGCCCTCGCGATTGTTCTCGAAATCGTATTTGTCGTTGAAATCCAGGATGGAATCCGTCGTGGTGAGAATGGTCGGATAGATGCGGTCCGCCACCTCGAGCACCGCCCGCCGGCGCTCTCGCTTCTCGTCGACATAGCGATACAGGCCAAAGTGGGTATCCGCCGTGTAGTCGATGAGCATCTGGCAGAACTGCTCCAGCAGCGTGTTCACCGAATCCCCTTCTCTGAAAGGGTGCTGCGCCGCGAGTTCGCTGTACAGGGAAAGCATTTGATCGCGCACGCCGACCAGTTCCTGAATCCTGCGGTGTGAATGCTGGCGGCGCTCCTGTACCCTGTTCTCGATATCGGACATGTCATTCCCCACGGGTTGAATTTTTATTCGGAATGATACCAGACCCCGACCTTCGGGATTACCGCCTTACCCCGGGGCCCATCAATATTATTTTGATTCTGCCTGAGATTCCCGCTTTACCTATATGAATCTCAAATGAATTCCCGGATATTTAACAGGGAACCTCCCTTCGCGCGCCGCTGATCGTACAGTTTTCGTCACCGTCGCGCGGCCCCTCCCCCCGGTCGCCGCCGGTAGGCCATGATAAAGCAGGCTTCATGCCAAGACCACGGCCCGGGAGGGTCTCCGATACCGGCCGGACTCCACGCCGCACGGCCCCGCCCCGCATCGGCTTGCCCTGCCCGGGCGAAGCTGCTGAAATGGACCCGGACTTCCCCTGGCCGCGAAAGGTGTACGCATGTCCTACCGCCATGTCCTGATCGCCGTCGATTTTTCGAGCGCTTCGGAGCATGTCGCCCGGCGCGCCATCGGGATCTCCCGGCGGAACTCGGCCGTACTGAGCCTGCTGCACGTGGTCGATTATCTCCCTCCCCTCGGTTTCGCCGACGACCTCCTCCCGACGCCCGCCCTGCTGGTGAACGAGAAGGAATTGATCGGGCACGGAATGGCATCGCTGGAAACCTTCGCGCGGAAGATCGACCTCCCCGCCGACACCGCGCGGCACGTCCGCCTGGGCGCGCCGCATCAGGAGATCGTCGAATTCGCCAGGACCCAGGGCGTCGATCTGATCGTACTCGGCTCGCACGGCCGACACGGCCTCGGCCGCCTGCTCGGCAGCACGGCGAACTCCGTGCTCAACCACGCGGCCTGCGACGTCCTCGCCGTGCGCATCACGGCCTGAGGCCGCGGCGCGCGACAAGACGCATGTCCGGGACGGAATTCGCGCGCGAACGCCGGCGCCTGCTGCGGGAGGTCGAAGAGGACATGCGCGCCTGCGCCGCGGCCACCGGGCGCGATACGCTGTCTCCGCGCGTCGCGGCCGCGCTGGAGGCCGTCCCGCGCCATCGCTTCGTACCGCACGGAATGGAATCCCTGGCCTATGCAAATCGGCCGCTGGACATCGGCCTCGGGCAGACGATCTCGCAGCCCTTCATCGTCGCGCTGATGACCGAGCTGCTCGACCTGCAACCCGGCGATACCGTATTGGAGATCGGCACGGGTTCCGGCTACCAGGCCGCAGTGCTCGCGCGCCTGGTCGAGCGGGTCTACAGCGTCGAGGTCCTTCTCGAACTGGCGCGCACGGCGCAGCGGCATCTGCAGGAAAGCGGCAGCGACAATGTAGCGCTGCGCATCGGGGATGGCCGCCTGGGCTGGCCGGAGCACGCACCCTACGACGCCGTCATCGTCACCGCGGCCGCGCCCGAAATCCCCGGGGCATTGCTCGACCAGTTGAAAACCGGCGGCCGCCTGATCGCACCGCTCGGTCTCCGCCATGCGGCGCAGGAACTGGTCCTCTTCACCAAGGATGCGAACGGCGGGATCCATCGCCGCATTATCCTGCCCGTGGCCTTCGTCCCGCTGGTCGAACCCGGGGCCGCGGAGACGGCCACGCCGGGACACTAGCCCGCCAGGACGATCTCACAGGGCAAGTCTTCCAGCAGGCGTCGATAACCCGCCTCCGAGGCCAGCGGGCTATCGCGCCCGATCACCAGGAGCTTGCCGCGCGCCGCCGTCACCATCCGGATCAGATCCGTCGCCGCCGCGCGCGCCAGCGGCCGGAATTCCATCTCCACGCCGTCGGTCGGAATATCGCCGAACTCCCCGGCGCGACGCGCGAACTCCGCCGCGCCGTCGGCGGATACCATCACCAGGAGCGGCTTGCCGCCATGGCGCGCAAGCTGGCCCGCGACCGCGAGCACGCGCCGGCTCGACGGTCCATCGTCGAGCAGCGCGACGACCGGCGGCGCGCCCGCGGCCAGCCCGCGATACAGCCAGACGGTGCAGGCGCCATGCGAGAAAAAGTACCGTGTCACGCGGTCGGCCGCGCGCAACGAACCCGCCCGGCGTCCCCCGACGCCCAGGATCAGGAGATCGCTGGCCGCGGCCTCGCCCAGTTGTTCCTGCAGCGACTCATCCCGCGCGACGTGGAAAGACCAGGGGATCCGCGCCCGCGTCGCGCGCTCCTGCAGACGGGCGCGCAGGACCCCGGCGCGCACGCGCAGGGCGCGCGCCATGTCGGCGGGATCGAGGCGGCGCGTCGAAACCGACAACGGAATCGTCTCGCGCGCGAATGGCAGGGCCGCGAGGCGCATCAGGTCCGAATCCTCGATGAAAATGCCGACGATCTCGGCATGGAACCGGGCGGCGAGCCCGATCGCCGCATCGATCCCGGGGCCGTCCCGCGCCCCGCTGTCGAGCGGCAAGAGGATCCGCCTGAATACCGCGTCACGCGGGGACGTCGTCATGTTCGTACCCATCCGCGGGCGGCTTTGCGAATTCATGGCGCAGATCGGCGAACTCGCGCAGGCGATCCTCGGCCAGCCGATTGACGCTGCCCGCCGGGTAGTCGCCCAGCCCGTCACGCTCGCCGGCGGGGACTCCGGCCAGTAACGCGATCGCCTCGTCGGCCGTTCCGACGGCATAGACATGGAAACGGCCCGCCCGTACCGCTTCGACCACATCCTCGCGCAGCATCAGATGCGCCAGATTCGAGACCGGGATGATCGCGCCGTGCCCCCCGTCCAGCCCGCGGGCGCGACAGATGTCGAAGAAACCCTCGATCTTCTGGTTCACGCCGCCGATCGCCTGAACCTGGCCGTGCTGATTCACCGAGCCGGTCACCGCCAGACGCTGATCGAGCGGGATCCCCGCCAGGGCGGACACCAGCGCACAGAACTCGGTGACCGAAGCGCTGTCGCCGTCGATGAGGCCATAGGATTGCTCGAACACCAAGCTCGCCGAGAGAGAGAGCGGCCGATCCTGCGCATAACGCGCGGCCAGCAGCGAGGTGAGGATCATCACCCCTTTCGAATGGATGGCGCCGCCGAGATCGACCTCACGCTCGACATCGATGATCTCGCCCTCTCCCATGCGTGCGTTGGCGGTGACGCGGGTCGGCAGGGCAAAGCTGAAATTGCCCAGGTCGATGACCGACAGCGCATTGACCTGGCCGACCCGCGCACCCGTCGTATCGATCAGGACCAGGTCGCGCAGGATGGCTTCCTGCGCCTGTTCCCGGACACGGTCTACGCGCCGGATCTGCATGTCGAGCGCGCGTTGCACGTCGGCCGGCACGATCACCGCGCGCCCGGCCTGCCGCGCCCAGTAGTCCGATTCGCGCAGGAGATCGAGCGTCCCCGACAGGTGGACCGAAAGGCGTTCCGCATCCTCCGCCTGCCGGGCGCACTGTTCGATGACGCGCGCCACCGCGGCGCGGTCGAGCGGGCACAGGTCTTCGCGCCGGGCCAGCGCGGCGAGCAGGCCGGCATAGAGCCGGTCGTTCTCCCGCGTGCGTTCGACACGATCCTCGAATTCCGCCGTGACCTTGAACAATTCGGCGAAGTCCGGGTCGTAGGACTGCAGCAGATAATACAGTGAGCGATCCCCCAGCAGGACCACCTTCAGATCGAGCGGAATCGGTTCCGGCTCGAGCGATACCGTGCTCACGTAGCTGTAGATCTGACCGAGCGACTGGATGCGCACCTCGCGCGCATACAACGCGCGCTTGAGGCCTTCCCAGGCATAAGGCTCGGTCAGCAGTTTCTTGGCGTCGAGGATCAGATAACCGCCGTTGGCGCGGTGCAGCGCACCGGGCTTGATCAGCGTGAAATCGGTCACCAGCGCGCCCATCCGGGTGAGATGCTCCACCCGGCCGACCAGGTTCTGATACAGCGGCGTATCCTCGTAGATCACCGGGAGGCCCTGCGAGCGTCCATGGTCGATCAGCAGATTCACCTGGTAACGGCGCAACGAGGGGTCCTCGCCCAGCGTGATGCCGAGGGGGTTCGGCGCCTCTTCCTGCCCCCGGAACTCCTGCAGATTGTCGATCACATCGTCCTGCATCGCGTCGAGATGGGCCGCGATCGCCGCGATATCCTGATATTTCTTCTTTATTTCATCGATCAAGTGGCCCACGGCGAACAGCGCCACCTCGCGGTCCAGCGCCTTGATCCTGTCGCGCGACTCGCGCTGCCAGCCCGGCGCCTGGCGCAGGACATTGGCCAGCTTGTCCTGTAGCTCCTCCACCGCCGCTTCGATACGCTGTCTTTCCTCATCCGGCAGACGCTCGTAATCCTCCGGCTTGAGCACTTCTCCATCGCGCTCGGGCGCGAAGGCGAAGCCGCCCGGTGTCCGGATCAGGGTGAGGCCGCGCGCCTCGGTCTCGGTGGAAAGCCCGGCCAGCGCCTGCTCGCGCCGGTCCTTCAGCGTCTCCTCGATCTCGCGCACGCGCGTGTGATACTCCTCGGTCTCGAAGCTGACCGGGATCGCATTGCGCAGATCGTCCACCAGACGTTCCATATCCTTGCGCAGCGCCTGGCCGCGCCCGGCCGGCAGCATGACGGCGCGCGGCCGGTCCGGCTGATCGAAATTGTGCAGATAACACCAGTCCGGCGGGGGCGCCGCCCCCTCGGTGTCGCGCTCGAGGTAATGGCGGACCACTGAATACTTGCCGATCCCAGGCGGCCCGAGCACGAACAGGTTGTAACCCTCGCGGCGGATGCCGACGCCGAACTGCAACGCCTCCATGGCGCGCTCCTGCCCGAGGATCCCGCCGCCGGACAGCTCCGCCGTGGTCTCGAAATCGAACTGCGCCGGATCACAACGCGTATACAGGGACTCCGGGGCGAGCCCCTTTGGTCTGTTCATATTCCTCTCTTTCCTGAAAATCCGTGGAAACAGGCCCGGCAGCACGCGGCGGCCGGGGCCTCGAAACGGGCTCGAATAAAATTTATGCCTGAAAATACCGTCTGGATCGAATGCGATCCGGCGCGTTTCGCGGATCGCGCTCGCCGTCTATAATAACGCGGACTAGCGACCGGGGATCAGCCCCGTCACGACGACCGAACGCATGGGAGAGTGCGATGACCGGATTGGCCGAGATCAAATGCGAGGCATGCCGCGCCGGGGCACCGACGGCGACGACGGAAGAGATCGCCGGATTCCTGCCCCAGATCCCCGCCTGGCGCATCGTCGCGCGGGAGGGCATCGATCAACTGGAACGCCGCTACGCCTTCCGCAACTTCGTCGACGCGCTCGCCTTCACCGTCAAAGTGGGGCTGCTGGCGGAAAGGGAATTCCACCACCCCGACCTGCGGACCGCCTGGGGCGAGGTCACCGTGACCTGGTGGTCGCACAAGATCAAGGGTCTGCACCGCAACGATTTCATCCTCGCCGCCCGGACCGACCGCCTCTACGGCGACCCCTGAAGCGCGCGTTCGAGGCGCCCGGGGCGGCCGGCCGCGCACCGGCTCAGTCTTCCAGCGTGAAACCGACCTTCAGGGTCACCTGATAGTGCGCGACCTTGCCGTTCTCGATATGTCCCCGCGTACCGGTGACCTCGAACCAGCGCATATTGCGCACGCTCTTGGCGGCGCGCGCGACGGCGTTTTCGATCGCCGCCTCGATCCCCTTGGGGGACGAACCGGTCAGTTCGATCAATTTATAGACATGGTCGCTCATTCCTGGGCCCTCGTAGGATGGGGATACCCGCGGCTTTCCCCTGAACCCAGATCATAGCCTGCGTGACGACCGATGGAAATCGCCCCCGCCCCCTCTCGAAGGGCCGGATCACGGGCGCCCCGCGGGCGGGGGAATTCACGCTGAATGGGAATGGGCCGGAGGCGGGAGAGCGCCCCCGACCCGTATCCGCGGAGACCCGGGAGGGGGAACCCATCGCGCAGACGGCGACGAGCGATCGTCTGTCCCAATCCATTGGATGACCATGACCGGGTCATGGCGCCGTCCCTGGCATTCCAACGATGGTCCGGACCGCCCACGCGATGGGTGTTCGGTCAAACTCTTTCCCGTAGCGGAGGCCGCCTGTTTCCCGCCGCCCTTCCGCCCCGCGGCCATCGGCCCCGTGACCCTCGGGGCGGCCGCCTCCGATCCGGCGAGTATACAAAGACGGAAATGAAAATACTGCTCGACCAAAGGCCTAACCCGACCTTCTTATGCCGGAGGCGAATTCCCTTCATCCTTTAGCACGAGAGGATTAATACCGGCCGGGACACGACCGTCCCGGATCCCGCGTCGGCTCAGGCCGCCCGCGGCAAGAGGGTATCCGAAAGCTGGGACAACTGGGCGACGGCCCCGGCATGCACGTCGATCAGGTCATCGGCATGGAGCCCGGTAAGCGCCCAGCCGATCGGATCGACCTCACGGGCGAGATGGCGGACCAGCGCGGGCGCGTCCGCGGCCGGGAGAGGCAGGGTATAGGGGCTGTCCGCGACGGTGGCGGCGATATGGACCAGACCCGCATGGAGCAACCCGTGCCGCGCCTCGCCGGGCGCATGGTGGCATCTGACGGCCTCCCAGACAGGGTCCGGCAGCCGCCACTGGCGCAGCAGTTCGCCGCCGACCGCCGCGTGGTCGAAACCGATCACACTGCGCTCCAGCAGATGGAGACGCATACCGCTGTCCTTCGCGCGCAAATGGGTCTCGCGCGCCATCTCGGGCAGTTTATGGGCGATGATCAATTGACCGATGTCGTACAGCAGACCGGCCACGAACAGCGATTCGGCCTCGACCACCCGGCTGCGCAGCCCGAGCTGGCGGGCGGTCAACGCGCATAACAGACTCCTCCGCCAGTAATCCTCCATATCGATCAGCCCATCCCTGAATCGCGTCATGACATCCATGGCGGCATAGGCGAGCATCAGGTCGCGCAGGCCGCGCGTGCCGATCACGGTGATGGCGCGAGAGATCGTATCGATGCGGGCGGTGAAACCGTACAACGGGCTGTTCGCGATCCGCAGCAGTCGCGCGGTGAGCGCGGGGTCTTCGCCGATGGCCCGCGCGATCATGCCGCCCGAACTGCGCGGGTCGTCCACCATGCGGGTGACTCTGAGGAAAAGATCGGGCAGCGCGGCGAACCGGATCGCCCCCCTTACCACATCCTCGGGCCGCATCCGCGCCGTCGCGAGGGAGTTTTCCTGTTCAGGAGTCATAGCTCGAGGACCGAACGCCCGCTGTGGATGAGGTATCCCGGCGCCAGAGCCCGGCGCTCCGACGCCTTACAGTAATCGTCCGGGTAGGGATATTCTTTAAACGACTCCGGTCCGCCCTCCGTTCATCCCGGCCAGAGGCGCTGCACGCGCTGTACGGATACCGGCGCCACGGTCTTCAGCTCCTGGGCGAACAGCGATACGCGCAACTCCTCCAGCATCCAGCGCACCGGAATCCCCGCCTCACCGGGCGCGCCGCCGGCGCCCTGTTGCAGCCACCTCCGCCACAGCGGGGCGATGCCGGCGAGTCCCTGCGCATCCCGCTCCGGCCGGTCGCGCAGCCTGTCGAGGCGGATGCTCATGGCGCGGAGATAACGCGGATAATGGCGGAGCCAGTCCGACGGCGTGTCACGCAGAAAACCAGGGTAGACCAGCCCGTCCAACTGACTCTTCATGTCGTCCAGCGCCGGACGCCAGGCGGCGGGATGCGTCCCGGACAGGGCCTGCCGGATCCCGTGCCAGGCGCCCAGTATCTCGTCGACGAGGCGGCAGAGCTCATTGAAGGTCGCGATCAACTCCGGCCCCGCCTCGGCCAGGCGGCGGGTGAAATCCGCCTCGCTGCGCGGCAGGGACCGGCCGTCGAGGAACGCCCTGTCGAGCGCGGCCTCGACGAGTTGATCCTGCAGCTCGAGGCAGGATCCCAGCGGGAGATAATGCGCGCACATGCGCTGCAGCCGGGGGATCTCCTTGCGCAGATATTTGACCCTGGCGGACAGGGCCAGCGCGATCAGCCGGCGGATGCCCGCGCGGTTGACCTCATGTGCGCGCCGGGCGTCGTCGTACAGACGCCAGGACACCGCATCCCCTTCATCCTGCAGCGCCGGATGGGCCAGGATACGCCTGCCGTCGTGCTCGTATTCCGCCGTTTCGGGCAGATCCCCGAAGTCCCAGGCGGTGATCCGGCGCCCGGCGGGCCCCGGCCGCAGGTCCTCCGCCAGGGATCGACGCGCCCGCTCCCCCAGTTCGTCCCGCAGCCGCGCGAGATCGCGGCCCGCGGCGAGCACGGCGCCCGTCCCGTCGACGACATGGAAATTCATGCGCAGGTGATCCGGAAGCTCCTCCGGCCGCCAGCCCTCCGGGGGGACCTCCATGCCGGTCATGCGCTTCAATTCGGCGCCGAGCGCCGTGACGAGATCGCCCCGCGTCTTCGTCCGCAGGGCCTCCGCGGAGGCGGTGGCGAAGTCCGCCGCCGGCACGAAACGGCGCCGCCAGGCCTTGGGCAGGGATTTGATCAGCGCGACCAGTTTCTCCTGCAGCAGGCCGGGCACCAGCCATTCGACGCGCGCGCCATCCACCTGGTTCAGCATCATCAGCGGGATCTCCAGCGTCACGCCGTCGTCCGCATGCCCGGGCTCGAACCGGTAATGGAGGGTAAACCCGGCGCCGTTCATCTCCAGCCGGGCGGGAAACAGCGCATCCACGTCACTGTTGTCCGAACCCTGCAACAGCAGCCCCTTGTCCATGAACAGCAGGTGCGGCTCGGCGCGCCGCCCCGCCTTGTACCAAGCCTCGAAGCCCCGCGCGTCGGCCAGCCCGGGGGGCAGACGCTCGGCGTAAAAACGGAACAACGTCTCCTCATCGGCCAGCAGGCCGCGGCGGCGGGTCCTGTCTTCCAACGCCCGGATCTCCTCAATGAGCCCGCGATTGTGGCGCAGGCACTCGGCATCGAGCCCGGATTCCGGGTCCAGCAGGGCATCGCGGATGAAGATCGCGCGCGCCTGCTCCGGATCGATGGGCGCGAAATCGACACAGCGCCTCGGGTTGAGCACCAGACCGTACAAGGTAACGCGTTCGTAGACCATCACGCGCCCGCGCCGGGCGTCCCAGAAGGGGTCGTAGTGGCTGCGTTTCACCAGATGGGCCGCGGCCCGCTCGATCCATTCGGGCTCCACCCGCGCCGCGGTATGCGCATACAGGCGCTGAGTCTCGATCAGCGCGGCCGCCATGATCCATCTGGGCGGCTTGCCGGCCAGCGCGGACCCGGGGAACAGTACGAATTTATTGCCCCAGGTGCCGGCGTATTCACGTTCTTCGTTCAGGCGCGCGACATTGCCGAGCAGGCCGAGGAGCAGCGCCCGGTGGAGCGGCCCGTAATCGGCGGGTTGCTGATTGGGGCGGTACCCCATTTCCCTCGCCTGTTCGTGGAGCTGCTGATGGATGTCGCGCCATTCCCGCATCCTTCGATAGGAGAGGAAATGTTCCTGGCAATACCGGCGGAGCTTGTTCTGCGACAGATGACGCGCCTGCTGTTCGAACTCCGACCACAGCCTGAGATAGGACAGAAAGTCGGAACGCCCGTCCTGGAACGCGCGATGCTTCTCGTCGGCCGCCTGCCGCGACTCCTGCGGGCGCTCGCGCGGGTCGGGCAGCGACAGCGCGGCGCATACGATCAGCGTTTCCGTCAGGGCGCCCTCGGCGGCCCCGCCCAGGATCATGCGTCCGATGCGCGGGTCGACGGGAAACTGCGCGATCTTGCGGCCGATGTCCGTCAGGCGGCGTTGCCCGTCGAGCGCGTTCAACTCCGTCAGCAGCTTGTAGCCGTCATTGATATAGCGCGGATCGGGCGGGTCGATGAAGGGAAAATGTTCGATCTCGCCCAGGTTCAGGGTATGCATCTGCAGGATCACGCTGGCGAGGTTCGTGCGCAGGACCTCGGGCGGCGTATGCTCGGGCCGGGACAGGTAATCCTCTTCCGAGTACAGGCGTATACACACGCCCGGCGCGACGCGGCCGCAGCGCCCGGCGCGCTGGTCGGCCGACGAACGCGCGATCGGTTCGATCGGCAGACGCTGCACCTTCGCGCGATGGCTGTAGCGGCTGATGCGCGCCAGACCGGTATCGATCACGTAGCGGATACCGGGCACGGTGAGCGAGGTCTCGGCGATATTGGTGGCCAGAATCAGGCGGCGTTCCCGCCCCGGACGGAAGATCCGGCCCTGTTCCGCCGTGCTCAACCGGGCGTAGAGCGGCACGATCTCGGTGCGCGGCGGGTGATGCTTGCGCAGGGCCTCGGCGGCCTCGCGAATCTGCCGCTCGCCCGGCAGGAAGATCAGGATATCCCCCGGTCCCCCGCGCGCCAGTTCATCCGCGGCCTCCAGTATCCGCTGCTGCATGCCGTCCTCCTCGCCCGCCTCCGCCCCCGCCGGACGGTAGCGGATCTCCACGGGATGGCTGCGCCCGGACACCTCGAGGATCGGCGCCCCGTCGAAATGGCGCGAGAACCGCTCGGGATCGATGGTCGCGGAAGTGATGATCAGCTTCAAATCCGGGCGCCGCGGCAGGAGTTGCTTGAGATAGCCCAGCAGAAAATCGATATTGAGGCTGCGCTCATGCGCCTCGTCGATGATCAGGGTATCGTAGGCGAGCAGATCCCGGTCCTGCCTCAGTTCGGCCAGCAGAATGCCGTCCGTCATCAGCTTGATCATCGTTTCCGGCCGGGTATGGTCGCCGAAGCGGACCTTGTAGCCGACCCGGCCGCCGGGCTCGACCTTCATTTCACCGGCGATGCGCTCCGCCAGGCTGCGCGCCGCGATGCGGCGCGGCTGGGTGTGGCCGATCATTCCGGTGACGCCGCGGCCCGCCTCCAGGCAGATCTTGGGCAATTGGGTACTCTTGCCGGAGCCCGTCGCCCCGCACAGCACGATCACCGGATGTTCGGACAGGGCGGCGGCGATCTCGGCGCGCCGGGCGCTGACCGGCAGCTCCTCCGGATATCCCCATGTCCGTTCCAGCGCGCGCCGTTGCTCGACACGCGCCCTGGACACCCCGATCTCGGCGCGCAGACGCGCCAGCGGCTCCCCCTCATCCGTCCCCGGAGAATCCCCGGCGAAGCCCTCCCCGCTCCCGAGCGCGATCCTCCGCAACCGCCGCCGCAGGCGCGGCCGATCGACGAGCAGACAGGAATCGAGCGCCCGCTCGAGTTCGTCGAGGAGACCGGTCATGTCGGATCGATACGGTCGAATCGATGGAACACGCGCAGAGGTCCGGGGCTCAGACGCCGCCGTTCAGTCTCGCATCGATCGCCTTGACGGCGGTATCGAGCGCACTGCGCACGTCCGCTCCATGCACGATGTCGTCGAAGGCGTGCTGGAATTCCTCGCTGAGGGCGGGATACGCCGGCAGGCCTGGACGCGAGGTCGTCGCGTTTTCGAGCTGGGGCATGAAGAAATGCAGCGGCCCGTCGTCGCGATACAGGGTCGCGCGGGAGGCGGCGCTGCGCGTCGCGGGGATCCCGTCCGCCGCGGCGGACGTCGCCAGCACCTGTTCCGGCTGCAACAGATATTCGATGAAGCGCATGGCGGCATGCCGGTCTTTGCAGGTCGCGCTGACCGCCCAGCCCCACCCTCCCTGCGCGGTGCGCGGACCGTGACCGAAATCCGGCAGCGGCAACAGGACGACATCGCCGGGGAACCGCGCCTCGTAACGGTGAAACGCGGTGTGATCCCCCCAGGACAGCGCCACCCGCCCGTCCAGGAAGGCGGCGCCATCGTCGCCCATATCGACGTAGCCCTTCCTGACCCAGGATTGCAGCCGCGACATCGCCGCCACCACCCCCTCCCGGTTCAGGCGCCCGGCCGCGGTCCGGTAGCCGGCGCGGTCCACGAGATCGCCGCCGGCGGACTGCACCACGGGGAGGAAGGCATAGCTGTACCATTCGCCTTTCGCCGCGAGCCCGAGATCGAGCACCGCCCCGTCCGCGTCCCGCCCCGCCAGACGCTGCAGCACCCGGTCGAATTCCTCCGCGCTCCATGCCTCCCCGATCGAACCGGGAATACGCGCCCCCGCCGCGCGCAGCAGACTGGGGCGCGCATAGATGCCGAGGCCGGTGTCGTAACTGGATACGGTGTACATCCTGCCGTGGTACGAGCCCTGCCCGATCACCGAAGGAAACAGGTCGAGCCGACTGTTGTCGGTCAACAGCTTATCCAGCGGGATCAGGTAACCGCGCTGGATGTAGTCCTGGATATAAGGTCCGTCGACACCGAGAATATCGGGCAGCGCGCCCGCGTCGGCCGCCTCCCGGACCCGTCCGGCATAGGACTCCCGGGGCAGGACCTCCAGCGTCACCCGCACCCGGTACTGCATCGCGTTGAAACGCGCGGCCTGCTCCTGCAGGGTCTCGCGCTCGGCGGCGGAACCGGCCGGCATCCATACCTCGAGCTCGGCGACCGGTTCGTCCCGCGCCGCCGTGGCGGCGGGGCCGGAGTCGCACCCCGCGAGCAGCGCCGCTCCGGCGATCAATGCCGCCGCGACCGCGCGGCCGCGGCGGCGGAGACTTCGAAACGAAAGAGCGGCGGCGCGGGACTCCGGACGCATGTCACTCGGAGGTCGCGGCCGTGAGCAGCCGCGCCAGTTCGGCGGGGCTGCCGTCCCGGGCGGCCGCATCCAGCACCGCCGCCGACAGATCCCCGATCGTATCCACGGCGGCGCCGTGTTCCAGCAAGGCCCTGGCGATGGACTCGCGTCCGCCCTGCACCGCGAGCCTGAGCGGTGTCACGTCCGGGCGCGCGGCGAGGTTGACATCGGCCCCATGCGCGAGCAGCAGCTCCACGGCCTCCGCAGAGCCGCCCTCCACGGCCCAATGCAGCGCGCTGCGCCCCTCGCCGTCCCGGGCATCGGGTCCGGCGCCGGCGTCCAGCAGCAGTCCGAGCATGTCCGTCCGGCCGTTGCGCGCCGCCTCCACCAGCAACGGCGGCGGCGCGCCGTTATTGACCAGGGTGGTGATCATGTAGCCACGCGTCAGCGGCGGATCGTTCCGGTTCGGATCCAGTCCCTTGCTCAACAGGGCGCGCATGATATCGAGGTTTCCCGCGCGCGCGGCCGCGATGCCCGGCGTGTCGCCCTCCCGGTTCGGCAGGCGGATGTCGGCGCCGTGGTCGAGCAGGATCCAGACGGCGTCCATGTCTTCGCGCCAGATGGCGGTGAGCAGCGCCGTGTCGCCGCGCCCCACGGCGCGCAGCAGCTCGCGCTCGCGTAGCGGCGCGCCGGACGCCTCGATGCGCTGCGCGCTGAGCCCCCATGGCACATCGTTCACCTCGGCGCCGTGCTCGATCAGCACTTCCACCAAGGCGTGCTCTCCACGGTAGGCAGCGCTCGCCAGCGGCGTGATGCCCGTGACCGGATCCCGGTAGTCGGGGTCGACGGGCTGTTCGAGGAGACCGGCGAGCTTGTCCGCATCACCGAGCTTGACCGCCCGGAGCAGGGCCTGTTCCGGACTCAGATCGGCATACGGCGTCTCGTCGCGCGCGCCGGCCCGGAGCAGCTCTTCCGCCGCGGCCGTCATGCCGTTGCGCAGCGCCAGCGTATAGGCCGTCTCGCCGCGTGCACGCGCGGCGTCGGGAAGCGCGCCATGGGCGAGCAGCCCGCGCACCATGGCCAGACTGTCCGCCGCAGGGAGGTCGCCCGCGACGGCGCGCATCAGCGGGCTGTAGCCCGTGTTGCCCGCACCCGGCCCGTAACGGTTCGGGTCGGCGCCCCGAGAGAGCAGGGCATCGACGATACGGACGCGATCGAACCGGATTGCGGCGCTCAACGCGGTTTCACCGTTGCCGTCATAGGCATTCACGTCCGCCCCGGCCTCCAGCAGCAGACGCACGTTGTCCGCCCGCCCTCTCGCGGCGGCATGCATCAGGGCCGTGACCCCCTCGAGGTCCGCGGCGGAGACGTCCGCGCCGCGGGCGAGCAGCAGGGCCGTGATCGCGGCATCCGCCTCGCCGGCGGCGGCGATCAGCGCCGTCCGGCCCAGGCCGTCGCGCGACTCCGGGGTCACGCCCTGATCGAGCAACAGACGCACGGTATCGCGCTGGCCGAAACGCGCGGCCAGCACCAGGGCCGGATCCCCGCGCGCCGCCGCGGGATCTCCCACGGGCCCGGCGCCCGTCGTGGAAGCCGTATCCGCGCCGGCTGCGAGGCCAGTCTGGAGACCCGCTGCCAGCAGTCCCGCGAACAGATAAACCGCCATGTGATGATTCGATGCCGCCATAACCGCCCCTCCGCGATCCGAGGCCCTCATCCCGTCCACCCGCGTCGGAAATCGCGGCGGACCCGGCCATTATACCCGAAGGGGGCCGGTCCGGCCGGCCGGACGTCAGTATCTGGGCATGGCGGGGTCGACGACGGCCGCCCAGGCGTCCAGACCGCCCTGCAGATTGATGAGGCTCGTGAAGCCGCGCTGCTCCAGGAAGAGCGCCACCCGCTGACTGCGCATCCCGTGATGACAGATCAGGACCGTCTCCCGCGCCGGGTCGAGCTCCGCGAGCCGGCCGGGGACACCCGCCATGGGGACATGGACCGAGCCCTCGATATGGCAGTGGGCGAATTCCCACTCCTCGCGCACATCGAGCAGCAGCGGGGGCGACGCCGCCCCGGCGAGGTGACGCTGCAGGGTCGCGGGACTCATCTGACGGATCATGGGCACCCCCCGGGGCCAGAATACGAACGATACGGGTCGTCAATTTCTCAGGCGGTAACCCCGCCTGAGCAGCACCAGCGTGAGCGACGACAACAGCAGGAAGGTGATCGTCACCACCGCCAGACTCACGCCCGGATCGACATCGGAACGGCCGATGAAACCATAGCGGAAGCCGTCGATCATGTAGAAAAACGGGTTCAGTTTCGAAACCTGCTGCCAGAACTCCGGCAGGGAACCGATCGAATAGAACACCCCGCTCAGGAACGACAGGGGGAGGATGATGAAATTCTGAAACCCCGCCAGTTGATCGAATTTCTCGGCCCAGATGCCCGCGATGACGCCGAGCGTACCGAGCACGGCGCTGCCGGCGAGGGCGAAGGCGACGATGAACGCCGCGCTGTGCAGCGGCAACGGAACGAACGGCGCCGCGCACAGATATACGGCCAGGCCGACGACCAGCCCCCGCGTCACCGCGGCCAGCATGAAGGCGAGATAGAACTCCACGTAAGACAGGGGCGTCAGCAGGATAAAGACGATGTTACCGGTGATCTTCGACTGGATCAGGCTGGACGAACTGTTGGAGAACGCGTTCTGAATCATGGTCATCATCACCAGACCCGGGACCAGGAAGGTGGCGTAGGCGACATCGCCGAACACCGTGACATGCTGCTCCAGCGCGTGGGAAAACACCAGCAGATAGAGCAGGGTCGTGATCGCCGGCGCGACCACGGTCTGCAGCACGACCTTGTGGAAACGCAGTATCTCCTTGTAGAACAGGGTCCGGAATCCACGCGACATCAGCGGGCCTCGCGCGAGGTCAGATTGATGAAAACATCCTCCAGCCCGGCCCGCTCGGTATGCAGATCGACGATCTCGATACCGGAGCTCTGCAGTTCGTTCAGCACCGCGACGATGGAATCCGCCGTCTTGTCCAAGGCCAGCTCCAGCATGTTGCCGGCGCGCTTCACGACCTTGCCCGCCAGGGCGTCGGGGACATCGGACACCTCGGCGCGGGCGATCACCCTGAGGCGGACGCCCCGTCCCGGCCCCCCCTCCAGCAGGGCCTGCTTGGAATCGAGCGCGATAATCCTCCCGTGATCGAGGATGGCGATACGATCGCACAGCGATTCCGCCTCCTCGAGATAGTGGGTGGTGAGGATGATGGTATGCCCCTGACGATGCAGTCTCTGGATGAACCCCCACAACAGCTTGCGCAGCTCGACGTCGACGCCGGCGGTGGGTTCGTCCAGGACCAGCACCGGGGGCCTGTGCACCAGCGCCTGCGCGATCAGGACCCGGCGTTTCATGCCGCCGGAAAGGGAGCGCATATTGCTGTCGGCGCGGTCGGTGAGCTTCAACTCGGCCAGCAGCTCGTCGATCCAGGCGTCATTTTCCCGCCCGAGCCCGAAATAACCGCCCTGGATCCGCAGCGTTTCCCGCACGGTGAAGAACGGATCGAACACCAGCTCCTGCGGCACCACGCCGAGATTCCGCCGCGCCGCGCGATAATCCGCCACCACGTCGTGCCCCATGACCGCGACCCGCCCGGAATCGGCGCGGCTCAATCCGGCCATGATGTTGATCAGGGTGGATTTGCCCGCCCCATTGGGTCCGAGCAGGCCGAAGAATTCGCCTTGCCCGATCGCGAGATCGACCCCCTGCAGGGCCTGCACCCCGGGGTAACCCTTGATCACGCCCTGCACCGAAACCGCCGTTGTCACCCGGGCCTCCCGTCGTGGCGGCCCGGGCCCACCGCCCGCCGCACCAGCCCGCCATTCTAGCGCAAACGGACGCGAAGGGCGTGGACCCGCGAGGCTAACCCCGGTCGCCCCCGCACTTCCAACAGGTCTCGAAGGTCCCCGGATTATCCTCACCGCAGGCGGCGCAGCGCCATCCGTTCCCCTGTCCCGTCGCCGCCCGCTCGAATACCCCGATGATCGCCGTCGCCCGCTTTACATCGGTCTCGTCGAACAGCCACAGGGTCGGGTAGGTATGGGTGAACGGGAGCTCCCCGACGCCGCCCTGCAGGTTTTCATTGGAGATGTAATGCGCGATACCGGCCTGCTCGAGCAGATGAGACAACAGGTAGGCCTGCTGCAGATCGGCGGCCGTATACAGCTTTTTCATCCGCCGCGTATCCCGTACGATCCGCGCGCGTCAGTGGGAATCGAGTTCCTTTTTACGGTGTTCGTAAAGATGCCTCTCCTGCTCGGTGTATTCGGACGGCACCACATGCACGTAGGCGCTGAGCCCGATGGACTGGAATTGCCCGGCGATCGTCGATCCCGCCGTCCTGGCATAGAGGATCCCCTCTGGGTCCGGCATGGGTGATTCTATGATGAGCTTTCCATGCCGGGAAAAACTGATGTCGACGACCGCGTGGGCGAGGTCCACGACCGCCGCCAGCGACAACTCGTCCTTCTTCACGAATCTGAAATAGGAATGGTCGATGATCTCGCCCAGGGCCGGCGGCAGGCCGAATGCCTCGATGAGACGGCCGCCGACCCAGGGATAGTGATGCGCGACGAATTCGGGCCCCAGCACACGACCCGATTGCCGCTCGTACAATGCCATGATCACCTTGCCGATCTCGAGAAACAGTCCGGCCAGACCCACGGTGCTGCGTTCTTCCGGCTTCAGCCCGAATTCGAGCGCGAGGAGTTCGGCCAGTTTGCTGGTGGCGAAATTACGCGCGAACACCCGGCGCAGATCCTCGGTGTCGGCCAGCGCCATCAGCGCGATGAAGATCGCCAGGCTGCGCGTGGTGTCGACGCCCAGGTGGGTGACGACATCGATGAATTTGGTGATCTTGCCGGAGCGCGACTTCCCATAGTAGTTGGAGTTCGCGACGCTGAACAACCTGACCGAGACCGTTTCGCCGAGCTTTTCCTTCAGCGCCTCGATCTCGGCCGGGCGCGCCCTTTCGTCGTCGAGGACATTGAGGACCTTGACATCGAAACCCAGGTGGAGGTCGTCGAGGCCCTGGCGGATCTCCTCGAGTATCTGCCCGTCGTCGGGCGCGGACTCCTCCGTCAGCTCCACCGACGCGGGAACGTCCGCCGCCGGCTCGTCAGGCGGATCGTTCTGCATGGCCGGGATCGCCGGGGGCGGATATCATGTCGTTCTCCCATGCGCGCGCCGCCGACCCGGCAGGCGGACATTCAAGAGGAAAAACGCTCAAAAACCAGGGCGGCGTTCGTACCGCCGAAACCGAAACTGTTGCTCATCACCCGATCCAGGGTGACGCCGTCGCGACAGGTGGTGACGATCGGCATGCCTTCGGCGGCCGAATCGAGGTGTTCGATGTTGGCGGATCCCGCGATGAAGTCTTTCCGCATCATCAGCAGGCTGTAGATGGCCTCGTGCACACCGGCGGCGCCGAGCGCGTGCCCGGTCAGCGATTTGGTCGACGACATAAAGGGGATCGCGGTGCCGAACACCTCGCGAATCGCCTCCAGTTCCTTGATGTCGCCCGCCTGGGTGCTGGTGCCGTGGGTATTGATGTAATCGATCGGGCCGTCGATCGTGGCCAGCGCCTGGCGCATGCAGCGCACGGCGCCGTCGCCGGACGGCGCGACCATGTCGTAACCGTCGGAGGTCGCGCCGTAGCCGGTGATTTCGGCGTAGATCCGCGCACCGCGCGCCCGGGCATGCTCGAGCGACTCCAGCACCAGCATGCCGCCGCCGCCCGAGATGACGAAGCCGTCACGGTCGCGATCGTAAGGCCGCGAGGCGCGTTCCGGGGTCTCGTTGTATTTGGCGGAGAGGGCGCCCATGGCGTCGAACAGCAGCGTCATGGTCCAGTCGACCTCTTCGCCACCGCCCGCGAAGATCACGTCCTGCTTGCCGGACTGGATCAGCTCGCAGCCGTTGCCGATGCAATGCGCGCTGGTCGAACAGGCGGAGCTGATCGAATAGCTGACGCCCTTGATCTTGAATGCGGTGGACAGATTCGCCGAGGTCGTGCTGCCCATGGTGCGCGGGACCATATACGGGCCGACGCCGCGCACGCCACGCTTCCGGAGCGCCTCCACGGCCTGCAGAAAATTCCGATTGGAGGCGCCGCCGGAGCCCGTCACCAGGCCGGTGCGCGGATGCGACACCTCCTGCTCCCGCAGCCCCGCGTCCGCGATGGCCTGCGCCAGCGCGATATGGCCGAAGGCCGCGGCGTCCCCCATGAACCGCAGTACCCTGCGATCGATGTGTTCGGCCGGATCCAGCCGGATCGGGCCATAGACCCGGGAACGCAGCCCGAGTTCGGCGTACTCCTCGCTGTAGGCGATGCCGGAGCGGCCCTGCCGCAGAGAGGCGGTAACCTCCTCCGCATCGTTCCCGAGGCTCGATACGATGCCCAGCCCTGTGACTACGACCCGTCGCATGATCCCCTGTCGACTCAAAAACTGTCCTTGGAAGTGAACAGCCCCACCCGCAGATCGCTGGCCATATAAATCTGCTGTCCGTCCGCCTCCAGCACCGCGTCGGCGATGCCCATGACCAGTTTGCGTAAAATAACCCGTTTCAGCTCGACGCGGTAGGTCACGAGGCGGGTTTGCGGGGTGATCTGCCCCGAAAACTTCACATCGCCGGCGCCCAGGGCCCGCCCCTGCCCCGGCTGACCCAGCCAGCCGAGGAAAAACCCCACCAGTTGCCACATGGCGTCGAGCCCCAGACAACCCGGCATGACGGGATCCCCCTCGAAGTGGCAGGCGAAAAACCAGAGCTCGGGTGTGATATCCAGTTCGGCGACGACCTCACCCTTGCCGTGGCGCCCGCCGTTCTCCGTGATGCGCGCGATACGGTCGAACATCAGCATCGGGGGCAACGGCAATTGTGCGTTCCCCGGCCCGAACAACCGGCCGTGACCGCATTCGAGCAGATCGGCCTTGGAATAGCTGTCTTTTTTTGATGACACGGAATCTTGGCGTTTTATGAAAGGATTCGGACACCCCGCCCCTTCGTGGCCGGGTTCTGACATTGGAACCATCGTCATTATCACACTAGGCGCGCGGCGTTACGGAACCTTGACCGCGCAGCGCGCGGATGCGGTGGCGCGCAATAAAAACCCCGTCACGAAGACGGGGTCGCATGGAATCTGCCGCGATACCGGGATCCGTCGCCTTCCGGCGTGAACACATCGCGTCTGTACTTTCGCACGCGACGGGAACACCGACCTGCGCGCGTGATCGCCCCGGCACAGCAGGCCGCCGTCTCAGGAAAAATCCCTGTCCTTCACGGTCTTGCGCCCGTCATTGCGCGCATTCTCGATCGCGCGATCGCACATCTCGCGAATCTTGTCCGACATGACGTCGAAGACGCCCGACGAGGTATTCATCTCGGATTTTTCGCGTATGTAGGTTTTGATCTTAGAAGCCACTACTAGAACTTCCTTCTTATCCGTCATTGCTCTGATCTCCTGGTTTGTCGCCACTGCTCGCCGTGGCATGCATGAACGCTCGACTTGGATCGGCCACGGTTGAAACCTTCACCGACGGCAAACATTAGCATTTCCGATCTGATTCGACAATTATCCCGCGCCGGACGCGCGATAGGCCGAAGTGGGATAATACGCGTCCGCCGCGTCGCATGGCGGGAACCTCCGCATGCGGATCGCGCGACGGGAATGGCGGTGGAAGTTTACAAGCCTTCGCGGTATTCCGCGACGACCCGGATCATCGATTGATAAAGCATTCTGGCGCAACGATCCCAGGTCACCGTATCCGGCACCCGCACCCGCCGTTCGGGGCGCAGGACCTGGCTAGAGGCAAATCCCGATATCAGCTTGTAAATATCATTTTTATTCATTGTATTACGGCTTTTAATTAATCTTTTTGATGTAATCAGGGCGGCATCCCCGGTGATGCGTTCGTAGCGATTGATCAGCGCGGAACGCCGCACCAGATCCGCGAGCAGGCGGGCGCGGGAACGCCCGGAGACCTCCACCGCGCGATCGAGCAGGCGGAGATAGATCTCCTGGAAACGGTCGATACGGCGGCGACGCGCCGGATACACCAGGACATCCTCGCGCGAGGCGTATTTCGAACGCATGATGCGGATGAATTCATGGGCATCAACCCGACCCTCTCCCGCCTGATACCGGACCGGCAGTTCCCGCAGGACATCCCGCATGCAGAATACCGCGTCCCAGGTCACGCCATCGGCGATGTCATAGGGACCCCGCTTGGACTTGGCGCGTTCGAAATAGGAAAAAACCCGGCCGAATCGGCGCAGATCCTCCCGGAATCCGGCGTCGGCCAGCAACCGCCGATGCAGTTCGGGCGCATAACCCAGTTTGTACAACAGCAGCTCTTCGCGGTGCGCCGCGAAGGCCGCATCGAACGATCGCAGCGCGGCGTCGGCGCGGAAGCCCTTGATATTCTTTTTATGCCCGCTGATCAGGCCGTCCGCGATCTGGGCGAAGGCCTGCACGACGTAACGCGCCTTGGCGCGCTGCTCCCGGATCGTGGTCGACATCCGATCGACGTCGTCATAGCGGTATTCATGATGAAACAGACCGAACTGGCGCAGGGAGCCGTAGTCGATGATGCCGCCGTCCATCAGGATATTGTCGCCGTCCCAGTCGATCCAGCAGAAAATGTACTCGCTCTCGAAACGCGCGGCCATGCGGCCGAAGTCGGCGGCGATGCGCTGCGCCAGATAGCGGTACGCCCGCGCCCCCGACAACGGCGCGGGCCAATCCCCGTTGGCGGACTGGCGCGCGATGTAATAGTCGACGACCTGTCTGAGCGAGTTCAGATTGCCCTGCTTGAGGTGGTGCAGGAAATGGGCGGGGCGGAGCAGATTGGGATAGGCGCGCACGCTGATCGCGCTGCCGTCTCCGTAGTCGATGATCGCGAGCGTGCGCTCCGTCTTGACGCCGTTTCCATGCAGGACCTCGCTCATCATAGCCGCGGCGACGCCATCCCACAGGTCGGCGAGCCCGCTGCCATAGGACGCATCGACGTCACCGGTTCGAAAAAACTTCTTCTCCCTGCCGCTGGCCGGGCTGAGTCGGGTGACGCCGGTGCCGCAACTGGAAACGTCCCAGGTCGTCCGCCGCCCTGTGACGCACCCGTTCCAGATACTGCGGCCATCACCCGAGGTGAGCCCTTTCCGGCTGGGATGCTGGAGCTGGAGATAGCGCGTCGCCATGTAGGGTTTCGGACGCGCCTGCGCGAGCAGCTCCGGATGGTGCATGAGGTCGTATTCGTTGATTATCTGCAGGCTGAAGGTGTCCAGCACGATCCGGGTCAGGGCGGGGGTCATCGCGTCGGGATGCGCGCGCGGGATCAGGCCCATCTCGCGCGCGAGGGCGAAATTGAAATAGAACACCCGCCCGCCATCGCGGAACCTGACCGGATAATCCACAAAGGCGCCAGGGACGGCCTCCTTGAAGGGATGGCTGCCGTCGAGTTTGCCGAAACCGCCGTAACTTCCCGTCCAGCGACACGAAGTACGTGCGGATTCCACCATGGACTTGCCCATGGCTCCTATATCGGATATCCCGGAGCGGTGCTTTAAACCGGAAGGGACACGGCGCCTAGGCGTGGCGCACCTGATGCGCCTGATGACGGGGGCGCGCAAACTTCATGATCCCGGAGATGACGCCGTCCAGCGCGCGATCGAACAGGGCGACGTTCTCGATCACCCGCGCGGCGCCGTTCCTGAATTCCTCCGCCAGAACGTACAGGGGCCGTTCCGCGACCACCTTGTACTGGCGGTTGACGAAGGAATAGTTGGAATAGGCATCGCCGGCCCAGGCGAGCTTGACCCGCCGTTTCCCGCCGTCGGGGTCGGTCAACTCGACCCAGTCACCGAGCGCGAGCCTGCGCACGCGCTCGGTATGGACGTCCTCGATCCGCGGCCCCCCGTCGCTTTCCGTCTCGAAGCCCATCTCCGCCATCATCTGATCGAATCTGCTCTGGCGCTCCGGGTCCTCCTTTCTTTCGAACAGGTCGTCGAAACCCGAAAGCCCTTCCATGTCGATGTCGGGAAGATCCTCGATGTCGCCGCCGATCTCCCTGAACATGCGCTCGACCTCGTCGAGCTCCGCCGGATCCGCGCCGACGGCGGCCGGCGCCGCGGCTTTCATCCGGCTGCTTTTCAGGCCGGCGAAGTGATACCGCTGGAGCACGGCGACGAATGCCTCGATCTCCTCTTCGCCACGGCCGATGCGAAGCTGGCCCTCGCGCAGGTCCGCCAGCAGGACCGGCAGCAGGACGCCGAGGCGCCGGCGCTGTTCGGCGTTCCTCTTGGGCTCCAGGCTCCAGATGAGATCGTCCATCGCGCGCAGGGCGCGGGCCCGCCAGGCCCCGTCCCGGCCCTCTTCGAGCGTAACCTCGGTGAGCAGTTGCCGCCACACGGTACCCAGGAACTCCCTCACCTCCGCCGGCACCTCCCTGCCGGCCACGCGCCCCGCGATCTCCTCGGCGACGGCGAGCCTGAGCTGCTCGAGCTGTTCGGCCTCATGAACCTCCGTGCCGATGCGCTGCTGCAGCGACGCGAAATTCTTCTTCTCTTCGTCGAGGAATGCACGGAACTCGCCCAGCACCTCCGCGAACAGGCCGACGTCCTCCTCGAATTCGCCCAGGATCCGCCGGACGACGGCCTCCATTTTTTCATAGAGGCGATCCCGGGTCGCATCCGCTTCCTCGCCCCAACCCACGCCGGCGGAGGCGAGCTCATTGAGCAGTTGGCGAACCGGATGCGCCCGGTCACTGAAGAATTCACGATCGACGATGGCGGCCTTCAGGACCGGGATCTGCAATCTTCCGATCAGCGCCTTGACGAAATCGGGCAGCGTCCCGTCGTCGAAGATGTAATCGAAGATCATGCTGATGACGTCGATGGTCTCGTCATCGATCTGGTTGATCATCCCCGGACGGCCGTGGGCGTCGACCGTCGCGAACCGCCCGACGACGTGCTGCTTCAGACCGCCGCGCAGCAACTCGCCGGTATGTTCGACCAGGGTGGGATCGCGCTGCAGCGACGACAGGGTATCGAGCAGCATCGGGGTGGCGGGCAGGTACACGATGGCGGACGGACGCCCGTCCAGGGTCTGAGCGCCTCCCTCGGGATCGCCGGCATAGGCCCCCAGGAGATGGTGCATGGCCTGAAAGACCGGTTCCCGCGCGTCCGACTCCTGCGGCACCTGCGGGACCTCCTCGCCGAGGAAGCCGTCACCGCCGCCGCCCCCTGCTCCTCCGGTGGATCCCATCCCTCCGATGGCCCCCGTCCCTCCGGCGGACCCGCCCCCTCCACCGCCCCCCGCCCCGCCTCCGGGCATATCCCCGCGCCGGGGGCCGCCACGGCCCGCCCCCGCCGGGTGCGGGGTGGATGCGGAGGACTGGGTGCGGATCCTGGCCTTGAGCTGGGGCAGTACACCCTGCCCGATCAGGAATTTGTTCAGTTCCGCGTAGAACTCCCCCAGACCGGGGATCAACACGCGCTCGAGCAGCTTGTAGCAATGCGCCCGGGCGGGCGCCTCCAGATCCAGCGCGTCCAGGGCATCCCGAAAGGCATTGCAGAAGGCGCCCGGCTCGAACGGCAGCGTGTCGCCCGCCCCCGGCGCCAGTTCGTCATATCGCTGCGCCAGACCGAACAGCTCATCGCTGTAGCGCTCACGCAGCTTGCCGATCAGGGTATTGACGGCGAGCGATTCCTCCAGCTCGCTGTCGTCGACGAGGGACAATCCCGGCGTGGAACCGCCATCGCCGGCGCTTCCGGATCGAGGGGCATCCGGCGCCGCCTGCCGATCGAGCCGGCGCTCCAACCGGCGCGGGAAGGCCTCGCCCAGGTCCGCCCGGCCGTTCTGAACGATGCGTAGCCCCTCGATGACCCGGCTCTGCCCCGGGCTGGCGAACACATTCGAGACCTGTTCGGCGAGGTCCTTCTCCAGGACCTCGAAGAATCGCGCGGGCAGGGTCGCGCCGTAGGCGACGGCCCGGCCGAGGCACTCGGTCAGCAGGCGTGGGGCGGAAGCCGGCGGCGTGGTCCTGCCCTCGTGATCGAATCCAGTACCGCCCTCTTCCGCGTCCATCGCCATCCGTATACCTGCCGACCCTTGAATCCAGCGGACAAAATTGTCCGGATATCCCGGGTGTTATCGACCGTTCGGCGTAAGGCCTTTATGCGGGGATCCCGATTCCGTGAAATCGGTCGATCCCGGCGCGCCGGCCCGGGAATCGACCCGAGGGGTAGGAAAAATCGGCAGGAACATGCGCCGCGACGAGCGGCCGCATGTCCCGCGGCTCATGCGGCGGGCTTACCGATCCAGGTTTCCAGGGTTTCGATGATTTTGCGCGCCTGTTCGACGCTGGAAATGTTGAATTTGGACTTCTGGAAGTACTCGCCGTTCCGTTTCTGGTAACGCCGGATACTGAACTTTTCCGGGCCGAATTCGCCGCCCTGGGCATCCCAGTCCTGATAGCGAAACATGAGAGTGGCCCAGGCGCCCTTCGACAGGACCACCTTGTCCAGCTCCTTGACGAGTTGGGTATCGCCTTCCGAATAATTGATCGTCAGTTCCTCGACCGTTGATGCCATGTCTATTCTCCGAAAAATATCCAGTCCGGCCGCGCAGCGGCCCGGCGCGGCCGGCGTGGACCATTCACGAACGCCACGCGGGAAATACCGGCGGGACCCTCAACGCCGGGAAAATACGTCCAGATCGAACACCACCCGCTGCTGAGGCGTCAGGACCTGCCGCGTCTCGATCATGCGCTGATAGTGGTTGATCAGGTATTCGCGCTTGAGCTGCAGGAGCTCATCGATCTTCGCGTACCACTGATCCTGCATGACGTCCTCGCCGAGGATCAGTTGATTCAGCTCCGCCTCCTTGACGTCCATCTGGGCCTTGAGCAGTTGCTGCCGCTGCGAGGAACGCAGCGTGATCCAGTCGATCTCCGCCTTCTGCTCCGCGCTCAACAGGGCCTCCCAGTCATGTCCGCCGGAGTGGCTTCCGTGCGCCATCTTCTCGTGATGATGCGGCCCTTCCATCATCGGCGTCATGCCATGCATATTGCCCGGGGCCGCGGCCGGATCGGCGCTCCCGAGGGCCGGGACGGCGGTCATCGACGCCAGCAGCAGCGCCGAGCCTATGTGATAGAGACGATTTTTCACCCTGTCGCTCCTTGAGTTAAGTTGGAAATCATGATCTGTACCGCAACCCGTATTCGCAGCGGCGAGCGCGCCCCTCAATCCGCCGCGGATCTCCCGCCGCCCAGACAGGGAGGCGACATCGGCGCCTGTCCCGTACGCTCTCCCCACTCCGCGCGCGTATAGGCGTGGATGGCCAGGGCGTGCACGCCACCAGCGAGCTCGTCGGCGAGCAGCGCATTGATCATCCGGTGCCGCGCGAGCAGGCCGAGCCCTTCGAACGCCTCGGCCACCAGCACGAGCTTGAAATGGGATTCCGAGCCCGGGGCCACCCTGTGCCGGTCGCTTTCATTGACGACCTCGAGGTGATGGAGATCGGCGATACCCGCCGCCAGTTTACGCTCTATCCCGTCCTTGACCTTCATCCCGTCTCCCGCCGGCCGTCAGGCGCCGCAGCGTCGCAGATTAATCGACCCACCGCCGTCGCGCAACCATCGCCCGGCTTGAAAAGCCCGCGACCGCTTCCCATATTCTTTGCAGGGTCGAGACCTGAAATCAACCGTGCCACCGAAAAGTTACCTAGCGAGGAGATCCCTATGAGAGTGTTCCGATACGATCCATGGACGCTGCTGGAGCAATTCCGCAACGAGATTAACCATTTGTCCGATACCCAGGAAAACGGCCACGGGAACAGCTACGTCGCCACCAGCGACTGGGCGCCGGCGGTGGACATCGTCGAAGACAACGAGGCCTATGTGCTCCTGGTCGACGTCCCCGGGGTCGACCCGGAAAAGATCGACATCCAGATGGAAAACAGCGTCCTTTCCATCAAGGGTGAACGCACATCCGGCCAGGGACAGCCGGAATCCCGCAAGCGCGCCGAGCGCCCGCGCGGGACCTTCCATCGTCGCTTCAGCCTGCCCGACGCGGCCGATGCGGACCGGATCGCGGCAAGATGCAGAAACGGCGTGCTGGAAATCTCCATTCCGAAACAGCAGCGGATCCAGGCCCGCAAGATCGCCGTGGAAGGCTGATCCGCCCGGCGACATGCCCGCCGCCGGCCCCGTGTCCGACGGACGTGGGGCCGGCGTTTTTTATTCCGGGCGCCGCCCAGGCCGGGCGAGCTTCATCCGGGGCGCGGGGTAAGGCATAATCCGCCCATGCGTCCGCGCACCGGCGCAGACGCATACGGGAGCCCGCCGTCACCGATCCGACATGAATCCGCCAGCCCGCCCCGAACCGATCCGGAATCTTCCCGGGATCAGAACCCGCTACCGCCTGCTCCAGTGGGTATTGATCTCCGCCATCACGCTCTGCAGCATCGTCATCGCCGGGGTCGGCGTCCATGCGCTCCGTTCCGCACCCACCCTGTTCTCCGACGGCGAGATCATCACCATCCGGGACGACATCGAAATCACGCGGGTGGGAGACCTCGGACTCAGAAACACGGATCTGTGGAAACTTCCCGCCTTCGCCACCGCGGGAGAGGAGAATGCCTGGTGGGAGGCGCAAAGAAACCTCTATCAGGAGATCTCCAGTCGTTTCACCGTGGTCATCGAGTTCCTCGACGACACGGATAATACCTGGGAGATCGCCGCGGAGACGGGCGCGATGCCCGCCAAGGAGATCGCCAAACGGCTTGGGCTCATCTATATCGTCGCCGCCATCTACATCTTCGCCGCGATCTCCGTCCTGCTCCATCACGAGAAGACCGCCGGCTTCATCTGCGCGTTCTTCCTCAGCTCCACCGCGCTGTATCTGGTCAGCGTCGCCCCCATCGTGCACCGCCCGATCATCCTGGATCCCGACCTGATGAAGATGCTCATCAACGTCTTCTTCATCGCCAGCACCGGCCAGATATCCATCGTGCACTTCGCGCTGGTGTTCCCGGAGAAGAAACGCTTCCTGCAGCGCCACCCGGCGCTCGCCGCGGGTTTTTATCTGTACTCTGTATTCATATCGACCCTCTACCTGTCCGGCTACATCTCGCTCGCCACGACGCTGCCGTTTCTGGTCTTCTGGATCATGCTGATGTCATTCGCGTTCATCCATTCGATGATCCGTATCCGGGACGAATTCATGAGAAAACAGATCCGCACGACCTTCATCGCCCTGCTCCTGGTCGCGGCCTTCTTCATCGTCTCCGTCGTGCTTCCCTGGCCGGAGGGCGGCAGGCTGGTGAACAACTATGCCCTGTTCTCCCTGATGCTCCCCTTCGCCCTCATCCTGTCCCTCGACAATCAGCGTCTGTACCACGACCGCATCGCGCTCGAACTCAATTCGCGCCAGGAGAAGGAACGCATACACCGGGAACTGCACGACACCGTTCTGAACGATCTGGCCAGTATCTCCATCGCGGTGGAAGGCGCGGAACGCAGCGTCGAGAATCCGGGCCGGCTGCGGGAGAAACTCCAGAAGGTCAAGAACAACACGGCCGAATCGGCCCGCCAGTTGCGCAGCTTCCTGTGGGTCATCGACGAACGGCAGAATTCATGGGAAGAGATAGCAAACTCACTGCGCAGGCTCGGCTACGACCTGCTCAATAATTTCGATATTGCTTTCGACATGGACGCGCATGGAATCCGGGAAGGGACCCCCGCCCCGGCGCTCGCGATCAAGCACACCATCCATCAGGCGTTTCGCGAGGCGCTGATCAACATCACCAAACATGCCAGGGCCTCCCACGTGAAATCCACGCTCGCCGTCGACGCGGGAACGGTCTCGATCACCATCTCCGACGACGGGGTCGGCCTGCAGGGGGGGCCGCAAGACCGGAAGGGGTACGGGTTGAACAACATGATCCGACGCGTGAAGGAAAACAACGGCGACATCGACATCGAGTCCCCGCGCGAAGGCGGAACGAAAATCATCATTCGATTACCGCTCAATTGAGCGCGGGCCGCCGCGGGAGGCGTTTTCTCCGCCGCAACGGCCGCGCCGCGGTACGGCATGGTGGTTCACCCAAATGAGGTATTTACTCGCTTCCGGCCCTCTACTACGGTGTTCTCTCCATTGACGCCGGCGGGCGTTCATCATTTCCCGCGCAGTGGGCAACACCAATCGAAATCACCGTTGCGGCACAACAGAATGTCTCACTCGAACCGGGAAAAAACCATCGACGTCGCCATCGTCGAAGACAACAGGAGATATCTGGACGAACTCGCCCTGCTGCTGGGAAATACGACGAGCCTGCGCATCGTGGGTCAGTTCACCAGCGGCGTCGAAGCGGTGGAGACGATCACCCGGCTGAATCCCGACGTCACCCTGATCGATATCGAACTGCCCGACATCTCCGGGGTCGAGGTCATCAAACAGGTGTCCTCCCGCGGCTGCCCCACCGAATTTCTCGTATTGACGGTCTACGACGACGACGCGCATCTGTTTTCCGCGCTGCAGGCCGGTGCGGTCGGATACATCGTGAAAGGATCGACCTCCCTGACGGAAATCGAGACCGCCATCCATGAAGTGATCGATGGCGGGGCGCCGATGTCGCGCGTGATCGCCAAGCGCGTGCTGGAGACCTTCAAATCCGCTACTCCGAACGCGCGCAAGACGAAATTCGACGAACTGACCAAACGCGAACTCCAGATCCTGGAGTACATAAGGCTGGGATATTCGACCAAGAAGGTCGGGGAAGAACTGGAGATCAGTTATGAGACCGTGCGTACTCACCTGAAAAACATCTATCAGAAGCTGCATGTACACACCCTCGTCGAGGCCATGCTGCTCTACAATCAACGCTAGACCTCGTCCAATTCCGCGCGCCGGAACCGGCCCTAGGACGCCCGCCTTGGACTCGGTCCCGCCGAGTACCCCAAATGAGGAATTTACAAAGCTGCGCCCGCGGACTTATCGTTTTCGTCATGCTACTGGTTTCACAGCAACAAATGCGAATTATTCACAACGGTCGAACGGCCGGCGCGCGACGGATGCGCGGCGGAGCGGCCGCGGCGGTACGGAGCTTTGCCAGGTAACACCAAATAAACCGAGGAGAGACATCATGCTGATACTGACTCGGAGAGTCGGGGAGACCCTGGTGATCGGGGACGATATCATCATCACTGTCTGTTCCGTTCGCAATAGCCAGGCGCGCATCGGCATACAGGCGCCACAGCACGTCACCGTCCACCGCAAAGAAGTCTACGAACGTATCCAGAAAGAAGGTCCGGCGGACAAAGCCCTGCCCCCGGACTGAATCGTCGCGCGTAACCGGCACGGAGGAATCCGTCATGGCGATCGCATACAACGTGAATATCGGAAACTGGTATCGCACCGCGGAGGGCCGCCTGTTCGAGGTCGTCTCCCGCGATACCGACACGATAGAAGTGCAATACGACGACGGCGATCTGGAGGAGTTCGATCAGGAGACCTGGAGCGACATCCGACCCATACTCTCTCCGCCGCCCGCCTCCGCGCCGTTCCCCTTCGACCTCGAGAACGAGGAGGGTTTCGGAGCGGACAGGCACTCCCTCCACGAATTGCTGGGCGACATCGATTTCAGCGATTGAAGCGCCAGAGCAGCGCAGCGCGCGGAGACGTCCTCAGCGCGCGGCCGACACCAGGTTCAAACGGGGCCTCGCCTCGGCGCACATCCCCTCCTGATCCGGTGCCGAAAGCCATTTGAGCAGGGGCGCCCATTGCTCGCGCTCGAACGCAGTATCCTCCCGCTCGAGATCGTGGATGCCCATACCGCACTCCGCCGCCGTGATATAGCCGTCGGAATCGGCGAGCGAGGTGATGAACGGGATGCCGAGGCTGGCCAGGAATCTCTTGAGCGGCTCGTACTGCGGGGTATCGCGTCGCACGCGGTTGGCGA
>JADLCS010000009.1 GCA_020847075.1 Gammaproteobacteria bacterium
AAAACATTTGGGCAGTTGGCGATTCGAGGTAGAGTCGTAGTCCGGATGCAGGCGCGGAGCGCCGGAATCCGGGGATGTGTCGATCGATTCCCGGATTCCGCTGCGCTCCATCCGGGTTACGGCTCAGGTATGGTGGTTTTGACTTAGCCCTTAGTCCTCAGCACTCAGTCCTGAGCACTCAGTCCTGTCTTTCCTCAATCCTGTATCTCCAGCGCCACCTCGTTCACCGCCCGCTCCCGGATCCGGAACCCCCGCATCTCCAGCACCCCCTTCGTATTGAGTGAGACGATGAGGTAGATCGCGTCGGGGTAACCGGCCTCGGCGATGTCGATGGTCGAGGGCGCGGCGGGGCTGACGGGGTGCGAGTGGTAGATGGCGAGCAGGTCCTCTCCCGTCTCGCGCATCGTGCGCAGCGCGGCGATCTGTCCGGCCGGGTCCATCGCGTAACGGTGTTCGGGGTGCGCCGCGACGTTCGCGACGGGGATGGCGCGCAGGGCCGCGCCGTCGCGCGCGCTGATCAGGCCGCAGATCTCCTGCCCTGGATGCGCGCGGGCATGATCCAGCAGTTGATTGACGATCCGGCGCGGCAACAGCAGGACGGATCCGTCGTTCCCCCCGGTGGCGTTCCTGTCGGGTGTCATGATGCCGCGTGTCCCGCGTGATGGGCGGCCACCGCCCGAAGGTGTCCACCGATGTCGCGGCGGTGTTCGATTTCGGCGTAGCCATGACGTTCGAGCAGGGCGGCGACGGCGGCCGCCTGTTCATGGCCATGTTCGAGCAGCAGCCAGCCGCCGCGGACAAGATGCGCCGGCGCCGTCGATACGATGCGCTCGATGGCCCCCAGTCCATGCCCTCCCGGGGTCAGCGCCGTCTGCGGCTCGTGCGGCAGATCGCCCTGGCGCAGATGTGGATCCGCGGCGTCGATATAGGGCGGGTTGGACACGATCAGATCGTAGCGCTCTCCATGCAGGGGGGCGCACCAGTCTCCCGGGCGGAATTCGACGTTCCCCGCGCCCAGGTTCCGCGCGTTGCCGCGCGCGATTTCCAGCGCCTCGGCGCTGAGGTCGGTGGCCGTGACCCGGCAGGACGGGCGTTCCAGCGCGAGGGTCAAGGCGATCGCGCCCGAGCCGGTGCCGAGGTCGGCGATGCGCGCCGGCGCGCCGGGCAGCAGCCGTTCCAGCGCCAGCTCGATCAGCAGCTCGGTCTCCGGACGCGGGATCAGGGTCGCGGGGGTGACGCGGAAGCGGCGCGACCAGAATTCGCGCGCGCCGATGAGATAGGCGACGGGCTCGCCCCGGGTCCGGCGCGCGATGAGGTCGCGGTAGCGCCGCATGGGCGTGGGATCGAGCGTCAGCTCCGGCCGCGCCAGCAACTGGGCGCGCGTGCGGTCGAGGACGTGGCCGAGCAGGATCTCGGCGTCCAGCCGCGGGCTGTCGCCGCGGGCCGCGAGTAGGCGCGTCGCCCAGGCCAGCATCGCCTGGATGGAGGCATCGCCGGGCGGTACCGGATCGGCGGCCGGGGTCATGGCGCGAGGGCCGCGAGTTCCTCGGCCTGGTGCTCGCTGATGAGCGGGTCGATGACCGGATCCAGGTCGCCTTCCATGATCTCGCCGAGCTTGTACAGCGTGAGGTTGATGCGGTGATCGGTGAGGCGGCCCTGGGGGAAGTTATAGGTGCGGATGCGCTCCGAGCGGTCGCCGCTGCCGACCTGCAGGCGGCGCGAGTGTGCCTGCTCGGCCTGCTGTTTCTCGCGCGCCTGCGCGGTCAGGCGGGCGCTCAGCAGCGACATCGCGCGGGCGCGGTTCTTGTGCTGCGAGCGTTCGTCCTGGCACTCGACCACGATGCCGCTCGGCAGGTGGGTGATACGGATCGCCGAGTCGGTCTTGTTGACGTGCTGGCCGCCGGCGCCGGAGGCGCGATAGGTGTCGACCTTGAGATCGGCCGGGTTGATGTCGATCTCGTCGATCTCCTCCGGCTCGGGCAGGATCGCCACCGTGCAGGCCGAGGTGTGGATGCGGCCCTGCGCCTCCGTGGCCGGGACGCGCTGCACGCGGTGGGCGCCGGACTCGAATTTCAGGCGTGAGTAGGCGCCGCGGCCGATCACCCGGCTGATGATCTCCTTGTAGCCGCCGTGCTCGCCGTGGCTGGTACTGATCACCTCGATCTGCCAGCGTCGCCGCTCGGCGTACATCGAATACATACGGAACAGGTCGCCGGCGAACAGCGCGGCCTCGTCGCCGCCGGTGCCGGCGCGGATCTCGAGGAAGATGTTCGCATCGTCGAGCGGATCGGAGGGCAGCAACAGGCGCTTGACCTCGGTCTCGATCCGTTCTCCGGCCTGTCGTACCCGCTTCAATTCCTCCTGCGCCAGCGCGCGTACCGCGGGGTCCCGGTCTTCCAGGATCTCCTCGGTCGCGCAGATCTCGGTCAGGGTATCGCGATAGGCGTCATAGGCGGCGGCGACCGGCGCGAGCTGGGCGTATTCCTTGGACAGCTCACGGAAGCGCTGGGGCTGGGCGATGGTCTCGGCGTCGGACAGCAATGCCTGCACTTCCTGCAGGCGCTCGACCAGGGATTCCAGCTTGCGCTCGATGGACGGCGTCAGCACGGATTACTCGTCCGGGTCTTTCAGATCGAGCAGCTCGCGGGCGGCGCGCAGCAGGTCCTCGCGGCCCTCGAAGCCGGCGCGGCGCAATTGCGCCGTCAGGTCGTGCGCCAGCTTGTTGGTCAGCGTATGGGCGAGATGGGCGAGCACCCGGTCCGGGTCGGCGCCGCTGCGCAGCAGGCGGCGCGCCTTTTCCAGCTCGCCCGCGCGCAGCGACTCGGCATGGTCGCGGTAGGCCCGGATGGTGGAGACGGCATCGAGCGAGCGCAGCCAGCCCATGAAACGCAGGGTCTGCGTGTCGATGATGTCCTCCGCCTGCAGCGCGGCCTGCTGGCGCGAACGCAGGCCTTCGTCGATGATCTCCTTGAGGTCGTCGACGGTGTACAGGTAGACGTCGCTGAGGGCGCCCACTTCGGGCTCGATGTCGCGCGGCACGGCGATATCGACCATCAGCATGGGTCGGTGGCGGCGCGCCTTGATCGCCCGTTCCACCGCGCCCTTGCCCAGGATGGGGAGCTGGCTCGCGGTGGAGGAGATCACGATATCCGCCTCGGCCAGATAGGTCGGGATCTCGGCCAGCGTGATGGCCAGGCCGTCGACGGCCTTGACCAGGTTCTCGGCGCGCGCGAGCGTGCGGTTGGCGATGATCAGGCGCTGGATGCCGTTCTCGCGCAGATGGCGCGCGGCCAGTTCGATGGTGTCCCCGGCGCCGATCATCAGGGCGGTATGGCCGTCGAGGGAGCTGAAGATCTGTTTGGCCAGGCTCACGGCCGCGAACGCCACCGACACCGGGCTCGCCCCGATGGCGGTGTCGGTGCGGATCTGTTTGGCGACAGAGAAGGTGTATTCGAACAGCTTGTTGAGCAGCTTGCCTACGGTCCCGGCCTCTTTGGCCGCTAAATAGGCATCCTTGATCTGCCCGAGGATCTGCGGTTCGCCGAGGATCATGGAGTCGAGGCCGCTCGCCACCCGCAGCAGGTGCTTCACCGCGCCCTGGTCGGGATGGGTGTAGAGATAGGGTTCGATCTCGCCGGGGCGCAACTTGTGGTATTCCCGGAACCACTCGATGATGACGCGGCCGTCCGGCTGATCCAGGCAGCACACCAGTTCGGTCCGGTTGCAGGTGGACAGGATGGCGGCCTCGCTGACATGGGCGCGCGCGGCGAGGTCGCGCAGGATCGTCGGCAGGCGCTCGGGCGGGAACGCCACGCGCTCGCGTACCGGCAGGGGTGCCGTTCTATGGTTGAGGCCGATGGCGACTAACGGCATGGGTATCCGCCCGGCGTATCCGCGCACGCCAGAAAGGTCTCGGTTCGGGTTCGATGAACAAGGACAATTTTAACTGATTTTCTTGTAAAAAAAGGCTATTATTTACCGTCAGCCCGTATCTGTAAGGCGTCGATTCAAGCCTTTCCTCGTTTGTCCATGAAGGACCGGCCTATGCGCAGTTCCACCTTAATCGTCCTGGCGGGTATCCTCTGCGCCGGCACCTCCGCCTGTTCGACCCTGGGCGCGCGTGCGCCAGTCGCCGCCTCCGCGCCGCTGGCCGCCGATGCGGCGACCGCGTCCGTTCCCGACCTTCCCCGGGTCGAGCTCAGCGGCGAGCTATTGTATCAGATCCTTGAGGCCGAGATCGCCCTGCAGCGTCGCCATTACGACGTGGCGGGGGAGCGTTACCTCGAATTGACGCGCGAGACGCAGGATCCGCGTTTCGCCGAGATGGCGACGAAGGTGGCCATCTTTTCCCGCGATGACGCCCATGCCCTGCAGGCCGCCCGCCTGTGGATTGGGCTCGACCCCTCCCATATCGAGGCACAGCAGATGATGGTCGTCGCCTCCATCCGCGCCGGCGATGCGGAGGCCGCGCTGCCGCATCTGGAGGCGTTGCTGACGCCGCGGGAAGGCGTCGATGACGGATTCAGACTCGTCGCCAGCCTGTTGAATCGCGATCAGGACATCGTCGCCGCGATGGGTCTGCTGGAACGCTACATCGCCGGACATGACGACAATCGGGTCGCGTATTTCAATTACGCCCAGTTCGCGGTCCGCACCGGCCAACTGGACAAGGCGGAGGACGCGATCGATCACTGCCTCGCACTCGACCCCGGGGCGCTCGACGCCATCGACCTGCGCGTGAAGGTGCTGCAGCAGCAGAAACGCGAGGAGGAGGCGCTCGATTTCATGGCCCAGTCGGCGCGGCGCTTTCCCGCGGACACGCGGCTCGGCCTGATGTATGCCCGCATGCTGGTGGACGCCAAGCGTCTGGAGGAGGCGATCACGCAGTACGAGCAGGTGCTCGGCCGGATCGGCCCCAACGCGGAAATCCTGTTGACGCTCGGCATGATCAATCTGCAGCTCAATCATCTCGGGGAGGCGGAAAAATACCTGCAACAGGCGGCGCAGGACGAAAACGCCGGCAGCGACGCGCACTTCTATCTGGGGCTGGTCGAGGAAGGCCGCAACGACCCCGATGCCGCCATTGCGCATTATTCCGTCGTCGGGGGCAACCTGTATCCCGAGGCGCGTATCCGTATCGTGGTCCTGCTCGCGGGCAAGGGGCGCGTCGATGAGGCGCGCGATCAGTTGCATGCCCTGCGCGCGCAGCTCCCCGACCAGGGGAAGCGCCTGTATCAGGTCGAGGGGGAGATTCTGCGCGCGGCCGGCCGGAGCGAAGAGGCGATGCAGGTGATAGGCGCGGCGCTGGAGACCTATCCGGAGGATATCGATCTGCTCTACCAGCACGCCATCACGGCCGACTCGCTGGGGCTGATGGAGGTCTTCGAGACCGATCTGCGCGCCATTCTCGAGCGTGATCCGAACAACGTGGATGCCCTCAACACGCTCGGTTATACCCTGGCCGACCGCACCGACCGCTTCGAGGAGGCCTACGTCTATATCCAGCGCGCCCTGGCCCAGAGCCCGCAGAACAACGCGATCCTGGACAGCATGGGATGGGTGTTGTATCGCCTCGGGAACCACAAGGAGGCCCTCAAATACCTGCGCCGTTCGCTGGAGATCAAGCAGGATCACGAGGTCGCCGCCCATCTGGGCGAAGTGCTGTGGGTTTCCGGCGAGCGCGCGGAGGCGATCAACGTGTGGGAGCAGGCGCTGGAGCTGTTCCCGGACGACAAGCTGCTGCTGGATGTGATGAAGCGCTTCGGGCAGTGACGGCGCGGAGGCCTGCGATGGCTCCGGTCCGGTGTCCTTCGTCATGCCGCGCGCGGTGATCCGTCGCCTGGCCGCCCTCCGGATCCTGGCCGGGGCGCTGTTCCCTCTTCTGGTCGTTTCCTGCGCCTCGGTGCCGGGCGGCGCGCCCTTGTCGCGCGCGGACGCCGAGGCCGCGTGGTCCGCGCGCAGCGCGCTGCTGCGGGAGATCCGTGAGTGGGAGGTCAGCGGGCGTATCTCGGTCAGCGGTCCGGACGGCTCCTGGAACGCGCGCATCCACTGGTCCCAGCGGGGCGACGCCTATACCATCGATTTCATGTCGCTGCTGGGCCAGCGGCTGGCCCGCATGGAGGCCGGTGACGGAGGGGCGATGCTGCGCCTGCCGGACCAGGAGCCGCGGCAGGCCGCGACCGCCGGGGAATTGCTAGAGGCGAGTTTCGGCTGGTCCGCCCCGGTCGATGCGCTGCGCTTCTGGGTTCTCGGGGTGCCGCAGCCGCACTTCCGGGCGGAGACCCGGCTCGACGACCGCGGCCGCCTGTCCCGGCTCGAACAGGAGGGCTGGAGCGTCGAATACCCGCAGTACACCGCCGTCGACGGCGGCCCCGGCGACCTGCCCAGGAAGCTCATGCTGGAGGGGCGCGCTCTGCGCATCCGCATGGTGATCGATGCCTGGGAGCTAGGGGGATGAGTCCCCGGCCGGCGTGACGTATACTGTCGCGGTTGCCGCAGGCGTCGCCGATGAGTTCGACCGAAAATCTCCCTGATTCCCCGCCGCCCGATCCCGGCCGCGGATGGCCCGCGCCGGCCAAGCTCAACCGATTTCTGCACATCACCGGCCGCCGCGCGGACGGCTATCATCTGCTGCAGACGGTGTTCCAGTTCCTGGAGTACGGCGACACCCTCGGTTTCAGGCTGCGAGACGACGGTCTCGTTCGCCGGAGTTCCGTCCTTCCGGGGATCGATCCCGAGAGCGACCTGACGGTACGCGCGGCGCGCCTGCTGCAAAGCCACACCGGAGAGCGGCGCGGGGTCGAGATCGCCATCGACAAGCGCATCCCGGCGGGCGGCGGGCTGGGCGGGGGGAGTTCGGATGCCGCGACGACGCTGTGGGCCCTTAACTGTCTGTGGGATCTCGGATTATCCATGGAGGAACTGGCCACCCTCGGCCTGCGGCTGGGGGCGGACGTACCGGTATTCGTGCGCGGGCGGGCGGCGTGGGCGGAGGGCGTGGGTGAGATCCTCACCCCGCTGACGCTGGAGGAGCCCTGGTATCTGGTGGTGATCCCGGATGCACAGGTCTCCACCGCCGAGATCTTCGCCGCGCCGGAATTGACACGCGACTGCGATGCCCTCACAATAAGCGGCTTTCTTTCGGGCGATCATGGGCTTAATGTCTGCGAGCCGGTGGTGAGGGCGCGCTTCCCCCGGGTGGCCGAGGCGCTGGACTGGCTGGGGCGTTTCGCGCCGGCGCGCATGAGCGGGACCGGGGCCTGCGTATTCGCAAGCTTTCCGGAACGGCGGGCGGCCGATGAAGCGCGGCGATGTCTGCCGGTGGGCTGGCGTGCCTTCGTGGCCAAGGGGTGCAATCACTCGCCCTTGCTGGCGAGGGTCGAGTTACACTGTGCGCAACCTGCGCGGTGATGCGGTCCGGGCGGAATGGAATGCATGGGGTGTCGCCAAGCGGTAAGGCACGGGATTTTGATTCCCGCATACCCAGGTTCGAATCCTGGCACCCCAGCCAAATAATCCCCGCATTGGGTTTGGAGCGCGGCTCCGGGGCGGGATCGATGCAGATGGGCGGTGTATACCTTAAGGGTACGCAGGCGTGAATTTTCCCTCAGAGAGCGGGTCCGGCGTCACCTACCGGCAGATGGTCGTATTCAGCGGGACGGCGCACCGCCAGCTCGCGCAGAATGTCGTCTCCCGCCTCAACCTGCCGCTGGGCGGGGCCAACGTCGATCGCTTCAGCGACGGCGAGGTGCACATCGAGATCACCGAGAATGTGCGCGGCAAGGATGTGTTCATCATTCAGCCGACCTGCGCCCCGACGGATACCCATCTGATGGAACTGCTCCTGATGGTGGACGCGATGCGGCGTTCCTCGGCCTATCGCATCACGGCGGTGATCCCGTATTTCGGTTATTCACGCCAGGACCGGCGCCCGCGTTCGGCGCGCGTCCCGATCAGCGCGCGCGTGGTGGCGGACATGGTCACCAACGTCGGGACCGACCGCGTATTGACGGTGGACCTGCACGCCGACCAGATCCAGGGATTCTTCGATATCCCGGTGGACAATGTGTATGCCTCGCCGGTGCTGCTGACCGACATCTGGCGCAGCAAATATCCGCGCGTGATCGTGGTGTCGCCGGACGTCGGCGGGGTGGTGCGCGCGCGCGCGATGGCGAAACAGCTCGGCGGCGCCGACCTGGCCATCGTCGACAAGCGCCGGCCCGGACCCAACATCGCCAAGGTGATGAACATCATCGGCGACGTGCGCGATCGCACCTGCGTCATGCTGGACGACATGGTGGATACGGCCGGCACACTGTGCGAGGCCTCGCGCGTGCTGAAGGAAGAGGGCGCCGCGAAGGTGGTCGCCTACTGTACTCATCCGGTGTTGTCGGGCGAGGCGGCGGAGCGGGTCAATGCCTCCGTGCTCGACGAGCTGGTGGTGACGGACACCATCCCGCTGTCGCCGGCGGCCGTGCAGTCGCCCAAGATCCGCCAGTTGTCGGTGGCGGACATGCTGGCCGAGACCATGCGCCGCATCAATGCGGAGGAGTCGGTCAGTTCGATCTATATGGACTGAACGGCATCCCGCGGCCGCGGGATGCGTGTTCCCGGAGCTTATCGGTTTCATTGGACGGTCCCGACTGGTCGCGGTCGGAACCGGTGTTCGGCAACCTAGGAGAAGACGTCATGAGCGTGAGTTTTGAACTGAATGCACAAGTCCGTCACGAGAGCGGGAAGGGAGCGAGCCGCCGCCTGCGTCGTGAAGGCAAGGTCCCGGCCATCATGTACGGCGGCGGGCAGAAACCCCTGAGCCTGGTGTTGGAGCAGGACGCGGTGCGGCACAGCCTGGAGAACGAGGCCTTTTATTCGCATATTCTGACCGTCAACGTCGACGGGCAGGCGGTGCAGGCGGTGCTCAAGGACCTGCAACGCCACAGCTATCGGCCGATCATCCTGCACATGGATCTGCAGCGCATCAGCGAGACCGAGGAACTGCGCATGCACGTGCCGCTGCACTTCATCGGCGAGGCCGTCGCGCCCGGCGTCAAGCTCGGCGGCGGCATCATTTCGCATCTGGTGACGGACGTCGAGGTCAGCTGTCTGCCCAGATACCTGCCGGAATACCTGGAAGTGGATGTCAGCGGCCTGCAGTTGAACGAGACCCTGCATCTCTCCGATATCAAGTTGCCCGAGGGCGTGAAGATCATCGCCTTGACGCACGGCCCCGAGCACGATCTGTCGGTGGTGTCTGTCCACGTCCCGCGCGCGGCCGTCGAGGCGGAAACGGCCTCTGTCGCGGAGGCGGCGGCCGTACCGACCGCCGGCGAGGCCAAGCAGGAAGGCGGCAAGGGCTGATCCACGGGCGGCGGGGCGGCCTTCTTGTCGGCGCCGATCGAAGTCATCGCGGGCCTGGGAAACCCGGGCGCCGAGTATCGGGAGACGCGCCACAACGCGGGCTTCTGGCTGCTGGACGAATTCGCGCGCCGGGTCGGCGTCGAGTTCAGGTCGGAGCGCCGTTTCCAGGCGGAGACGGCGCGCGCCGAACTGGATGGCCACCCCTGTCACTTGCTCAAGCCCATGACCTTCATGAACCGCAGCGGTCAGGCCGTCGCCGCGCTGGCGCGCTATTACCGCATCCCCGCCGAACGCATACTGGTGGTGCACGATGAGATCGACCTGCCGCCGGGCGCCGCGCGTTTCAAGCGCGGCGGCGGTCACGGGGGGCACAACGGCCTGCGCGATATCATCGAAGTCTTCGGCGGGGAGACGGATTTTTTGCGTCTGCGCCTGGGCGTCGGCCGACCCGGCAGCAGCAGCGAGGTGGTGAACTATGTACTGCACCCGCCCTCCATCGCGGATCGCGCGCTGATCCAGGGGGCGGTCGAAGAGGCCATCGCGGTGCTGCCGCTGGCCGTGTCCGGCCAGCCCGAGCGTGCCATGAACCATCTGCACCGTCGTCGGGACGAGACCACGAAGCCGCAATAGCCGCGGCAGGAGTATTCAGACATGGGATTCAAATGCGGCATCGTCGGCCTGCCCAACGTGGGCAAGTCGACGCTGTTCAACGCCCTGACCAAGGCGGGGATCGAGGCGAGTAATTATCCGTTCTGCACCATCGAGCCGAACGTCGGCATGGTGCCGATGCCGGATCCGCGTCTGGCGGCCCTCGCCGCCATCGTCAGACCGCAGCGCGTGCTGCCGACGACAATGGAATTCGTCGACATCGCCGGGCTGGTCGCCGGCGCCTCGAAGGGCGAGGGGCTGGGCAATAAATTCCTTGCGCATATCCGCGAGACCCAGGCCATCGCCCATGTCGTGCGCTGTTTCGAGCACGATGACATCGTGCACGTCGCCGGCCGGGTGGATCCGCTGGCGGATATCGAAACGATCAACACCGAGCTCGCCCTGGCCGACCTCGAATCCGTCGAGCGGGCCCTGGACCGGGTGGCGCGCCAGACCCGCAGCGGCGACAAGGAGGCCCTGGCGCGTCAGGCGCTGCTGGAGAAGGTGCGCGCCCACCTCGACGGCGCGATGCCGGTGCGCACGATGGGGCTGGGCGAGCCTCTCGACCGGCTGCAGGACCTGCACCTGTTGAGCGCCAAACCCACGATGTACATCGCCAACGTGGCGGAGGACGGCTTCAAGGATAACCCCCTGCTGGACCGGGTGCGCGAGCTGGCGGCGAAGGAGGGCGCCGAGGTGGTACCGGTGTGCGCGGCGATCGAGTCCGAGATCGCGGAACTGCCGGACGAGGAAAAGACTGAGTTTCTCGCCGACCTGGGGCTCGACGAGCCCGGCCTCAATCGGGTGATCCGCGCCGGTCATCGCCTGCTCAGGCTGCAGACCTATTTCACCGCCGGAGAAAAGGAGGTCCGGGCCTGGACCATCCCGGTCGGCGCCACCGCGCCGGAGGCGGCCGGCGTGATACACACCGACTTCCAGAAAGGGTTCATCCGCGCCGAGGTCATCGCCTACGCCGACTATATCGCCTGCAACGGTGAAGCGGGCGCCAAGGAGGCGGGCAAATGGCGTCTGGAGGGAAAGGATTACGTCGTCCAGGATGGCGACGTCATCCATTTCCGGTTCAACGTCTAGCGGCCGGATCGGCCGCGGGTGTCCCGCCCGAAGAAAAAGCGGGGAACGCGGGCGCCTCTACTTGTCGCGCCGTGAGGGAATTCGGTATGATGGCTTCCGCTTTTCTCCAGAATCCCTTGGTCCATTCGGCTATGTAGCTCAGTCGGTTAGAGCACAGCATTCATAATGCTGGTGTCCCTGGTTCGAGTCCAGGCATAGCCACCACTCTTCAGTCATCCATAGTTATCGTGGTTGCGAGATCGGCGCCCGCGGGAACCGGCGGCGTCCCTGCGATTTCGCACCGTATAGCGCCGATCAGGGCCTGTGTCCGTTGCCCGTCATTGTTCCGGACCCGTAATCCCCCGGTGATTTTTCACGGTCGTTTGCGGGCCGGGATTCGTCTCGACGAAGTATCCACTCTTCTTGGTTGGAGCATCCTGTGCGTCCCGCCTCCCGTTTTTCACTCGTGGAGTCGACGATGAGGTCGCCGCGAACAGTATTACTTAACTTCATATAGTTATGAGATTTTCTATGAAGATAAAATTGTGTAAAAAAGATGTTCGAATAGTGTAAAAACTTTGACTGACATCCCCAATCGTGGTTAAACTTTGCCTGAGCGTTTGGTCGGAAGGCGGATCGGGAGTGATCCTCAAGTAGGAAACAGTGTCTGCTTGTGCCCCGCATACGTTCGGTTTCTCAGGGAGGTTTCTCGTTAAGGACAATATAAGAGACTGTTATATAAGAGATTTATAACAGTATCTGCTCATAATATATTCATGGGAGAGACAAATGAAGAAACTAACTTCTCTGTCCTTGGCGCCGGCCGCGCTTTTCATAGGCGGCGCTGCCATGGCGGCACCGATAGGTGGCTACGA
>JADLCS010000010.1 GCA_020847075.1 Gammaproteobacteria bacterium
ACTTGACGGCGGCGCGCAGCAGGTCTCCGGTCGAGATCTGGGGCACCCGGTATTGATCCGTCAGCAGCTTGGCCTGCGTCCCCTTCCCCGATCCTGGCGCCCCCAACAATACGATTCTCATATCGTTTACCCCGTCCAGTTATTGGTCTTTTTAATTAAGATCAATGATTTCAATATGTTATCAACTCAAGGAGCGGAGCGGCCGCGTCCATGACGGCGCCCATCGGGCGGACAGATGACATGACGTATGCTTATACCGTTTTTTCTCTTCCATGCAAAGCGTATTTTATATGGAATGAGCGCGTTCGCGTCAGTGCGCGCCATCTCACTACATCATTGAGGAGGAAACCCGACATGGGCCGGAGGAATGCCTTCTACGCGCAGTCCGGCGGCGTCACCGCCGTCATCAATGCCTCCGCCTGCGGCCTGATCGAGACCGCGCGCCGGCACCGGGACCGGATCGGCCGGGTCTTCGCGGGCCGTAACGGGATCCTCGGCGCCATGACCGAGGATCTGATCGACACCGGCCGGGAGGACCGCCGGGCCATCGCGGCGCTGCGCCACACGCCGGCCGGGGCCTTCGGCTCCTGCCGCTACAAGCTCAAGGGGCTGGAGCAGAACCGGCGTGAATACGAGCGGCTGATCGAGGTATTCGCGGCACACGACATCGGTTATTTCTTCTACAACGGCGGCGGCGACTCGGCCGATACCTGCCTCAAGATCTCGCAGCTCTCGGCCGGCCTCGGTTACCCCGTCCAGGCCATCCACATCCCGAAGACCGTCGACAACGATCTGCCGCTCACCGACAACTGCCCGGGCTTCGGCTCGGTGGCCAAATACGTCGCGGTCTCGACGCGCGAAGCGAGCTTCGACGTCGCGTCGATGGCCAAGACCTCCACCAAGGTGTTCGTGCTCGAGGTCATGGGCCGTCACGCCGGCTGGATCGCCGCCGCCGGCGGGCTCGCGGCCGATGCGGACACGGACCTGCCGATCGTCATCCTGTTCCCCGAGATCCCGTTCGAACCGGAGAAGTTCCTGGCCAGGGTGGACGGGACCGTGCGCAAGTACGGCTATTGTTCCGTGGTCGTCTCGGAAGGGGTGCGCGACACCGAGGGAAGGTTCCTCTCCGATCAGGGCCTGCGCGACGCCTTCGGTCACGCGCAGCTCGGCGGCGTCGCCCCCATCATCGCCGATCTGATCCGGCAGCGGCTCGGCCTCAAACATCACTGGGCCGTGGCGGACTACCTGCAGCGCGCCGCGCGCCACATCGCCTCGAAGACGGACGTGGATCAGGCCTATGCCGTCGGCCGGGCGGCGGTACGCTTCGCGCTCGCGGGACACAACGCGGTCATGCCGACCATCGAGCGCGTGTCCAACCGGCCCTACCGCTGGAAGATAGGCATGGCCCCGCTCGACCGGGTCGCCAACGTGGAAAAGATAATGCCGAGGCGGTTCATCCGCCGGGACGGATTCGGCATCACCGCCGCCTGCCGCGCCTACCTGCTGCCGCTGATCCGGGGCGAAGACTATCCCCCGTACAAAAACGGCCTGCCGAACTACGTGCGGCTCAGGAACACACCGGTCGCGAAACGGCTGCGGACGGCGTTCGAACCGAAATGAGGCGCGACGGCGGACGCGCGGCGCCGGCCCGGGGCGCGCCCCGCCCCGCCCGCAGTGATACCATACACGGACAGTCCACGACCGCAGCGCCCGACCGCCATGCCCGCCCATAGCCACCACCATCACCACCACGAGCGCCCGACCGAGGGGGGCGCCGCGGCCGACCGTTTCCTGTGGTGGGCCTTCCTGCTCACCCTGGGGTTCGCCCTGATCGAGGCGGTGGGCGGCTGGCTGGCGGATTCGCTGGCCCTGCTGGGGGACGCGGGGCATATGTTTTCGGACATGACGGCCTTGGGCCTCGCCGCCTTCGCCGCCTGGGTCGCACGCCAGCCTCCCTCGCTGCGCCATTCCTACGGACTGGTGCGGGCCGAGGCCGTGGCTGCGTTGTTCAACGGCGTCTTCATGGTGGTCGTGGTGATCGGCATCACCTGGCAGGCCATACAGCGTCTGCAGGCCCCGAGCCCGGTGGACAGCCGCATCGTCATCGCGATCGCCGCGGCGGGGCTGATCGTCAATCTGATCGTCTTCCGCCTGCTGCACGGCGGCGAAAAAGACCTCAACGTCCGTGCCGCGCTGCTGCACGTCCTGGGCGACCTGCTGGGATCGGTCGCGGCGCTGGCCTCCGGCATCGTCATCTATTTCACGGGATGGAACGCCATCGATCCGATCCTGTCCTTCCTCATCTGCGCGCTGATCCTTATCTCCAGCCTGCGGCTGCTGCGCGAGGTCCTGCACGTCATCATGGAGGGCGTGCCTCACTACCTCGACCTGGGCCAGGTCGGCGCCGCCATGGCGGGACTGCCGGGCGTGAGAGAAATACACGACCTGCACATCTGGACGCTGGCGAGCGGCCGGGTAGCGCTCTCGGCGCACGTCGTGATCCACGACATGTCCAGATGGGACAATCAGTTGGCCGCGCTGCGCCACCTGCTGCACGAGCGCTACGACATCGAGCACGTCACGCTGCAGCCGGAGCCGGCCATGCGCACGACCCGGCTCCACCGGATGGACGCCGGGGCTCGGGCCGGGAAATAGCGCGGCCGGCGGGCCGCGCGCCCCGCCCCGCACGCCGAATCCCGCCCGCGGGGCGCCACCGTTCTGCTAGAATACCCGCCAGCATCGGATTACCCCCTTTCTTCAGGAGTCGAACCATGTCCAATCTCGTTAAACCCCACGGCAGCGCGACGCTCAAGCCCCTGCTGCTGGAGGGCGAGGCGCTGGCCGCCGAACGGGCGCGCGCCCAAACCCTGCCCAAGGTCCAGATCAGCTCGCGCGAGACCGGTGATCTCATCATGCTGGGCATCGGCGGCCTCACCCCGCTCGACGGTTTCATGAACCGCGCGGACTGGCAGGGGGTATGCGACCACATGACGCTGGCCAACGGCCTGTTCTGGCCCATCCCCATCACCCTCTCCACCGACCAGGTCACCGCCGATGGTATCAAGATCGGCGGCGAGGTCGCGCTGGTGGATCGCGAGAGCGGCGAGATCATGGCCACCCTGCGGGTCACCGAGAAATACACCATCGACAAGGCGCACGAATGCGCCAAGGTGTTCAAGACCGCCGACCCCGCGCACCCCGGCGTGAAGATGGTGATGGCACAGGGCGACGTGAATCTGGCCGGCCCGGTCAAGGTGCTGTCGCAGGGGCGTTTCCCGGTCGATTTCGCCGAGGTCTACATGACCCCGGCCGAGACCCGCCGGCTGTTCGAGGCCAAGGGCTGGTCCACCGTGGTGGCGTTCCAGACGCGCAACCCGTTGCACCGCTCGCATGAATACCTGGTCAAGATCGCCATCGAGATCTGCGACGGCGTGATGATCCATTCGCTGCTCGGCAAGCTCAAGCCCGGCGACATCCCCTCCGACGTCCGCGTCAAGGCCATCAACGCCCTGGTGGAAAATTACTTCGTGAAGGATACGGTGGTGCAGTCCGGCTATCCGCTCGACATGCGCTACGCGGGACCGCGCGAGGCCTTGCTGCACGCGCTGTTCCGCCAAAACTACGGCTGTTCGCACCTGATCGTGGGTCGCGACCATGCCGGCGTAGGCGAATACTACGGGCCGTTCGACGCGCAGCACATCTTCGACGAGATCCCGCACGACGCCCTGGAGACCAAGCCACTCAAGATCGACTGGACCTTCTGGTGTTTCAAGTGCAACGGCATGGCCTCCATGCGCACCTGCCCGCACGAGGGGTCGGACCGGCTGCTGCTCTCCGGCAGCAAACTGCGCAAGGCCCTGTCGGAAAACGATCACGTGCCGTCCGAGTTCAGCCGGCCCGAGGTGCTGCAGGTCCTGCGCGAATACTACGCCAACCTGAAGGACGAAGACCGGGTCGAGATCAAGCTGAGCGGACACTCCGCGAAGTAGGCCGTGCGACGGCCCAGGTGAAAACGCCGCCTCCGGGCGGCGTTTTCGCTTGTGGGGGAAGGAGCGTCGAGCTACTGCAGGGCGATAAACAGGGCCAGTTCGCCGCGCTGAACGTTGAGCAGGAGCCGGTTCACGCCGGGATCGACCGCCTGCCGCAGCTCCGCAATCGACGCCACCGGGCGCCGGTTCACCGCCACCACAATGTCGCCCGGGCGCAGGCCGCTGAGCTGCGCCGCGCTGTTCGCCTTGATGTCGGCGACAACGACCCCCTCGACGCGACCGTACATCGGCGAGCTTTCATCGAGATCGCCGAAGAGGGCACCCGCCAGACGCGGATTCAGCGCCTCGCCCGCGACCTGCTCCTGCACGGGCGCGGTGATCTCCGCGGTCAGCGTCCGGCGCTTGCCGTCGCGCAAGATCTCGACCTTGATCCTTTCGCCGATCCGCAGCAGGCCGATCGCCGTGCGCAGTTCGGAACGGGTGCGGATCCCGCGGCCGTTGATGCTGACGATGATGTCCCCGCTCTTGATCCCTGCCCGCGCCGCGGGGGTGCCGTCGCCCACCTGGACCACGACCACGCCCTGATTCAGGTCGTGGACCCCGAAGGCCTGGGCGAGCTCCGGGGTGAGATCCTGCGCCGCGATGCCCAACTGCCCGCGCCGGACCTCGCCATACTCGACGAGCTGGCTCATGATTTGGGCGACCATATTGGCCGGAATGGCGAAGCCGATGCCGACGTTTCCCCCGCCCGGCGCGATGATCGCGGTATTCACCCCGACCAGTTCCCCACTCAGATCGACCAGCGCGCCGCCGGAATTGCCGGGATTGATCGAGGCATCGGTCTGGATGAAGTCCTCGAAGCCTTCGATGCCGAGACCGCTGCGTCCCAGCGCGCTGACGATGCCGGAGGTCACCGTCTGCCCCAGCCCGAAGGGGTTACCGATGGCGACCACGAAATCCCCGACGCGCAGGCGGGAGGAATCGGCCAGCGTCAGCGCGGTGAGCCCCTCGGCGGGGATCTGGATAACCGCGACATCCGCCTCCGGATCGGCGCCAATCAGCCTGGCGGTCAACTGGCGACCGTCCATCAGCGTGACCCGGATCTCCGTGGCCTTGTCGACCACGTGATTGTTGGTGAGGACATAGCCCTGCTTGGCGTCGATGATCACGCCGGATCCCAGGCTCTGCGCCTGGCGCTCCTGCGGACGGTCCGGGATGTTGAAGAAGCGGCGAAAGAACGGATCGCTCAGCAGCGGATTGTTCTGCACCGGGACGCGGCTCAAGGTGGAGATGTTCACGACCGCCGGCATCACGCGCTCCAGCATCGGGGCGAGGCTCGGCAATTCCCGGCCCTGCGAATCGGCGACCGGCAGGGAGGCGGATGCCGCCAGGGGGAACAGGGCGCCGGCGCACAGCGTGAAGATACAGACCGCGGCCGCGAAAACGTTGCGTTTATCCTTCATTGTGTCTCCAGAAACCGGGGATTCGAATCATCGGATTGGACCGAACCGCGAGAGGATCGTTCCTGCCCATGCCTGCGCTGGCCTATGATCGGGCCGCGCGGGATCCACAACTTATCCACAGCTTATCCAGCCGTTTCTCACGCCTATTCCAGATCTTTTGCACATGAAACACAAGATATTGTGTTTCCGATTCGAAAGGAGCATCATTCCACCTCGCACGCCAGGCCCGGCGACGCCTCGTCTCGACGCCCGGGATAGCGAATTATCTTTTTGTTTTTTATATGTTTTATTTTGCTCCCGCATTACCATGGAGATTATCGATCCATTTCCCGTCCCTGTCCGTCTCTACAGGCATCGACACAACATCTTGTGTTGATGCCTATGGGGTCGCATAAAAAAACGAGAACGATCAATAAGGAGAATCATCAACGATGGAATCTGTACACCTGCGCGTAATCGCCTCCGACGCCTCCGAAATCCCGCTGCAAGCCGCCTCCCGCGACATCTGGGATAAAAAGTACCGCCTGAAGAGCAAAAGCGGCCGCGTACTCGACCAGACGATCGATGATACCTACAAGCGCATCGCGCGCGCGCTGGCGGACGCGGAGGACACGCAGGAAAAACGCGACCAGTGGTACGAGGAGTTTCTGTGGGCCCTGCGCCACGGCGCGATCCCGGCCGGGCGCATCGTCTCCAATGCCGGCGCGCAGGATCACAAGCCGGCGACCTCGACCATCAATTGCACGGTCTCCGGCACCATCGAGGACTCGATGGACAATATCCTCGGCAAGGTGCACGAGGCCGGGCTCACGCTGAAGGCCGGCTGCGGCATCGGCTACGAATTCTCCACGCTGCGCCCGCGCGGCGGCTACGTCTCGGGCGCCGGGGCCTATACCTCCGGTCCGCTGTCGTTCATGGATATCTACGACAAGATGTGCTTCACGGTCTCCTCGGCGGGCGGACGGCGCGGCGCCCAGATGGGCACCTTCGACATCGGCCACCCCGACGTCATCAACTTCATCCGCGCCAAGCGCGAGGATGGCCGTCTGCGCCAGTTCAACCTGTCGCTGCTGATCACCCAGGAATTCATGGACGCGGTCAAGAACGACCGCCCCTGGCGGCTGGCGTTCCCGGCCTCGCCGGCGATGATCGAGGGCGGCGAGCTGGATCTGAACAACCCCGAGCAGGTGGTATGGCGCGAATGGCCGACCAGTGAGGGCTATATCACCAACGAGTCGGGGCTGGTGGCGTGCAAGATCGAACGCACGATCAAGGCGCGTCATCTGTGGAACCTCATCATGACCTCCACCTACGACTACGCCGAGCCCGGCTTCATCCTGATCGACAAGGTCAACGAGATGAACAACAACTGGTTCTGCGAGAACATCCGCGCCACCAATCCCTGCGGCGAACAGCCGCTGCCGCCCTACGGCTCCTGCCTGCTGGGATCGATCAATCTGACCAAGTTCGTGCACCACCCGTTCTCCGACCGGGCCTATTTCGACTGGGACGGCTATCGCAAGGCGGTCGCCGTCTTCACCCGCATGCTCGATAACGTGGTGGAGGTCAACGGCCTTCCGCTCGAACAGCAGCGCGAGGAGATCCGAAGCAAGCGCCGCCACGGCATGGGTTACCTCGGACTGGGCTCCACCCTCACCATGCTGCGCATGAAATATGGCGTCCGGGATTCGCTCGAGTTCACCGAGCGTGTCACGCGCGAGATGGCGCTGGTGGGCTGGGAAACCGCGCTGGATCTGGCCATCGAAAAGGGGCCGGCCCCGATCCTGGAGCGGGAGTTCCCGGTCACGGCCGAGATGCTGCGTAAGCGCCCCGAAATGGGTCGCGACGGCTATCGCATCGGCGACCGCATCAAGGGCAAGATCCTGCACGCCCGCTACAGCCGCTACATGCAGCGCATCGCCGAGGTCGCGCCCGAACTGGTCGACCGCCTGGCCGACATCGGCGCGCGCTTCACCCACCATACCTCAATCGCGCCGACCGGCACGATCTCGCTGTCGCTGGCCAACAATGCGAGCAACGGCATCGAACCCAGTTTCGCCCATCATTATTTCCGTAACGTCATCCGCGAAGGCCGCAAGACCAAGGAAAAGATCGACGTCTACTCCTTCGAACTGCTGGCCTACCGCGAGCTGATCAACCCCAAGGCGACGCCGGGCTCCGACAGGGAGGGCGAACACCTGCCGGAGTATTTCGTCTCGGCCGACGACATCACGCCGAAAGAGCACGTCGACGTGCAGGCCGCCGCGCAGAAATGGGTCGATTCCTCCATCTCCAAGACGGCCAACGTACCCAGCGACTACGATTACGAAAAATTCAAGGATATCTACATCTACGCCTACGAACAGGGCCTCAAGGGCTGCACCACCTTCCGCTTCAACCCGGAGGCGTTCCAGGGCGTGCTGGTCAAGGAAAAGGACCTCGAGAATACCGTCTATCGCTTCAAGCTGCAGGACGGCACCACGGTGGAGGCGAAAGGCAACGAAGAGATCGAATACGACGGCGAGACCCATACCGCCGCGAATCTGTACGACGCCCTCAAGGAGGGCTACTACGGCAAGTATTGACGGATGACGACATTCAGCGCGGAGAATCCCGGGACATGGCGATAAAGATCGAAAACAAGATCATCGGTTACGAGGTGGCCAAGGACGAGGCCGAGGCGGAGGAGAACGCCCAGGCCTCGAACATCATTCACATGCATGAAAAGCTCGAGCGGCCGGACATGCTGCTCGGCTCGACCTACAAGGTCAAAACCCCGCTCACCGAGCACGCGCTCTACGTCACGATCAACGACATCGTGCTGAACCCGGGTACGGAGCACGAGTTGCGCCGTCCGTTCGAGATCTTCATCAACTCGAAGAGCATGGACCACTTCCAGTGGATCGTAGCGCTCACCCGCATCATCTCCGCCGTCTTCCGCAAGGGCGGCGACGTCACCTTCCTGGTGGAGGAACTGCACTCGGTGTTCGATCCCCGCGGCGGCTACTTCAAGCGGGGCGGAAAATTCATGCCCTCGCTGGTCGCCGAGATCGGCGACGTCATCGAGAACCACCTGCGTTTCATCGGCCTGATCAAGGGCGAGCGCCTCGACGATCACCAGAAGCGATTCGTGGAGGCGAAGCGCCGCGAATTCGATCAGTCCCCGGACACCGAGACCGGCGACAAGGCCGACTCGTTTCCCGAGGGGGCCCGGCTCTGCGCCAAATGCCACACCAAGGCGATGATCCAGATGGACGGCTGCCTGACCTGCCTCAATTGCGGCGACTCCAAATGCGGATGACCGGCCCCGCCGCCCGCGGGAGGTGATAAGCAGTTGTTTCTACGAAATTAAGCTTATGTTCCATCTGATATTTTCCTGATTGTGCTATACTTCGTACCGTATCTGAAATATATGTACCCGAGAGAGGAAATATATATGTCAGTGAAGCAGAAAGCGGTGGTCGGCAACTGGTATATGAATATGACGGGCCAGTTGATCAAGGTATGGGCCGTCGGCTACGCCTCCGGCCGTCCTGCCAAGGTGGTGATCGAGTACCTGAACGGGAAACGCAAGATCATCGGATACGGCGACTGGTGTTCGCTCGATCTGGAGATCCACCTGTACAGGGCCGCGCGCCGGCAGGGCGGAAACGAAGAGCTGCACCGCTGAAATATCCCTAGCGCGTCCGCGATCTCTCCCCGTCCGACGAAGACGGCGGGGAACGCAACACCGGGTCTGCACACGGTGGAGATTTTTTTGTTGCCGGTTCCGGCACGCCCCCCGAAAAACCCCTGCAAATGATACGGCACACGGCCTCGCCCCGGGCCGTTTCCCCTCGAGTAATTATCACTTAACCCTCTGATTCGATTTCCCGATCTCGCCCTTTTCGGCTTGACAGGCAAAAAAGAACCTCGGCATAATTAAGCGCCAATTTTCGGGCAAATAATAACATTCGAGTTCGGCCAGGGCATTCGACTGGATTTCAAGTCGCATCGCAGCCACGCATCATGCCTGCTGCGAGTTCCTTGTAAGATCACTACAACGAAGTCACATCCGTAAGGAGGGAGTATCATCATGAAATTACGTTGGTTGAATCTGACGGCCGCCGCCGCCTTAACCCTGGGCGCGAGCCAAGTCATGGCCGCGGACATGCCGCCCCTGGCCGCCTCGAGCGGTTGCACCGCCTGCCACGCGATCGACAAGAAGGTCGTGGGTCCGGCGTGGGCGGATGTCGCCAAGAAGTACAAGGGCGACGCCGGTGCGAAAGCCCATCTGGTCGACAAGGTCAAGGCCGGCGGCAAAGGCAACTGGACCGAAGTCACGGGTGGCGTTCCGATGCCTCCCTACTCCCCGCGCGTTTCCGATGCCGACATCGGTACGCTGGTGGACTTCATCCTCGGCCTGTAATTCGGCCATCGCGGTACCACAAAAGCCGGCCCATCGGGTCGGCTTTTGTTTTTCTCCCCTGTCCCCGCCCCACGCGTATCCTGCCCCTCCGGCAGCCCCACTTAAATAAAATGAGAATTATTTGCATTTGTATCGGGAGCTGGATATACTGCGTTCCATGAGGTCGGGCATCGGGCCGAATGGCCTCGCCGATCGCAGCTTCAACCAACCACGCGTATGACCCTCCTCACAGCGCGTGCCTCGGGAGCGCCAACCAGCGCTCCCTTTTTTATTTATGGCGATAGGGTCGCCAGGCCCTGCGGTATGCGCAGGGCCCGAAGGGGACAAAACGGGGGGTGATCGACGACCGGCGGTGCGCCGCTCAGACCTCGATCATCTGAAAGTCTTCCTTTCCGGCGCCGCAATCGGGGCAGCGCCAGGTCAGAGGCACATCCTTCCACAACGTGCCGGGATGGATCCCGTGTTCGGGCAGACCCAGCGCCTCGTCATAGATAAAGCCGCAGATCACACACATGTATTTTTTCACGATCCGCCCCGTCAATAGAGCGGGTGCATCACGCCGATCGTCGCGATCGTCGCGGTGACCATCTCGCGGTTGGCGAGCCCGACCCCGGTGACGTCCACTCCGCCCCGGATCCGCCATCCACCCCAGGCGTTTATCTCCGCCCCCACGCCCCCGAGCAACGATCCGCCGTCGTCGTTGAAATGATGGATATCATTGATCGTCGAGCTGTACAGGGCGAGGGAGTCCCACATGAACAATCCGCCCTTGACGAACAAGGTCAGATTCAGACTATCCAGCGGCCACAGCCCCACCCCCTGCATCGTCAGACCCCGGATCTCGGTACGGCCCTCGATCGGGCCCGCATTCCAGATCGAACCGACGCCGTTGGAATTTCCGCTGAACACCGTATCGGCGAAATTCAAATAACCGACCTCCAGGGCGAAATGACGATGCAGGCGATAACCCGCATACAGGTGATAGGCCGCCCCCGATTTATCGATCTCGGCGTTCGTAATCGAGCCGTCCGTCCAGAAGCCCTCGTTCACATCGATCGTGCCGATACCCGCGTCGGCGCCGACATACCAACCGGTCTGCGGCTCGGCGTGCGCGCCGAACGTGAGGCCCGACATCAGGGCAGACCCCAGGATCATCCAAGAATATTTTTTCCGATGCATGATCACCTGCCATGTAAAAAACAGCGGCGTGAGACAGCGAAGAAACCGTGCAGCCCGGACTCAGGCCGGAATCGCGGAACCTGCGTATGCTTTCACCTAAGAGCTGTCCCGGAAACGGAAGTTCCGCGCGGAACGACGACGCCTATATCATACGCGATCCGGGAAGGCCGGTCGCCTCCGCGCCGGCCACCCTGGTAGCAAAGCTCTAGCCGCCCTGCTGCTCCATCAGCTCACGCCGATGCTGATCCGCGTCCTCCAGCATCGGCGCCACCTCCTGCGCCTTTCTGTAGGCGTTTTCCTGCGTCTTCCAGACATGATCGCCCGAGCCGTCTCGTGCCCGCTCCGCCGGCGCGTCACTGCCCGAACAGGCGGACAGGATCAACAGACAGGCCGCCGGGAAAAAACACCGATAGAATCTCATCCTCGCCTCCCGAAGAGAGCGCCTGCAAGAAGGAATCACGCTTCTGTATCGGATCCCTGTCCGCAAACCATAAATCCGCTCCGCCGGGGCGGAACGCCACGCCCGGCCCGGAATGCCCGCCGCATCAGGAAGAGGGGAGATGGTGATGGAAGAACCGGATGCCGTCCGCCTCGAGTCGTCCGATAAGACCGTGCCCGGCCCCACCCTCGGCCTTACCCGCGCAGCCCATCAGGGTCTCCGCCAGAGCCACGGTCACATCGCGCCGGAAAGCCCGCGCGACCGCGCGGGCGCCGAAACGGCGATCGTATCCCCGCCGCGCGAGCCAGTCACGCGCTGCCGGTTCGAGCGCAACCGTCCAGCCGGAGCGCGCCAGGCGGGAATTGAGCCGCCCGAGTTCCAGCTCGATGAGCGCATCGTAGGTCTCCGGTTCCAGGCTGTTGAACAGCGTCACACAATCGATACGGTTGACGAACTCGGGATCGAAGTTCCGGTGCAACGCCGCATCCGTGAGGCTTTGCAGTCGCCGCCGCCGGGCCGATGCGGATACGGGCATCAACCGTCGCCAGCCGCGTCGCAACCCGTCTTCATAATGCTGGATCTCACGCGCGGCAAGATTGCTCGTCATGAACACCAGGGTGTTGCGGAAATCCACGGTCTTGGCCCCGGAAGACAAGGTCAGACGACCATGGTCGAAAACATTGAGCAGGGACCGGACCACCTCCCTGCCGGCCTTCTCGATCTCATCGAAGAGCACGATACCCGGTCGCCCGAAGCTGCCCTGGATCAGATCGAGGTCGAGCAAGGTCGTTCCTTCCCGGCTGCCCACGTAACCGGGCGGGGCACCGGTGATCGCGGCCGCGTAGTGATCCTGCGCGAGTGTATTCATATCGATGCGGCAACAGGCATCGGCGCTTCCGTGAATGGCCTCGGCGAGCACGCGGATGATCTCGGTCTTGCCTACTCCAGTGGGTCCCAGAAACAAGGCAACATGCAGCGGTCGACGCGGATCTCCGAGATCGGCCTTGACCAGATTGAGCATGGACTCGATCGCGGTCAGTACCTGATCCTGTCCGACGATACGGGCGCGCAGGCGCGCCATGACCTCCCCCGGGACGAACTGGAACCGCGACATCAGGGTGGCTCCGGATGGAGATGAAACCGGTTCGGGCACGGCATCGGGATGTCTCGAGTCCCGGTTCAACTCAGCCAGCATGTCATTGATGAACGGCATCGCCGAAACCGCAGGAGCCCGCCCTCATCCCGTCAGCCCAGCGCGGTGGATTTTTCCTTTCCCTTGTAGGGCAGCTCGCCCACCGGGCATTCGGCCACGCCGATGGTGGAACGCGTGAGTTTCTCGACGTTCTGCTGCGCCTTTTCCGCATCCATCACCCAGGTGCGGTAAAACTCGAACGGGCACTCCGCCACCCCCTTCTCGCCGTCGCCGGAATTGTAGATGCCGGTATAACCACGATGGAGCAGCTTGAAGAGATGATTCTGTGCCTGATCGTTCGCACGTGCATCACGGATCGTCGAGACCGACAGCTGGGCATACTGGATGCCCATCTCTTCCTCGCCGCACTCGCCCAGGGTGCGCCCGTCGAAACCGATGATGGCCGAATGGCCGAAATAGGAATAGACGCCGTCGAAACCCGTGGCGTTGGCGACGGCCACGTAGCAGTTGTTCGCCCAGGCCATCGCCTTCGCCATCATCACCTGCTGGTCCTTGGCCGGGTACATGTATCCCTGGCAGCGTACGATCAGTTCGGCGCCCTTCATCGCGCAGTCGCGCCAGATTTCGGGGTAGTTGCCGTCGTCGCAGACGATGAGACTGATCTTCAATCCCTTCGGGCCTTCGGTGACATAGGTCCGGTCGCCCGGATACCACCCTTCGATCGGACACCACGGCAGACACTTGCGATACTTCTGCACAACCCGGCCCGTGTTGTCGATCAGCACCAGGGTGTTGTAGGGCGCCTTGTCCGGATGACTTTCATGGCGCTCGCCGGTCAGCGAGAACACCCCCCAGGTATTGGCCTTGCGGCAGGCATCGGCGAAGATCTCGGTCTCCTCGCCCGGCACCGTGGCCGCCGTCGCCATCATCTCACCGGGGTCGTACATGATTCCCATCGTGCTGTATTCGGGAAAGATCACCAGATCCATGCCGGGCAGGCCCGCCTTCATGCCGACGATCATATCGGCGATATTGCGGGCGTTGGCGAGTACCTCCGCCTTGGTATGCAACCTCGGCATCTTGTAATTGACGACCGCGACGCCGACGGTATCCCTGCTGCTGGAAATATCACCATGCCTCATGTCTAGCCTCTCCTCATGCCTGTATTGATCTGATGAATATGTCGAGCCGACGGGTCCTTCGTCCATGGGGGAGCGGGGGAGTCCGCCACGTCCCTGTGGCGAATGATCCGCCCATGCACAGGAGCAGGATGCATGCCAAGACATGAATTGCAGAAAACTCATGGGGTTGACCATGGTTCCGGATACGGCAGGGGCGCGGGATGCACCATGCCGAAACACGGCTTGCCCCCGGAATGCGCAACGATGCGGGGATACGCGCCCGCTGAAGGCGAAGGAAAATCGTCGCGCGACAACCGCGCGGCACAAGGCCGTGGCGGACCGGCAGGCGCTCCGGCCTCTAGGCCGGCGGGGGAGCGCAGTGGACCTCTACATCCTCGTATACGTCCCAGTCGAAGCGCGGGGTGCAGATGGCGAGAAAGATCAGATCCGTCGTCCCGGTATTGGTGATGCGCTGGGCGATCGACGGCGGGATGATCACCACATCGCCCTCCCCTACGGCCCGGGGTGGCAATGCGCCCAGCTCGACACTGCCTGAGCCGGAGACGATCACGTACCGCTCCGTGGTGCCGGCCAGGCGGTGCCAGCGGGTCGTGACGCCGGGCAGAACCCGGGCGCGGGCGATGGACACCGCCTCGTCGTCGGTGCTGTTCGAGAGCTCCTGGATATAGCAGCCCTCGGTGGAAAGATATTCTTCCGCCGCCGCCGCGTATCGGATCGATCCGCCCACGGCCTCTCCCCTCATGTCTGGCGATGCTCGCGCACGATCTCGCCGTAGCGGAAACAATCCGTGGTATGGTCGTTGACCAACCCGCAGGCCTGCATGTGCGCGTACATGACCGTACTGCCGACGAAGCGGAAACCGCGCCGCTTGAGATCCCGGCTGAGCCTATCGGACTCCGGTGTCGTCGCGGGGACCTGTTTGAGCGTGCGACGCCGATTGAGCAGCGTCCTGCCGCCGACGAATCCCCAGATATAGTCGTCGAAGCTGCCGAATTCCTTCTGCACGACGAGAAAGGCGCGCGCGTTGCTGACGGCGGACTCCACCTTGAGGCGATTGCGAACGATGCCGTCGAACTGCAGCAGACGTTCGACCTTGTCCGCACCGTAACGCGCGACCCTGCGCGGATCGAAGCCGGCAAAGGCCTCGCGGTAACCGGCTCGCCGCTTGAGTATGGTGGCCCAGCTCAGTCCGGCCTGCGCTCCCTCGAGGATCAGAAACTCGAAATGGACGCGGTCGTCATGCACGGGCACGCCCCATTCCTCGTCGTGATATCGCTCATACGCCGGGAAGGTATCGCGGGCCCACTGGCAACGGATGATTTTCATACAGGCGGCATCGTCTGCCTTCGACCGGATTATGGTATCACCGGCCTCGCCTCTCGGGTAACGGGCGCGCTCAGGCCGAAGGGATCATACCGGCGGGGGATGGAGGCCTGCGCCGGAAGACATTGCCCGTATCCGCCGCGGGCACGCAGCCGCCGCCTCCTCCCCCGGCCCCCGACTCCTTATATTACTGAAGTAATCCATGACCTTGCCGATAGTTTTGGCATGCCATTCAAACCTTCCGCGAAACTCCATGGCCTGAGCGCCGGTGGTATCGTCCTGGTCTATGCCGCGTTCGCGGGACTGTGGATCGCCATCACCGACAATCTGCTCGGCCTGCTCATCCAGAATCCGGACCTGTCCCAGAAGATCGGGTCGGGCAAGGGGTTCATTTTCATCGCGGTCACGGCCGCGCTGCTGTATCTCCTGTTGCAATCCCGGGCCAGGACGAGGAACACCGCGGGCGGGAACGATGCCCGGGCCGACTCACGGCCATCCCGCCTGCGCCTGTCGGCGATATCCGCGGCGCTGGGCATGGTGGTGCCGCTGATCGGTCTGGGCATCATTTACCTGCACGGACCGCATATACGGCAGACCGCCTACGAGGATCTGCACGCCATCGCGAGTCTCAAGGCGCACCAGATGGAGTTCTGGTTGAACGAACGGCGCGGTGACGCCGAGCTCATAGCGAGCAGTTCGGGATTTATGGAAAATATCGCGGCGATGTTGCGCGGCAATCCCGACGCCCACCGCTACGTCCTCGCACGACTGGACAAGCTCAAACACCTCTTCGGCTATGAAGTCGACATCTACGACGACGCCGGGCGCATGGCGTTTTCCACCCATCCGCACGACGCACCCATCGACGCGATGCTGGGCCCATACCTGGTGGATGCGCTGCGCAGCGGCCAGGTGCAATACAGCGACCTCTATCGGGACGAGGCAGGGCGGACCCATCTCGAACTGGTCGTCCCCCTGATCCCGGACACGGCGGGAAACCGCCGGCGCCCCGTCGGAAATCTGGTGCTCCACACACCGATCGAAGACTTTCTGTCCCCGCTCATCACCACCTGGCCCACGTCCAGCGCCAGCGCCGAGACGCTGCTGGCATATCGGGAAGGGGGCTCGTTCCGATTGCTCGGGGAGACCCACCACCCGCCCGCCCTGCGGAGGAGTCGGGCGTCGATCGAGGCCGGCCCCGGCGACCAGGGTTCTCTAGAGGCAGAGGACTACCGCGGCGTCGACGTACTGGCGGTGGTCCAGCCGGTCACCGGCACCCCATGGAGCATCATCGCCAAGATCGACCGCGACGAAGTGATGGGCCCCCTGCGGGCGCTGGCCTTCTGGGTCTCCGTCGTCACCTTGTTCGCCATCGCCTGCCTTGGGGCGGCGATCTTCATACTGTGGCGCCAACAGGAACGCACCCACGCGCTGGAGCTCCAGGCCCAGGCCGCCGAGAAGGATCGCGTACTGAGGCACTTCTACGACCTTTCCCTGATCGGCATGGCGATCACCTCGCCGACCGACGGGCGCACGCTCCACGTCAATGATGAGCTGTGCAAGATCACCGGGTATAACCGCGAAGAGATGATACGGCTCCCGTGGTGGGAGCTGCTCCACCCGGACCAACGCGCAGCGGATCTGGCCGAGCATGCCCGGCTGCTGAGCGGCGAGATCTCCTCCTGCGCGCGCGACTCCCGGCTCATCCGCAAGGATGGCGTGGTCATCGAGATCGCCATCAATTCACAGTGCGTGCGCGGACCGGACGGCCGGGCGGAACTGACCATCTGCACGATCCAGGACGTTACCGAGCGCAAGGCGATGGAGCGCGCGCTGCGCGAGAGCGAATCCAGCCTGAACCGGGCCCAGAGAATCGCGCGGATCGGCAGTTGGACGCTGGATGGGCGCAACAACCGGGTGATCTGGTCCGAGGAGACCTACCGCATCTTCGCCCTCCCGTCCGGGACGCCGCCGAGCTACCGGCTTTTCATGGACCATGTGCACCCCGACGATCGCGCGCGCGTGGAACACGCGTGGGAAACGGCGCTGCAGGGGGCGCCCTACGATATCGAGTACCGGATCGTCGCCGCCGGGCAGACCAAATGGCTGCGGGAACGCGCCGAGCTCAGCTTCGACACCGACGGTGCGCTGATCAGCGGGATCGGAACGTCCCAGGACATCACGAAACGCAAGGAAATCGAGCTCAGGCTGCGGGAGAGCGAGGAGATCCGCCGTCAATCCCAGCGTATCGCGGCGCTGGGACACTACGTATTCGATATCGAATCCGGATCCTGGACCAGCTCCGACATGCTGGACGAGGTATTCGGAATCGACGAAGGCTACCCGAAGACCGTGGAGACCTGGATCAGCCTCATCCACCCGGAACAGCGCGACGAGATGCTGAACTATCTGCAGGATCATGTCCTGCGCGACCGCAATCCTTTCAATCGCGAATACCGTATCGTGCGGCCCGATGACGGCGCCGAGCGCTGGCTGCACGGCCTGGGGCGTCTGGAACTGAACCCCGACGGAAGCCCACGCCGCATGCTCGGCACCATTCAGGACATCACGGAGCGGCGGAAGAACGAAGAACGCCTGCGGCTGGCCGCCGCGGTGTTCGACAACAGCCACGAGGGCGTCATGGTCACGAACGCGCAGCAGCGCATCGTGCTGGTGAACCGGGCCTTCTGCGCGCTCAAGGGCTACGATGAACGGGAGCTGCTGGGCCAGACGCCGGAAATACTCCATTCCGGCCGCCACGACGGCGAGTTCTACGCCTCCATGCGGGAGACCCTCGAGACCACCGGCCACTGGCAGGGCGAGGCCTGGAACCGCCATCGGAACGGCGAACTGTCCCCCGTGCTGGTGAATGTCAGCAATATATACGACAACGAGGGGCGCATTACGCATACCGTCGGCGTGTACACCGATATCTCCATGCAGAAATCGACCGAGGCCAGGCTCGAATACATGGCCCATCACGATTCGCTGACCCAGTTGCCCAATCGCCTGCTGATGCATTCCCGCCTCGAACACAGCATCGAGGTCTCCCGCCGCGAGGGCCGCCGGCTCGCCCTGCTGATGCTGGATCTGGACCAGTTCAAGGATGTGAATGACAGCTTCGGCCATCTCGCCGGAGACGAACTGCTGCAGCAGGTCAGCAAACGGCTGGGCGATCGCCTGCGCGGCGTGGATACGGTGGCCCGTCTGGGCGGCGATGAATTCGCCGTCCTGCTCGATAACCCGTCTCACCAGGAAGACGCCCTGCGCGTCGCCAACGACATCATCGCGCTGCTCAGCGAACCCTGGCATCTCTCCAATGGCATCGAGGTGCGCATCGGCGTGAGCATCGGCATCAGCCTGTATCCGGAGCACGGTCAGAGCGCCGACGCCCTGCTGCAGCAGGCGGACGCCTCGTTGTACCGCGCCAAGGGGGAGGGACGCGGCTGCGCCCGCTTCTTCAGCGACGACATGACCGAAGCGGCGCGCAACCGGCTGGAGATCGAATCCAAGCTGCGCCGTGCCCTGCTGCGGAACGAACTGCAGATCCATTATCAACCGCAGATCGACATGAGCGACGGCCGCATCTCCGGGGCCGAGGCCCTGCTGCGCTGGCGCGATCCCGAGCGCGGCATGATACCGCCGAGCGTATTCATCCCGGTCGCGGAAGAGACCGGCCTGATCTCGGAGATCGGGGCCTGGGTGCTGCGGGAGACCTGCCGGCAGGGGCGCGCATGGATCGACGCGGGCCTGCCGCCGCTCACGCTGTCGGTCAATCTGTCGCCGCATCAGCTCCGCTTCAACGACATTCAGTCCACGGTGAAACAGGCCTTGTCCGGGTCCGGGTTCCCGCCGGAACGGCTCGAGCTCGAATTGACGGAGAGCGCCCTGATGGCGCGCGAGGGCGAGGCGGTGGCGAAACTGGAATGTCTGCGGGAACTGGGCGTACGCCTGGCCATCGACGACTTCGGCACCGGCTATTCCTCGCTCGCCTATCTCAAGCACTTCCCCATCGACGTGCTCAAGATCGACAAGAGCTTCATCGACGACATTCCGCATCAGGAGGACGACAAGGCGATCACCTCCGCCATCGTGGCCATGGCCCACACGCTCGGCTTCGAGGTCACCGCCGAGGGCGTGGAGACCCAGGAACAACTGGCCTTTCTGCGCACCCAGGGCTGCGACCGCTACCAGGGGTATCTCGTCAGCCCGGCGCTCCCGGCGGAGGAATTCGCGACGCTGCTGCGCGGAGGCTCCCGGCGCGACAGCCGCGCCGGCTGAGCGCGCCGTCATTCTCTCCACGCGATACGGGACATCTCCACCGAGCGGGACGCACGACGGACAGGGCGGCGCTCAGACGAGATCGGCCAGCGCCGTCTTACCGGAGACCAGCCGTTCCTTGCCCTCCTTGCTCAACGCCTTGACGCGCCGCTCGACCCGGAGGGCCTCCGAGCGGCCGCCCACGGCGCAGGTATAGACGAGCGCGAAAGGGCCCTTGCCGCGCAGATATTTGGCGCAGGCCGCGCCTTCCGCCGCGTGCTCCCGCCAGCGCCGCGCCAGATCGTTCGTCACGCCGGTATAGAGCGAATCGTCCCGGCACCGGATGATATACAACTGCCACATGCAAGAAGGTCCCGTCGTCCACTCAGCCTCCGGGGAGCGCCGGGCGCTCGCGGAGACACGTCTTCCCCTACCGCCCGAGTATAGCGGAACCGCCCCGATCGCCGGACCGGAAAAGACCGGCGCGCGCGCGGGAGAACGTCCCGGCATTCGCGCGCGGCTCGGTATCATCCCGGGCATCGCGTATAATGAGCGCCACGCCGGGCCCCGCGCCCGCGACACGAGAGGCAACATTCATGGGTATGGGCACTCCGGCCAAGGAAGAGTCCGTCAATGTCTTCGGCGAGCCGCTGGAGACCTGCGGCGAGAATCCGGTCACCGGATTCTTCCGCGACGGCTGCTGCAACACCGGCGCCCAGGACACCGGATCACACACGGTGTGCGTCGTCGCCACCCGTGAATTCCTCGAATACTCGCGCTTCCGCGGCAATGACCTCAGCACGCCGATGCCGCAATACGGTTTTCCCGGTCTGCAACCCGGCGATCCCTGGTGCCTGTGCGCGGCGCGCTGGCTCGAGGCCCATCAGCACGGCATGGCGCCCAAGGTCTATCTCCGGAGGACACACCGGCGCGCGCTGGAGATCGTGCCGCTGGAGCTGCTGCGCAAGTACGCCTGCGATCTGAATTGAGGATACCCTCTACGGGCCCGGGCGCCGATCGCGCCGCTGCTCCCGCCGCATCCCGCAGCGCGCCAGGATCTCCCTCCGCTCGTCGGCGCCTGCCTCGCTCCAGCGCATGATCTCCGCCATGGTTCGATAGCAACCCATGCAGACATCGAATTCATCGAGGCAGCAGTTGCGCACGCAGGGCGAGGGAACTCCGCCGCCGTTTATGTCAGGGGCGTCAGCCATAAGCCGTTCTCACGAAGGCAATTCGTAGCGCACCTTATCTCCGTCAATCGTCTTCACTATACCCCGACTCGATAGCTGAGCAATGATTTTGTCGAGATCGTCATCGGCGAGCTTGTTGAGGAAAAGCGCCTGGATGGTACTACGCAAGGTCTTTAACTTCTTAGGCTTACCCGCCTTGCGTTTTGTCAGATTTTCAACAACGGCATCGACCTTTTCTGTGATCGATGCGGATGCGGAAACTTTGATCAAAGGGATATCAGCGATTGATTTAGAACGCTGACAGAAGATATTTTTCTTCTTCAGATACCTGATCAGGGGATCAAAACCAGAATCCTTGGATATTATATGAAAATAGGCATCGGAACCTTCTGCAGCCAGACGGCCGATGTAATAGGCGATGTGGAAATCGAGAGCGTTGTTGCCATTGCCATCAATTTGAATGTACTCCGCCTCATGACCGAAGGCCTGAAGTGCGCGCGCCATTTCGAGCGGAATCTTGGCTTGGCCGGCGCCGAGAAAAACCTTGATCTTGAACGGACCTCCCTTCAGGAGATCCACGTTTTTGGGCTGGACATTCTCGCAATCGACCAATACATAATTGGTTTTCAAACCGCCTCCCGTGCGCGTTATATCGCCTCCAGGTTCGCGTACTGCACCACCAGCCATTTGCTGCCGGCGTTCTTGAAGTTCACCTGCACGCGCGCGTGGCTGCCACGGCCCTCGTAGCTCAGCACCACGCCCTCGCCGAACTTGGCGTGCGTCACGCGCTGGCCGAGCCTGAGCCCGCCGGGACCCGGTTCCTCCGCCGCGGCGGGCTTCTTGTACGCCGCGACCGGCGGCGCGATCACCGGGCGCGACACGCTGGCGCGCGGGCGTACCTCCTCGACCAGCTCCTTCGGGATCTCCGCGATGAAGCGCGAGGGCGACTGGTACATATCGGAACCGTGCAGGCGGCGCGTCTCGGCATGGGTGATATAGAGCTGCTTCTTCGCGCGCGTGATGCCGACGTAGCACAAGCGGCGCTCCTCCTCCAGCCGGCCCGGCTCCTCCACCGAGCGGTTGTGCGGGAACATGCCCTCCTCCAGGCCGGCCAGGAACACCAGCGGGAACTCCAGGCCCTTGGCTGAGTGCAGCGTCATGAGCTGCACGCAGTCCGTGTTTTCCTCGGCCTGGCCCTCGCCAGCCTCCAGGGCGGCGTGGGCGAGGAAGGCGGGCAGCGGCGCCATGTCGAGTTCCTCCGGCGAGTACTCGAACTGGCGCGCGGCGCTGACCAGTTCCTCCAGGTTCTCGATGCGCGCCTGGCCCTTCTCGCCCTTCTCCTTCTGATAGTGCGGGATGAGGCCGCTCTTCTGGATCACGTGATCGGTCTGCTCGAACAGCGGCAGGTCCGTGACCTCCCCGGCGAGCATGTCGATCAGATCCAGGAAGACGCGCAGCGCGCCGCCGCTGCGCGCGCCCAGCTCGCCCGTACCGCATACCGCGCGCGCGGCGTCCCACAGCGAGGTCCCGTGCTGGCGCGCCTGCAGGCGCACCTGCTCGATGGTGCGCTCGCCGATGCCACGCGTGGGCGTGTTGACCACGCGCTCGAAGGACGGGTCGTCGTGACGGTTGGCGACCAGGCGCAGATAGGCCAGTGCGTCTTTGATCTCCGCCCGCTCGAAGAAGCGGAACCCGCCGTATACCTTATAAGGGATCCCCGCGCTGATCAGCGCCTCCTCGATCACGCGCGACTGGGCGTTGGAGCGGTAGAGTATCGCAACCTCGCTGCGGCGGTTTCCCTCCTCGACCCAGCGCCGGATGCGCTCGACGATGAAACGCGCCTCGTCGAGGTCGTTGAAGGCGCCGTAGAGATAGATCGGTTCGCCCTTGGCGCCCTCGGTCCACAGCTTCTTGCCGAGACGCCCGGTATTGTGGTCGATCAGCGCGTTGGCGGCGTTGAGGATGGTGCCGGTCGAGCGGTAGTTCTGCTCCAGCCGGATGAGCTGCGCGCCGGCATAGTCCTTCTGGAAACGCCGGATGTTCTCGATGCGCGCGCCGCGCCAGCCGTAGATCGACTGGTCGTCGTCGCCGACCACGAACAGATTATTGCCGCCCTGGGTCAGCAGGCGCAGCCAGGCGTACTGGATGGCGTTGGTATCCTGGAACTCGTCCACCAGTACCTGACCGAAGCGGCCCTGATAATGGGCGAGGACCTCGGGACGATCGCGCCACAGCTCGTGCGCGCGCAGCAGCAGCTCGGCGAAATCGACCACGCCGGCGCGGTGGCAGGCCTCCTCGTAGGACTGGTAGATGCGCAGCATCTGGCCGAGGTAGGGGTCGCCGCGATCGTCGATGTGTTTCGGGCGCCGGCCCTCGTCCTTCTGTCCGTTGATGAACCACTGCACCTGCTTGGGCGCCCACTGCGCCTCGTCCAGGTTCATGGTCTTCAGTATGCGCCGGATCAACCGGTACTGATCCTCGGAGTCCAGGATCTGGAAGGTCTGCGGCAGATCGACGTCGCGGTAATGCGCGCGCAGCAATCGATGCGCCAGCCCGTGGAAGGTGCCGACCCACATCCCGCCCGCCGGCATGCCCAGCATGCCCTCGATGCGGCCGCGCATCTCCGCCGCCGCCTTGTTGGTGAAGGTCACCGCCAGGATACCGAAGGGCGACACGCCCTCGGCGCGGATCAGCCAGGCGATGCGGTGCACCAGCACGCGCGTCTTGCCGCTGCCGGCGCCGGCCAGGATCAGCGCGTGCCCGGGCGGCATCGCCACCGCCTCGCGCTGGGCGTCGTTGAGGGAATCGAGGATGCGGGTCACGTCCATGGGCTTCGCCTGTGCCTTCGGTTTACGCTCGATGCGTCGATGGAGCGGATGTCGGAGCGGCGCCCCGGAGCCGGGTTTCGAGCCTGCCGCCGACTATCTCATGATGAAACGGCATTGTAACAGACCGGGACCGCCGATACGGGAAGAAGGCGCGGCCCCGGATCCGGTCCGCCCGTGACGGAGGCGGGCCCGGAAATCCGCCTGCGCCTCGCCGCGCCACGGGCGGGAGGTCTATACTCGTCGCGGGCAAACTCGGGAGCGGCCACCATGACGCAGCGTATCGGCATCGACCTCGGCGGCACCAAGATCGAGGGCGTGGTGACGTCGCGCGGGGGCGAGATCCTGCGGCGCGAGCGTATCGCCACGCCGCGGGACTACCCCGACATCGTGCGCGCGGTGGCGGAGCTGGTCGCCGCCCTGTGGAAGACGGCACCGGACGCCGCGGTCGGCATCGGCGCGCCCGGCGCGGTGAATGCCGCCGGCCTGACCTACAACAGCAACACCGTGTGCTTCAACGGACGTCCGCTGCGCGCCGACATCGCGGCCGCGCTCGGCCGGCCGGTACGCATGGTCAATGACGCCAACTGTCTCGCGCTGTCGGAAGCGACCGACGGCGCGGCGGCGGGGGCCGAAGTCGTGTTCGGCGTCATCCTCGGCACCGGCGTCGGCGGCGGCATCGTGGTCCATGGCCGGGTATTATCCGGTCCGCACGGCATCGCCGGCGAATGGGGCCACAATCCACTCGATCTCCAGGGACCGGAGTGCTACTGCGGCCGGCGCGGCTGCGTCGAGACGTACCTGTCCGGCCCCGCCTTCGCGGCCGACTTCCGCCGCGCGGGCGGCGCGGCGCTCGCTGCGGCCGAGATCGTGGCCGCGGCGCGACAGGACGAGCCGCTGGCCCGGGCCTGCCTCACGCGCTATCTGGAACGTTTCGGGCGCGCGCTCGCGACGGTGATCAATATCCTCGACCCCGACGTCATCGTACTCGGCGGCGGGATGTCCAATATCGACGAGCTATACACCGAAGGATCGGAACAGGTGCGCCGCCACGCGTTCCATCCCGACTGGAAGGGGCGCATCGTCAAGAACCGCTGGGGGGATTCGTCGGGGGTGAGGGGAGCGGCGTGGTTGTGGGACGATTAAAGGCAGGACTAAGGGCTCAGGACTAAGGACTAAGTAAAAACGAATGCCGAGCTAGGGTGACTGGATGTGATGAAGTGAATAGCCCGGATGTAGGCGCAGAGCGCCGAAATCCGGGGAAAATATCCCGTCAATTCCCGGATTCCACCGCACTTTATCCGGGCTACGATGCTGACGGGTTTTATCCTTTCACTGAGTCCTTAGTCCTTAGTCCTTAGTCCTTAGTCCTGAGCCCTTATCCTATGTCTTCTCCACCTTGATCCCCAGCCCCGCGAACGTGCCCGTGGAGGTATGCGCCGCCGGCAGCCGCGCCCCCGCGAGCACGGCGCCGTCCAGCTTCGCGCCGGTGAGATCGGCCTGCGACAGGTCGGCGTCGGTGAGGTCGGCGCCGGAAAGATCCGCGCCGGCGAGGTTGGCCTGCGCGAGATCGGCGCCGGTGAGCCGGGCGAGACGCAGGTCGGCGTGCGCGAGGTTGGCGCGCGTGAGCCGGATCCCGCGCAGATCGTACTGCACCAGGTTGGCCTCCGGCAGCTCCGCCGCCGCGAGGTCCGCACCCGCGAGCGTGTCGCCCTCGAGCTGCAGCAGGCGGATGAAGCCCTTCTTGTCATAGATCTCGATCATGAATTCATCGGGGACAGATTTATTTTCCAGATTCCTTGCCAAGTCAGAGAGTTAAAAAAATAAATCTGTCCCCGATTTCAGGCCGGGCCGTTGGTCAATGACGGCAGGCGCAGGCCTTCGACGCCGCATTTCTCGCCCGCGAGCCGGCAGGCGTGCACCAGCGCCGCGGCCAGTGGCTGGCCGCGCAGGCGGGCATCGATTACGCCGGCATTGAAGGTATCGCCGGCGCCCAGCGTATCCACCACCACCGGGGGCGGACAGGCCGGGGCGTGCAGTTCGAGGCCAGCGCGATCGACGCCCCAGGCCCCCTGTTCGCCCCAGGCGCACACCAGATCGACGCCGGGCAGTTCGCACCGCAGCCCGCGCAGAAATGCCTGCGGCGTATCGGCCCGCGTCTGCGCGTACTCGCGCCCGAACAGGATCAGGTCGGCCTGGGCGAACAGGCGTTCGATCCCGTCGCGCGGCTTCTCCACCTCCAGCGAGCACGGCAGGCGGCCATGCGCCCTGACCCGCCGCAACATCCCGGCGGTCTCCCCGACGTTGCGCCCCTCGAAGTGGCACCAGTCGTAATGCGACAGGTCGATGCGCTGAAACGCCTCGAACGGGTATTCCGGCAGGGCGCGATAATGCACGATGGTGCGCGAGCCGTTGCGGAGATTATGCACGATGTAGGAGATCGGCGTGTGCGCGCCCGCGAACACCCGGCAGGGGGCGATGCCGACGGCATGCGCGGCGAGATCGTCGCGGATATGGCGGCTGTCGGGATCGTCGGACAGCGCCCCGGCCAGCGCGCAGCGGTGACCGAGCTGGGACAGCACCGTCAGCGTGTTGGCCGTATTCCCGCCGCGCCGGATCGCCTGGGCGACGGCGCGCACCTTGGCGTCCTCCGCGGGATAGCCGTCGACGCTGTTGATGATGTCCAGGGTGGCGATGCCGATGCCCAGGATGTGCGCCATGGCGGAGCGGGCCGTCCCGGACGCGTCACGGCCCCTTCGGGCGCAACACCGAAAGCGGCATATAACGGATATTGAGGAAATCGAGCAGCAGCCAGACCGGCACCAGATACAGCAACGGCAGGAAGCTGTGCTCGAACCAGGCCCAGAAGCCGAACCACGCCGCGGCCCATACATAGATCATGGACGCGAGCATCAGCAGCCACGGCTGGGCGCACAAACGGGCGCCGCAGTTCGGACACGCGATGACGCGCCACATCCCGGCGCGGTACTTGTCCGCCGGCGGGATCGCCTCTTGCTTGCAGCTCGGGCAGGGATACGGTTTCATGGATCGGTCGGGCGGTGGAACACCATGCGCCCATGATAACCGGCACCCCCCCGCCCAGACCAGCCGTGGCGGCAAATGGTGGTAAAATCCCCGGACATGAACCCGAGACATTCCGCATCGATCACCCTGCTCCTCGGCCTGCTCCTGCTCGGCGGCTGCGACAACAATACACCCCTGATGAAGGCGGTGATGCACGAGGATCTCGCCGAAGTGCGGAAACTCGCCGCGAAGGACGAGGTCAATGCACGCAACAGTTACGGCTGGACGGCGCTGACCCATGCCGCGCGCCTCGGGAACATCGAGCTCATGACATTGCTGCTCGACCGCGGCGCGGACATCGACGCGCAGGACGAGTCGGGTGCGACGGCGCTGATCCGCGCCAGCACCAAGGGAAACACTGAAGCGGTCAAACTGCTGCTCGCGCGCGGCGCCGACGTCACACTGACGGACCGGACGGGATCGAGCGCGCTGCACTGGGCGGCGAACCGCGACTACATCGACATCGTGCAGGCGCTGGTCGCCGCCGGCGCCGACCTCGGCGCGCGCAACGAACAGGGCATGACACCGATGATGGCGGCGATGAACAAGGGCCACAACAACATCGCCCTGCTGCTGCAGCGCGCCGGCGCGCGTGAATAGCGGCGCGATCCGCCACCCCTGGGACCTCGCCCCCGCGGAGGCGATACGCCTGCAGAAACAGTTGAGCGCGCGGGTCCGGCGCGAGGATGCGCTCGGTCCGGTGCGCCACGTGGCCGGGGTGGACGTCGGCTTCGAGGCCGGCAACACGGTGACACGCGCCGCGGTGGTGGTGCTGGAGTTTCCCTCGCTCACGGTGGTCGAACGGGTGCTGGCGCGACGCCCGACGACGTTTCCCTATATCCCTGGCCTGCTGTCCTTCCGCGAACTGCCCGCCGTGCTCGACGCCTTCGAGCGCCTCAGCGTCCAGCCCGATCTGATCCTGTGCGACGGCCAGGGCATCGCGCACCCACGCCGGCTCGGCATCGCCAGCCACCTGGGGATCTGGCTCGACCGCCCGACCATCGGCGTGGGCAAGAGCCGATTGATCGGCGCCCATGAGGACGTCCCGCCCGAGAAGGGCGCGCAGCGCCCGCTCATGGACCGCGACGAATGCATCGGCGCGGTGCTGCGCACGCGCACGGGCGTGCACCCGCTCTACATCTCGCCCGGCCACCGCGTCAGCCTGCCGACCGCCGTCGACTACGTGCTGCGCTGTACCACGCGCTACCGCCTGCCGGAGACGACGCGGGCCGCGCACAAACTCGCCTCCCTCGAGAAGGAATCCGCCGACCCGTAGGCCGGGCGGAATGAAGTGACTCCAACGTGAATCGGGCGGCGAGCCGGCGCGGATCGCTCTCGCCTTCGGCAACGCGCCCGCCTCAGACCTCCGGAAGGGTCAGCCAGACGATGTCGCCGGCCTCACCCGCGATCAGCAGGCGGCGCCCGCCCGGAGAGAACGCGAGCGCCGTCATCGCCCCCCGCCCGGACCGTTTGAGCGGAATCACCAGGGGGTCCCGCTCCAGCGAGGTCAGCAGGGTCAAGCCGTCCTGGAAACCCACGGCCACATAGGGATACAAGGGATGCGCGGGCCACCACGGTGGAAGACTGCCGGCCGCCCGCCGCGACCTCCAGGGGCGCCTTGCCCATCGGTCCGTCCACGTCATCGAACGGCCAGCAGACGGCCTGACTCGCGCCGCTGGTGACCAGATAGCCGGTCAACAGGGTCACGGGGGCCTCACGGTCGCCTCACTTCCCGCCCAGGGCGGCCGCGATGGTGGACACGTTGTGGCGCATCATGTCGAGGTAGGTGCCGGCGGGTTCGCCTTGCTCCGACAGGGCGTCCGAATAGAGCCGGCCGCCCGGCTTCAGCCCCGTTTCCCGTCCGATCTGCTCGAGCAGGCGCGGATCGGAAATGTTTTCCACGAACAGCGCCCCCGCGCCGTCGTCGCGGATCTGCCGGATGATGCGGGCCACGTCGGCCGCGCTGGCTTCGGACTCGGTGCTGACGCCCTGCGGGGCCAGGAACTCGACGCCGTATTCATGTGCGAAATACCCGAAGGCGTCGTGCGAGGTGATGATCCTCCGCTTCGCCGTCGGGATACGTCCCAGCACGGCGCGGATCTCCATGTCCAGTTCCTCCAGCGCGGCGCCGTAGCGCGCCGCGTTCTCCCGATAGACCGGGCATCCCGCGGCGTCGATCCGGCACAGGCCGTCCCGGATGTTGCCCACGTAGAGGAGCGCATTGGGCACGCTCTGCCAGGCATGGGGATCGACGGCCCCGTGCGAGGACTCACCCGCCTCCTCTTCTTCACCCGCGATCGCCTCGATGCCTTCCGAGGCGTTGACGACCACGGCCCTGGAACCGCTCGCCTCGATCAGCCGGGTAAACCAGCCCTCGAACCCCAGGCCGTTTATGAACACCGCCTTCGCGCCGGCCACCGCGCGGGCGTCGGCCGGCGTGGGCTGGTAGACATGCGCGTCGCCGTCGGGCCCCACCAGGGTGACGACGCTCACCCGGTCTCCGCCGACCTCGCTCACCCAGTCCCCGAGAATGCTGAACGAGGCCACCACCGGGACCGCGTCCTTCGCCGACGACGCCATGGGCGCGCACAGGGCCGCCAGAATGATCAATACCGCCTTTCCTACCAAGCCTTTCCGTATCATGAAATCCACCTCGCTACGTTGAACACCACTTCGAACAGATCCCTCAGGCCTCGAGATGCGTCCGCTTCCGGAGCCAGGCCGTTACGATCCCCCGCGGACCGAACAGCAGGGAAGCGATGAACACGAGGCCGGCGGAGAGAATGATGGCGGGCCCGGAAGGCACGCTCGCGTGATAGGAGAACAGCAGCCCGGCGACGCCGCTGGCCACGCCCGTGATCACCGCCGCCGCCAGCAGGCCCGCGACGTCGCGCGCCCAGAAACGCGCCGTTATCGCCGGCAGGATCATGATCCCGACGGCCATCAGGGTGCCCAGCGCCTGAAATCCGCCGACCAGATTGATGACCACCAGCGCGAGAAAGCCGTGATGGGCCAGGGGACTGAGGCGGCTGACCGAACGCAGAAACCCGGGGTCGACGCACTCCAGAACCAGCGGCCGGTAGAGCATGGCGAGCGCGACCAGGGTGATGGATGCGATGCCCGCGAGCAGGAGGAGCGCCGCGTCGTCGAGCGCGAGCACGGTGCCGAACAGCACGTGCAGCAGGTCCACGTTGCTGCCGTGGGTCGACACGATGAGCACGCCGAGCGCGAGCGATATCAGGTAGAAGCCGGCCAGACTGGCGTCCTCGCGCAACAGGGTACCGCGGGCGACGAACCCCGAGGCCAGCGCGACCGCCAGGCCGGCCAGCGCACCGCCGAACGTCATGGCCCCGAGCGACAGTCCGGAGGCGAGAAACCCGAGCGCGGTGCCCGGCAGGATCGCATGGGCCATCGCGTCGCCCATCAAGCTCATCCTCCGCAGGGTCAGAAAGACGCCGACCGGCGCCGCGCCGAGCGACAGCGCGAGGCATCCCGCCAGGGCGCGCCGCATGAAGGAAAATTCCAGGAAGGGCGCGAATATCATCTGATGCAGGTCGTGCATGCCGCCTCTCCTCATGCACGCCGCCGGCACACGGCGGCGTCCTCGTCGAAGGCCTCGTTGAGGCGCCGCGCGCGCAACAGGTTCTCCGCCGTCAGGACCTCCCCCGTCGGCCCGCATCCGATCAGTTCCCGGGACATGAGCAGGGTCTCGGGGAAGTGGCTGCGCACCTGCTCGAGGTCGTGCAGCACGGCGATGATCGTCCGCTCCTCCCGGTGCCAGCGCTCGATCAGCGCCATCAGGTCCCGGGCCGTCCTGGCGTCGACCGAATTGAACGGCTCGTCGAGCAGGATTAGCGGCGCGTCCTGCAGCAGCAGGCGCGCGAACAGCAGGCGTTGGAACTGGCCGCCGGAAAGCGCGCCGATGTCGCGGCGGGCGAAGCCCGCGAGCCCGACGGCGGACAGGGCCTCCAGCACCCGGCGCCCCGCCGCGCCCCGCACCCCGCCGAACGCGCCGATCTCGCGCCACAGCCCCATCGCCACCAGATCGAACACCGTGACGGGAAAACCGCGGTCGATGTCCGCCTGCTGCGGCAGGTAGGCGATGTCGCGACCGAGATCCGCGTCCAGGCGAATATACCCCTCCAGTGGTCTCAGCTCTCCGAGGATTCCCTTCAGCAGCGTGGACTTCCCGGCCCCGTTCGGACCCACCATGGCGATCAGCGCGCCGCGCCGGACCCGCGCGTTGACGTGATGCACGGCCGGATGACGCTCATAACCGAGCGTCAGATTGACGAATTCGACCGCCGGCCGGCTCATGCATCGCCCTCAAGACAGCGCCCACAGCACGGCGAGCCACAGCGGGCCCAGCAGGGCGGCGCTCACGAGCAGCCGGGTGACCACGCCATATCCGATCAGCGACCCGCCGGGCATGCTTCTGTTTCTATCTATCGCCATTCCACCAACGTCCCCACCGCCTGCGCGATCGCATCCCCTGGAATTCTGGTCGTCCACCCGGGGTGGATTTTCAAATATGTTATAGTATTACAATTACTGATTGCAACACTATTACATTAAAGAGGACGGACGGCATCAGGGCGGAACCCAGCGACGGGTCACGCACCCGGCCGGCGGAGACGGCGTATGGTGAACGGCGGACGGCCGGCGCGCGAGATCAGGACGCCGGCGACGGGATGATGCGGTCTATCCGGCGCCGCAGTCGCGGCACAGGCCATGCGCCTCGATGGTCTGGCTGAGCCGGGTGAAACCCGCAGCCTTGGCCTTTTTGTCCAGTTGATCGGCGATGTCCGGCACTTCCACTTCTTTGACCTCGCCGCAATTCTCGCAGATGATCAACTGCGCCTGGTGCTTGCGCTCGGGATGCCAGCACACGACAAAGGCGTTCAGGGATTCGATGCGGTGGATGAACCCGTGCTCGCGCAGGAATTCCAGTGCGCGGTAGACCGTGATGATCTTGGAATCGGGATCCGACTTCTGCAGGTCGGCCAGCAGCTCATAGGCGCCGACGGCCTTGTTCTTTCTGGCCATCAGCCGCAGAATCTCGCGTCGGATCGGCGTCAGGCGCAACTTCCGATCCTGACTGATGCCGGCGACCTCGTCGATGAGCGCGCCGGAACGGTTTCTGGTCTTTTTCATATCTCACCCCGTCCGGAGACTTCCCTCCGTCGCCAGCAACGAAGGAAGTGCAGAAGGATTTTATGAAGAATCCGGGACCGCCTCACGTCGCGGCCCCGCCCATATCCCCGGGCTCCGCCCCAGCCGGAGATGCCGCCGCGGAACGGGACAGCGCCTCCTGGCCATCCCGCTGGATGCGCAGCACCATGTGATGAAGCCCGTTGCTCCGCATCGGGCTCAGGTGCGCGGACAGCCCGAGCGCACGCAGAAACCCGGGCGACGTGCCGACGACCTCGACGGGGCTGCGGCCGTCATAGACGGCCAGCAGCAAGGCGATCAGGCCGCTGACGATCATCGCGTCGCTCGCGGCGCGATAACGCATGACGCCGTGCTCGTAACGACTGGCCAGCCATACATGGGACTGGCAGCCGTGGATCCGGTGCGCATCGGTCCGCAACTCCTCCGGCAACGGCGGGAGCCGCTGACCCAGCCGGATGATATGGCGGTATCGTTCATCCCAGTCCCCGAGGGCGTCGAAGGTCTCGATCAGGCCCGCGATGACCGCATCGATGGAAGGCGTGTCCGTCGTCATGAGCCGTGGCCAGTCATCCCCGGGATATCGATATAGAGTCAGCAGGTCGTTCAATACCGTCGCGCCGGCCATCCCGTCATGGACTGTTATGTTATAACACCCAGGGCCAGCGACCAAACACGGCGGGACGCGTCCGATCCCCTCGCGATCGGGCGCGCCGGACTCCGGCCCGTCACTTCCCCGCGGCGCACTGCACGCTCACCCGCTCGGCGAAGAACGCCCCGAGGCCGGTGTCGGAGGTCTGGGTGCGGTCGAGCGCGGCCGCCCTCTCCACCAGGGCGGGGTCCGGGCGCGGGGCCTCGAGGACGAAGCGGCAGTCCGGCGGGGCGTCGACCAGGCGGATCGCGCCGGGATGCTCGGCGTGGAGCATCTCGATGTAGTAGGTCGGGTCGTAGACGGAATAGACCAGGGGCGTCTCCCGCGGCCGGACGGGTCTGGACAGGGGCAGGGTGAACGTCAGCTCCAGTCGCATGTCCTGAAACCGGACCGAGGCATCGGCGGGGGCGCCGAACTCCAGCGCGTTCCCGCCGCCTTCGGCGTGGGTCATGTAATGAAATCTGGACAGGTTCTTCATGATCACACGCGCGACCTCGGCAAGCTTTTCGGCGTCGTTCCGTGCGTCGTGACTGAAGGACAGGCCCGCGCTGACATAGGAGGAATACATCGGGTCGAACAACCAGATCTGGCGCAGCGCGGAGACGCTCCCGGAGCGGTCGAATATCACCTGGGCGTCGATGTCTATGAAGGCATGGGGATGCCCGCCGGCCACGACGGGAAACACCAGAAAGATCCACGCGGCCATGGCCAGAATACGACGACCGACGCCGTCTCTCCCGCGCGCGCGACCCGCGCCCTTCATGCCGCGACACCCTTCTTTCATCGGGCCTCTCACCGCGTCTCGACGCGCACGCCGTCCTCCAGCGTGTCGTCCGGGTGCACGATCACCGTCTCGCCGCCCTGGAGCCCGCCCAGTACCTGCGCCTGCAGGCCGTTGCGATGACCGATCTCGATCCTGTGGCGGCGCGCGCGGTCGCCCTCGGCGGTGAAGACGTACCATTCGCCGCCGGCGCGGAATAGGGCGCTGGACGGGATCTGCAGCACGTCCGGCGCCTCCCACAGAATGAACACCGCCTCGACGCGGTAACCGTCGCCGAGGCGTTCCCACTGCGCCGGCGGCGAGGTGATGTCGGCGATCACCAGCACGCGCTGCTCCTCGACGCCGAGCGCGGAGATCTTGGTGAAACCGGCCGGCTCCACCGTGCGCACCACGCCCTCCAGCGGCGCGTCGCCGCCCCAGCGCTCGAAACGCACGCGCATGCCGGGCCGGATGCGCACCGCGTCGTCCGACAGCACGTCGACCTCGACCTCCAGCGCGTGTGGATCACCGACGTCGATCAGCGGCTCGCCGTTCGCCACCACGCCCTCGCTCTTGCGGTGGATGGCCAGCACGCGGCCGTCGACCGGCGCGCTCAGGGTGACGCGCTCCAGCGTCTCGCCCCGGGCCTGCGCGGCCGAGTAGGCGAGCGCGGTCTTCGCGGCGTCGAGCTCGTGGCGCGCGACCTCGACCTGGAGCTGGGCGGCGCGCAGCGCGGCCTGCGTGCGCTCGGCCTCGGCGCGCGCACGGTCTTCCTGCTCGGCGCTGACCAGGGTGTTCTTGCGCAGGCCCAGCACGCGCTCGTGCTCGATGCGGGCGAGGCCGGCGCCCGAGGCGACGGCGGCGGCGTTCTCCTTCGCCGCGAGGTGCGCCGCATTGGCGGCCGCCACGCGCGCCTCGGCCGCCGCGCGGCTGCGTGGGTCGAGCACGCCGGAGGGCAGCGGCTCCAGCGTCAGCAACGGCGCGCTACGCTTCACGGGGTCGCCGACTTTGAGATCGACGCGCCGGGCGTAGGCCGCCACCGGCGCCGACAGCGTGAAGCGGTCGATGACGCGGGTGCGGCCCTCCTCCTCCACCGTCACGCTCAGCGTGCCGCGCTCCGCGCGCGCGGTATCGACATTGACCGGCTGCGGCCGGAACCCGTAGACCAGCAATACCAGCACCGCGAGGATGATGACCCCATAGGCGATACGCCTGCGCCAGTTTTTCAATGGTTGACTCCCAAGTTCTTCAATCCGATCAAACCCTGAGGAAGATGCAGTGTCAAGTGTTCAACCCCCGGGTGATGAGTAATGGGTGATGGGTGATGGGTGATGAGTGATTAAAAACCTGTAGCCCATCGGGTTGAATGAATTAAAGCCCGATGTAGGTCAAACGACCATATGATCTCATCACCCATCACCCATTACCCATCACGCCTTTAATTTTCACTTAGTCCTCAGTCCTGAGCCCTCACTCCTTTGTTTTGAGCACCCCGATCAGGTCCAGCCGGTCGAGCCGGCCGCGCACCGCCAGGCCGGACACCGCCGCCGCGGCGATCACCACGGTGACGGCGAAGGCGTAGGTGCTCGGTTGCAGCATCAGCGGGAGGCGGTAGAGATCGTTCTGCAGGTTGTGGGCGATGAACCAGCACAGTCCGCGGCCCGCGAGCAGGCCGAGCGGCAGTGCGACCAGGGTCAGCAGGCCGAGCTCGCCGAGCAGGATGTAGGAGATCTCGCCGCGCGTGAAGCCGAGCACGCGCAGGCTGGCGAGTTCGCGGCTGCGCTCGGCGAGCGCGATGCGCGCGCTGTTGTACACCACCCCGAAGGCGATGATGACCGAGAAGATCAGGGCGACGAAGGTGTAGAACAGCAGGGACTCGTTCATGGTCTTGTTGAAATTGCGGATCTCCTGCTTGCGCAGCGCCACGCCGGCCACGCGCGGCATGTCCTTCAGCTCACGATAGAGCCGCGTCAGCTCGTCGCCGTCGCCGACGGCGAGCCAGGCGCCCGAGATCGCCGGTCCCTCGCGCATGAAGCGGTTGAGCGCGGCGAGTTCCATGTAGGCGGACACGCCGAGGTATTCCTTCACCACGCCGGCCACCCTCACCTCGCGTACCGGCCGGCCACCCTCCAGCACCTCCACCGTGAGCGATTCACCGGGCGCCACCCCGAGCAGCTCCGCCAGATAGTCGGTCAGGATCACGCCCGAGGGCGGCAGCGCGATCGGCCGGAGGTCGGCGTCGAGCAGGCGCTGCAGGTCGCCGCCGGACTGCATGCCCTTGATGGCGGTGCGGTAGCTGCGATAGCCATGGCGCAGCTCGACCGGCACGCTGCGCTGCACCTCGACGCGGCGCACGCCGGGCAGCGCCGCGAGCTCGTAGCGCGCGCGGTAGGAGGTCGGCTCGGTGAACACCAGCGAGATATCCTCGCGCTGCGACATGCCGTACTGCACCTCGATCATGTAACCGACCGTGTCCTTCTGGAAGTGTCCCGTCATGGTGATACCGCAGGCGACGGCGATGCCGCACACCGTCACGGCGGACTTGAACGGGCGGCGGCCGATGTGGCGCAGGATCATGCGGTTCGACGGCGACAGCCAGCCCCGCAGGCCCAGCCGCTCCGGCCACGACTCACGGTAGCGCGCCGGCGGTTCCGGTTGCATCGCCTCGGCCGGCTTGAGCGCCGCCGCGCGGCGCACCGCCAGCACCGTGCCGAGCACGCCCGCGCCCACGCTGGCGGCCGTCGCCTCGATGACCACGTGCGGCTCCAGCGCGAAGGCGAGATAGGGGAAGCGGAAGAACTCCATGTAGATCTCGCCCATCAGATGCGCGAGCCAGGTGCCGACGGCGATGCCGCCGGCGACCCCGAACAACACCACCAGCAGCACCAGCTTCAGATAGTGCCAGGTCACGGCGGCGTTGCCGTAACCGAAGGCCTTGAGGGTCGCGATCTGCTCGCGCTGCAGGCCGATAAGGCGGGTGATCACCACGTTGAGCAGGAAGGCGGCGACGCCGAGGAAGATGACGGGGAAGATCCGCGACATCATGGCGAGCTGGTTGAACTCCTCGTCGAGGAAGCGGTGCGAGCGCTGGTCCTCGCGGCCGTAGGCGCCGAGCCCGCCGTAACGGTCGAGCAGGCGGTCGAGGCGGTCGATCACGTCGCGCTCGCTCGCGCCCGCGGCCAGATCCAGCACCGCGTCGTTGAAGGCGCCGTCCATATCGAGCGCGTTGCCCAGCGCCTCGCGCCCCATCCACATCACGCCGTAGCGCTTGTAGTCCGGGAACACCCCGCCCGGCCGCAACTGGTGGATGTACTCGGGGGACAGCGCGGTGCCGACGATGGTCAGCGCCTGGCGCCGGCCGTTGATGACCGCCGCAAGCCGGTCGCCGGGCACGAGACCGTGCGCCTCGGCGAAGGCCTCGCTGATGACGACCTCGTCGGCGCGGTTGGGCTCGACGTAGCGCCCGCTGCGCAGATAGAGCGCATTGAGCGGCTGGTAGCCATCGTCCGGCACGCTGACGACGAGCCCGGTCACCGGCTCGGGGAACTCCGCGATGTCGAGGTTCACCCCCGCCACCACCCGCGTCTCGACCCGCGCCACGCCCGGGATCGCCTCGATCCGGCGGCGCAGCCCCTCGGGCGCACGCTTCAAGCTGGCGAACACATCGGCGAAGCGGTTCTGCGCGTAGTAGTCGGCGCGGGTGGCACGCAGGCTGTCGAGGATGGCGATGAACATGATATAGGTGGCGACACCGCACAGGATCACCAGCCCGATCGCCACCGCCTGGCCCTTCATGTGCCAGAGGTCGCGCCACAGCTTGCGATCCAGCGCGCGCACGGCTACCAGCTCAGTTGCGCCGGCGAGACGCGCGCGGCGTTGTGTTCCTCGCGGTGAATCAGCCCGTTGCTGAGGTGGATGACGCTGTCGGCCATGCCGGCGATGACGACGTTGTGGGTGATGACCACGGTGGTGGTGCCGATCTCACGGTTGACGCGCGCGATCACCTCCAGCACCTTGATGCCGGTGGCGACGTCGAGCGCGCCGGTCGGCTCGTCGCACAGCAGCACCGCCGGCCGCTTCGCCACCGCGCGCGCGATCGCCACGCGCTGCTGCTCGCCGCCGGACATCTGGGCCGGGAAGTGATCCAGGCGCTCGCCGAGATCGACCAGCCGTAGCGCCTCCTCGGG
>JADLCS010000011.1 GCA_020847075.1 Gammaproteobacteria bacterium
CGACCGGGGCTTGAAGGGCTGCACCACCTTCCGCCCCAATCCGGTGACCGGCGCGATCCTGAGTGCGGAAGGGGAGGGCTTCGACAAGGGCTCGCACTGCTGCGACCTGGAGCGGGAGGCGGATTGAAATCGGAGTCGTTTCAGCGGGTAGCCCGGATGCAGGCGCGGAGTGCCGTAATCCGGGGAGTATCTCGGGTAGTTCCCGGATTCCGCTGCGCTTCATACGGGCTACAACGTGTTATCCTCGCACGTCCGGGGCCGGCGACGGGAGGACTGCGCCTTGCCCGCCATTGACGATCAGAGGTGGTGACGATGATTTCCGCACAGGAGGCCCTGCAACGGTTGCGCGACGGCAACCGGCGCTTCGTCGCCAACGTCCGTAATCCGGAGGCCTCGCAGCACCACCTGCGCCGCGTCGATCTGCTCGCGGACCAGCAGCCGTTCGCGATCATCCTCGGCTGCTCCGACTCGCGCGTCCCGGCCGAGCTGGTATTCGATCAGGGTCTCGGCGATCTGTTCGTGATCCGGGTCGCCGGCAATATCGTCGCGCCCTCCCAGATCGGCAGCGTCGAGTTCGCGGCGACGAAGTTCCAGACCCGGCTGGTCGTCGTGCTGGGACATACCCAGTGCGGGGCCATCCTCGCGACCCTGGACGAGCTGCGCCGGCCCGCCACGAACCAGTCGAAGAACCTGCGCTCCATCGTCGATCGTGTGCGCCCCTCGGTGGAGACGCTGCTGGCGACGGAGCTCCGTCACGACACCGACGCCCTGGTGCGTCAGGCGGTGCGCGCCAACGTGCGCGCCTCGGCGGCGCACCTGCGGCACGGTTCGGAGATCATCGAGGACCTCGTCGCGCGCGAGGGGCTCGTGATCGTCGGCGCCGAATATTCCCTGGAGACCGGGGAGGTCGATTTCTTCGAGGGCGTGTGAAGGGCGTAGCCGTAAGGGGATACGCGGCAGTAAGGGGACAGATTTAAAATCTGTCCCCGATGTTAGTGCGTAGGTTGGGCTGAGCGCAGCGAAGCCCAATGTGTCGCTCCCCGAAGCGCTGGGCTTCATCCATTCCGCCCAACCGACGTAAGGGGACAGATTTATAAATCTATCTCTGGTGTCGCAACGGTCGGCTCCCGATCGTTGGACTTCATTCCATTCCGCCCAACCTATAGGCTACAGGCGTCGCCCGAGCGTGAGGTTTCGCGGCTATTTACCCTGGTCCTTCGCCACCGAGTGGCAGCGCACGCAGTTCAGCGTCGGCGGGAAGGCTACCTTGCCGTGGCAGACGCCGCAGTATTTCCCCTGCAGGATGTCGTTCATGACGAACTTGTTGGCGCCCTTCTTCTGTTCGAAGATCGCCGGATGGCAGTTGGAGCAGTCCAGCCACAGGGTGTGCGACAGGTGCGGGAAGCGGACATTGGGCATCGCGCCGGTGTTCGTGAAGACGATGTCCAGGTCCAGCGTCTGTTTCTGCGTCAGCCCCTCGATGTCCGCGCGGGGTTCGATATAGCCCTGCTTGATCGCCTGCACCCAGTCGACGATGCCGGCGTTGTCGCGCGGAAACCCGGTCATCGCCTCGGAGGGCGGCTGCAGCACCTCCACGGCGGGATTGTCGGGGTCGTGGATGCCGTCCTTCTCGACCGGGACGACCTCGCCCTCCGTCTGGAAGTGCCGGCCGCGCTCCTTCAGCACCGGCTCCAGCCTGTCCTGGGCGTGGCTCATGCCCGCGCCGAGCCAGAGCGACAGCACCACGATCGTCTTGATGAGCTTGACCATTGACTCGAATCTCTCGGATCTCGTTTGCGACCGGCGCCATTATACCCGGATCGCGCGCCGCGATCCGGGCCGGCCGTCGCTCTCGCCTCAGGTCCCGAGCGTCGCCATGTCGATGACGAAGCGATACTTCACGTCGCCCCTGACGGTGCGGTCGTAGGCCTCGTTCACATCCTTCATGGCGATCTTCTCGATGTCGCAGACGATGCCGTGCCGGCCGCAGAAGTCGAGCATCTCCTGCGTCTCCGGCAGGCCGCCGATCAACGAGCCGGCCAGCGAGCGCCGGCGGAAGATGAGCGGTATGCCATTCACCCGGGTCAGCGGCTCGACCGAGCCCACCACCACCATCGTCCCGTCGCGCTTCAGCAGCTCCATGTACGGGTCGACGTCGTGACCGACCGGGATGGTGTTGAGCAGGAAGTCGAAGCCGTTCCGCGCCGCGTCCATGGCCCCGGCGTCTTTCGACAGCAGCACCTCGTCCGCGCCGAGTCTCCGGGCATCTTCGCCCTTCTGCGGGGAGGTCGTGATCATGACTGTGCGCGCGCCCATCGCGTGGGCGAATTTCACGCCCATGTGGCCGAGCCCGCCCAGCCCGATGACGCCGACCTTCTGCCCCGGGCCGACCCCCCAGTGCCTGAGCGGAGAATAGGTGGTGATTCCGGCGCACAGCAGCGGCGCGGCCGCGGCGGGGTCGAGGTTGTCCGGGATGCGCAGCACGAAGCGCTCGTCGACCGTGATCTTGTCCGAGTAGCCGCCCAGGGTGAATCTGTGCGGCGTGCCGCCGATCCTGTCCTCGTTGCCGTAGGTCCCCGTGAAGCCGTTGTCGCAGTATTGTTCCAGCCCGGCCTCGCAGGAGGGGCACCGGCGGCAACTGTCCACCAGACAGCCGACGCCGACCAGGTCGCCGGGCCGGAAGCGGGCGACCTTGCCGCCGACGGCGGCCACGCGCCCGACGATCTCGTGCCCGGGCACGAACGGGTAATGGGTCCAGCCCCATTCGTTGCGGGCGGAGTGGATGTCGGAATGGCAGATGCCGCAATAGAGGATGTCGATCACCACATCCTCGGGGCGTGGATCGCGGCGCTCCAGGCCGAAGGGGGCGAGCCTGCCGCTCGCAGAGTGGGTGGCGTATCCCTGGGTTTGCAGTGTCATGTGGGCCTCCGAAAACCGGGGACAGACCCCGATTATTTGATCCGGTTATTTAATCGGGGTCTGTCCCCGGTTTACGATCTATTTCGATGCCTGCGGCACGGGTAGGTTCAGCAGCAGCGCCGGGTCGACGCGCGCGCCGTTGAGGCTGACGCCCCAGTGCAGATGAGGACCGGTGGCGCGCCCGGTCTGGCCGACCTTGCCGAGCAGGTCGCCGCGCTTCACCGCCTGACCCGCCCGGACGTCGATCTCGCTCAGGTGGCAGTAGAGGGTGATCAGGCCCTGGCCGTGGTCGAGAAAGACGCTGTTGCCATTGAAGAAGTAGTCCCCGGTATCGGCCACGATGCCGTCGGCGGGCGCATGGACCGGGGTGCCGGCCGGTGCCGCGAGATCGAGTCCGCTGTGAGGTTTGCGCGGCAAGCCATTGAATATTCTTTTGAACCCGAAAGGACTGCTCTGTACGCCGGGTACCGGTAGGTCGAAGGCGGGCAGGTCCGGCGGGCCGTCCTGCCAGCGGGCATAGATCGCGTTCATGTGCGCGGTCTCGGCCTGGATGCGTTTGAGGTCCTCCGCCAGAGGTTCGACCTTGCGCCGGTCCGGGATGGTGAGGCTCTGGGTGGGGTATTCCTTGCCTTGCACGGTAAAGGCGAGGGTATTCGCCCGGTCGTCCGGACGACCGAGATAGAGCCACTGCTTGCCTACGGTGGTATCCAGCGAGAGACCGACGACCGCGACCCAGTCCGCCCCGTCCCGCGCCACCAGCACGCGGCGGCCGGCGTAATAGGCGCGTGGGGGTTCGGCCGATGTCGCCGGCAGCGGAATGAAGGCGATGCCGCCGGGCACCGGCGCAGTGGCGGGGAGTTCGCGGGCGTGCGCGGTGGCGGCGGTGAGCAGGCAGAGCAGGAGAAGTAGCGGCAGTAAACCGGGGACAGATTGTGAAATCTGTCCCCTACCGGTGCAGGGGACGGATTTCAAATCCGTCCCCGCCTCAAGTGATGTGATGCTATTCCACACATCCCGATCCCTCTCTCTGCAGGAGGGGACAGATTTAAAAATCTGCCCCCGTGTTAATCGCCAAATCCGTCCCCTCTTTGCTGGTACTACTCATCCCGCGCCTCCTTCACGTCGCACACCAGCCGGCCGCGGGCGAGGCGCGCCTCGACGGTGTCGCCGGGCTTGACTGTGCGCGCATCGCGCACGACGCGGCCGTCGGGCCGGCGCACGATGGCGTAGCCGCGCCCGAGCGTCGCCAGCGGGCTCACGGCGTCGAGCGCGCGACCGAGTCCGGCGACATGATCGCTATGGCGCTCGAGCCGGCGCTGCATCAGTTGGCGCAGGCGCTGGTCGAGCCGCGCGCAGAGTTCCCGCGTGCGTTCGATCCGGTGCAGTGGCGTATGGCGCAGCAGCCGCGCGAGGCCGTGGTCCAGCAGCAGGGCCCGGCGCCGGCCCCCGGCCCGCAGGCCGCGCAGCAGCCGCTGTTCGAGTTCATCCAGGCGCTGGGCCTGTTGGCGCAGACGCTGGCCCGGGTGCTGTTGCCGCAGGCGGCGCGCCAGCCACTGCAGGCGTTCGGCGCGGCGGGCGAGGTCTCCGCGCGCGAGCCCGGCGAGACGCTCGCCGAGGTATTCCAGCCGGCGCCGCCAGTCGGCGCCATCCGGGCTGACGTGTTCCGCCGCGCCGGAAGGCGTGGGCGCGCGCAGGTCGGCGGCGAAGTCCGCGATGGTGACGTCGACTTCGTGGCCGATGCCGGTGACGATCGGAATATCGCAATCGGCGATCGCCCGCGCGACGATCTCTTCATTGAAGGCCCACAGATCCTCCAGCGAGCCGCCGCCGCGGCACAGGATCAGCACGTCGCACTCGGCGCGCGCCGAGGCGAGGCGGATCATGCGCGCGATCTCGGGCGCCGCCGCCTTGCCCTGTACCGGCACCGGGTAGACCAGCACCGGGATGGCGGGGAAGCGCCGCCTGAGCACGGTGAGCACGTCGTGGATCGCCGCGCCCGTGGGCGAGGTGATCACGCCGATGCGGCGCGGCAGGTCCGGGAGGGGCTTCTTGCGCGCCGCGTCGAACAGGCCCTCCGCGAGCAGACGCTGCTTCAACTGCTCGAAGGCGCGGCGCAGGGCACCGTCGCCGGCCTCCTCCAGGGATTCGACGATGAGCTGATAATCGCCGCGCGCCTCGTACAGGCTGACGCGGGCGCGCGCCAGCACCTGCATGCCGTCGGCGGGGCGGAAGCGGACGAGCTGGTTGCGGTTACGGAACATGGCGCAGCGCACCTGCGCCTGCGCGTCCTTGAGCGAGAAATAGAGATGGCCGGAGGAGGGGCGGGCGAGGTTGGAGAGCTCGCCCTCCACCCACAACAGGGGCAGGCCCGTCTCCAGCAGCTCGCGCGCCTCGCGGTTCAGGCGCGAGACCGTGTAGATGTCGCGTCCCGGCGGCGTGTCCCCCGGCCGCCCGGATCCTTCGTCCATTTCCATAGGGCGCCATGATACCCCAGCCCGCGCAGAAAAAACGCTTCCGGACTAAGGATTTGTCGCGGTTTACCCAGCCCCTCCGGATCTTTATAATAGACGGAATTTTTCTCCGGCAGGCGGAAGCTTATGAAGATCCTGGAAGATGCGCTCACGTTCGACGATGTCCTGCTCCTCCCCGACCACTCGACGGTACTGCCGCGCGAGGTCAATCTGCGCACGCGGCTGACGCGGACGATCACCCTCAACATCCCGCTGATCTCCTCCGCCATGGATACGGTCACCGAGGCGCGGCTCGCCATCGCGCTGGCCCAGGAGGGCGGCATCGGCATCGTGCACAAGAACATGCCGGCCGAGCAGCAGGCGGCGCAGGTGCGCATGGTGAAGAAATTCGAGAGCGGCGTCATCAAGGACCCGATCACCGTTTCGCCCGACACCAGCGTGCGCGACGTGCTCAAGATCACGCGCGAGAATCAGATCTCCGGCGTGCCGGTGGTGCGCGGCGAGGATCTGGTCGGCATCGTGACGCGGCGCGACCTGCGTTTCGAGAACAAACTCGACCAGCCGGTCTCCTCCATCATGACGCCGAAGGAACGCCTGGTGACGGTGAAGGAGGGCGCCGAGCGCGACGAGATCATCAATCTGCTGCACAAGCACCGCATCGAGAAGGTGCTGGTGGTGAACGACAGGTTCCACCTGCGCGGCATGATCACCGTGAAGGACATCCAGAAGGCGAAGGACTTTCCCAACGCCTGCAAGGACGACCACGGCCGCCTGCGCGTGGGCGCCGCCGTCGGCACCACCAACGACGACCGTGCCGAGGCGCTGGTCGCCGCCGGCGTCGATGTGATCGTGGTGGACACGGCCCACGGCCATTCGCAGAAGGTGCTCGATACCGTGCGCGCGATCAAGAAACGCTATCCCGACCTGCAGATCATCGGCGGCAACATCGGCACCGCCGAGGCGGCGCGCGCGCTGTACGAGGCGGGCGCCGACGCGGTCAAGGTCGGCATCGGCCCGGGTTCGATCTGCACCACCCGCATCGTGACCGGCGTGGGCGTGCCGCAGGTGAGCGCCATCGCCAACGTCGCCAACGCGTTGCGCGGCACCGACGTCCCGCTGATCGGCGACGGCGGCATCCGCTATTCGGGCGATCTTGCCAAGGCCATCGCCGCCGGCGCGCACTGCGTCATGATCGGCAGCATGTTCGCCGGCACCGAGGAATCGCCGGGCGAGGTCGAGCTGTACCAGGGCCGTTCGTACAAGTCCTATCGCGGCATGGGTTCGCTCGGCGCCATGGCCGAGGCCTACGGCTCCTCCGACCGCTATTTCCAGGACGCCGAATCCGCGGTGGAGAAGCTGGTGCCCGAGGGCATCGAGGGCCGCGTGCCGTACAAGGGATCGGTGATCGCGATCCTGCACCAGATGATCGGCGGCCTGCGCGCGAGCATGGGCTATACCGGCTGCCACACCATCGACGACATGCGCAGCAAGCCGCGCTTCGTGCGCGTCACCACCGCCGGCATGCGCGAGAGCCACGTGCACGACGTCAGCATCACCAAAGAGGCGCCGAATTACCGCATCGACTGAAATGCAGGACTAAGGACTGAGTAAAAGAAATATAGAGCCTTTGTAGGTTGGGCTGAGCGACGCGAAGCCCAACAGGATGTAAACCAGTCGTCATTTGTTGGGCTTTACTCCGTTCAGCCCAACCTGCGGCTAAGGACTGAGTAAAAGAAAACAGAGCCTTTGTAGGTTGGGCTGAGCAGCGCGAAGCCCAACGAGAATAAACCGTGCCGTTATTCGTACGGCCGGGCTGTGAGTAACCGCAGATTGGGCATGGTGCATCGAGACTCGCCCAAGGAATTCAGAGCCATCATCGCAACCTTAAAGAACCGACCGCCTTGGCCACCGCATCCCACCCGAACATCCACGCCGATCGCATCCTGATCCTCGACTTCGGCTCGCAGTACACCCAGCTCATCGCGCGCCGCGTGCGCGAGGCCAAGGTCTACTGCGAGCTCCATCCGTGGGACATGGACCCGGCGGCGATCCGCGCCTTCAATCCCAAGGGCATCATCCTCTCCGGCGGGCCGGACAGCGTCACCGCGACCGACACCGGCCGCGCCTCGCAGGCCGTGTTCGAGCTCGGCGTGCCGGTGCTCGGCATCTGCTACGGCATGCAGACCATGGCCGCGCAGCTCGGCGGCCGGGTGGAGAGCGCGCGGCACCGCGAGTACGGCTACGCCCAGGTGCGCGCACGCGGCCACACGCAGTTGCTGCGCGAGATCGAGGACCACGCCACGCCCGAGGGCTACGGCATGCTCGACGTGTGGATGAGCCACGGCGACCGCGTCATCGACCTGCCGCCCGGGTTCAAGCTGATGGCGAGCACCGATAACGCGCCCATCGCCGGCATGGCGGACGAGGCGCGCCGCTATTACGGCGTGCAGTTCCACCCCGAGGTCACGCACACGCGCCAGGGCCAGCGCATCCTCGAGCGCTTTATCCACGAGATCTGCGGCTGCGCCGCGCTGTGGACCGCCGGCAACATCATCGACGACCTGATCGCCCAGGTGCGCGAACAGGTCGGGCGCGACCACGTCATCCTGGGCCTCTCCGGCGGTGTCGATTCCTCCGTGGTCGCCGCGCTGCTGCACCACGCCGTCGGCGACCAGCTCACCTGCATCTTCGTCGACAACGGCCTGCTACGCCTGAACGAGGGCGACCAGGTCATGGCGGTGTTCGCCCAGCACATGGGCGTGAAGGTGATCCGCGTCGACGCCGAATCGCGTTTTCTGGGCGCGCTCGCGGGGCTCAGCGACCCCGAGGACAAGCGCAAGGCCATCGGCCGCACCTTCATCGAAGTCTTCGAGGACGAGGCGGGCAAGCTCAGGAACGCGCGCTGGCTGGCGCAGGGGACGATCTATCCCGACGTCATCGAATCCGCCGGCGCCAAGACCGGCAAGGCCGCGGTGATCAAGTCGCACCACAACGTCGGCGGCCTGCCCGAGGACATGAAGCTCGGCCTGGTCGAGCCGCTGCGCGAGCTGTTCAAGGACGAGGTGCGCCGCATCGGCGTCGAGCTCGGCCTGCCTTCCGACATGGTCTACCGCCACCCCTTTCCCGGCCCCGGCCTCGGCGTGCGCATCCTTGGCGAGGTGCACAAGGCCTACGCCGATATATTGCGCCAGGCCGACGCCATCTATATCGAAGAGCTACGCAACAGCGGCTGGTACGACAAGGTCAGCCAGGCCTTCGCCGTCTTCCTCCCCGTCAAATCCGTCGGCGTCATGGGCGACGAACGCCGCTACGACTATGTCGTCGCGCTGCGCGCCGTCGAGACCATCGACTTCATGACTGCGCGCTGGGCGCACCTCCCCTACGAACTCCTGGAACACGTCTCCAACCGCATCATCAACGAAGTACGCGGCATCTCGCGCGTGACCTACGACGTCTCGAGTAAGCCGCCGGCGACGATCGAGTGGGAGTAGGGCTGCATGATGAACGGTTGTTTTCAATGGATACTATTATCGACAGTCGATTGACTGTATGAAAATACCGTATCTCAATGATGTGAATCACGCCTCGTAGCATTACCGCATTGAGTGTCAACCGGGGGTGGAAGATACAACCCCTGAAGAAAAAAGAGGGTAATGTGTGAAATACTATGGTCCCACGACGATCCTGCCGCCCGACATCACCAGTTGCGGGTATTCCAGCGTTTTAAATGATTCCAACGGATCGCCCTTCACAGCGATCAGATCAGCGGGAGCGCCTGGCCGGATCGTACCCAACCCGGGAATGCCCAGATAGTCACCCGCTTTCGAGGTCACGGTGCGCAATGCCTCCAGCGGTTCGATACCGGCCGCCTGCATATAGTTAAGCTCTTGCGCATCGATTCCCCAGGGGATGTCGGGATGGGCGATCTCCGCACCGTAAAGCAACTTGCCGCCAAGGTGGATGAAGGTCATGGCATTCTGCATGACACCGTGACATTTCGACAGGGTATCCATGGTCGTGATGATGGTGACCTGTTGCATCACTGCCTGTTTGAGCAGTGCATCGGGCAGCGGATCACAGGGCACGTGGGCCCACTCATCCACACCGGCGGCGAGTGCGATGCCTGCGCCGCGTGCCTCGCCGATGTGCGCCGTTACGTTGAGTTGATGCCGGTGAGCCTCGTCCACTATTGCCTTGACGATATTTTCGGAAAGCATCGGCCAGGCTGCCGAGTGATGGAGCATGGGTGGTGTATGTCCGGCGTCGCCGAGGCGATGCATCATGTGGCCGCCCGACCAGGGCGCGCCCGCTTCGCCGCCCGGCTCCAGGGCGATCTTGATGATCACCGCGCCGCCGCCGGCCAAATTGCGCACTGTCTGCCGCGCTTCCGCTTCCGTCGCCACCGCAATAGCGATATCGCGCGCCCCCATGATCGAAATCGGATACCCGCCGGGAGCGGTGATGATCGGCCCTGAGGTCAATACCCGTAGGCGGCCGTCGCCGCCGTAGGGCGAATGGAGCGGACCGCCCACCTCCCGCAGCGTGGTGATACCGTGCTTGAGCACGACCTCTTCCACCACGCGGCGATAGATGAGGTGGGCATGCAGCTCGATGAAGCCGGGTAGCAGGGTGGCGTCGCCTAGATCGAGTTCCTCCGCCCGGCTGCCATTGAAGGCGTCGCGGGCATCGATCCTGACGATCGCGCCGTTCTCGATTAATACAGAAACGCCGGTTTTGAACTCGATCCCGTCAAACAGCCGCGCCGCGTGCAGCAACAGCGCCCCTTCCGCTCGCGTCATGGCAGGTGCAAAGATCAGTGACAGTGCGGCGATAACAAGTGCGAAGCGCATGATCGACTACCCCCGTTTAAAAACTCGCAGATACACCCAGCTGCGCGCCGCGCCCGGCCATCGGATATCCGGGCTGATAGGCGTAATCACGATCGAACAGGTTTTCCACCGCCAGGAACAGTTCGCCTCGGTCGCCCAGCACCGGCATGGGGTAGGCGGTGCGGGCGTTCACCACGCTGAAGCCGCTCACCTTTTCGGTGTTGACTGCATCCGGGTTGCGGGTGCGGTTGAGGGCCAGTGTCTCGGATTGATATTGCGCATCGACGGCGAGGGAGATATTGCCGATCTTGCCGCTTACGCCCAGCGTCGCCGCGCGGTCGGGGGTATAGGGCAGTTCATCGATGCTAGGATCGAGCAGGGTCACCGCGCCGAACAGGCGCCACCCTTCGCTAATGGTTTGGGTCAACGCCAGTTCGGCGCCGCGCATCTCATATTCACCCAGGTTGAGGAACTGCGGCGGCGGCGCGACAGTGGGGGGGAAGGCGAACACGTAGCGGTTTTTCACCTTGTCCTTGAACAGGGTGACGTCGAGCTGGGTCGCATCGGAGAGATAGAACTGTCCGCCCGCTTCGGTGTGATCGAGTTCTTCCGCCTCCAGATTTTGCCAACTCGTCCCCAGCGGGGGAATGTAGGCGGCCAGGACGGGTGTCTCCAGGCCGGGATAGTTGATCCCCTTCGAAGCGTTGACGAACAGCGTCATCGTTTCGGACATCAACGAAAGCCCGGCATGGGGCGCCGTGGTGGAATCGAATTCGCTGTGATCGTAGTAGCGCACGCCAGCGGAGGGCGTCACCGTCCAGCCGCTGTCCAGAGCGAAGCTGTGATTGAGCGCCACATAGGGTGAGTTGATACGGAAGGTGTCGGTCTCGAAATCGACCGAGGAGGCCGCTTCGCGCACCTTGCCCGACAGGGCGTCGCTGTCGATTCCGGCCACGAGCCTGCCGTGTTCCCAGGGAGAGACCGTCTCTTTCCAGCGCAGGCCGCTCATTTCGAAATCGGTGTAGGTATCCTTGTCGACCGCCTGGTCCAGCCAGTTGCCTTCGCCGCTGTTGCGGTAGACGCGGATATCCCCTTGCCAAGTGCCATGCTGATGGCTGAGATTCATGGCAGCCATCGTCGCCCGGGTGTTGTACTTGGGCGCAATGGACGGCGCGGCCACCCGTTCGTCGCCTGGATCGGATGCCTTGTTGTTGGTATAGAGCAGGTTGATCCCGGTGGACCAGTGGGTGTTCAGCGTTCTGCCGAGATGTGCCATGGCGTTGTTCAATTCGCCGTCGGCGTTGTCGCGGTGACCATCCGATTTGGCATATCCCTGGGCCAGTGTATAGTCCCAGTCGCCCTGTTTGCCGACCAGGTCGACCTGTTCAATGAGTGTGCTGAACGATCCGGCGGAGAGACGGGCGTTACCCTGAGTCCCTTCCTGTGTTGCGCGCTTGGTGATCAAATTGACCGAGGCGAAATTGTTGCCGCTGATCTGCGGCTGGGGACTTTTGTAGACGGTGATCGAGGACATCGCATTCAGCGGCAACAGATCGAGCAGAGGGTGGTTCCAGGTTCCCATATAATACGGGATGCCGTCGATATAAATTTTGATCTCGCTGCCGGGGCGACTTGCCCCCATGCCACGAATATAGACGCCGCCCCCTTCGCCGCCGCCGAATGCGCCAACGGGATTGAAGCGGGAGATCTGCACCCCAGGGGTGCGGCGCAGCGCCGCCGCAAGGTCCAGGGCATTCTGGTTCTTGAGCTGCTCTTCGGTCACCACCGACGAGACAAAGGAGAAGGAATCGATATTGGCCTCCTCGATGATTGGGCTGCCTATAACTTCAATAGTGATCAGCCTATTGGTATCTACAATTGCATCAACCTCAGCCGCCACCAGTGGTGTGCCGACTGCGCAAGCCAAGGCAACAGCATAATGAAGAAGTAACGGCTTCGGCTGACGGATCACAAATAATCGTTTCATGTTCCTCTCACTCGTGTATACAAAGACGGGAGAAGGAAGGATATGGATTTGAGTCAGGCGGGTCGATGCGTCAAAATGCCGCAGCAAAAACGCTATGATTGCATGTGGGCGCACTTTAATATAGACGGCAACAGGTTGTTTGGACTCCTTTTTCACGCGAGAACCGAAACAAAAGCAAATCGCGATCGAGGTGTTTCCGCGGTTATGCGAAACGTACTATTTCTTATGCCAAACGGATACAGTCTCTCCACCGAGGATTTGAGCGTCGATTACAGCGATGGAAAAGCGGCTCAGCTTTTGCCCGACACTATAGGAAAAGGCCATTCCATCTTCATCGGGCTCGAACAGGGGCTCAATTTTATTGAAACCGATTACAGCATGCGCCGGGATATGTCGCTGCTCAGCCGGATGGAGGGCGCTGAAGCGCACCTGGTGGTGACACTTGGCTTACAGGGAAATTCGCGTTTTTGTCCGCGCAGCGGTGAGGCGGTCGATTTCAGAGAGGGCTACACCACTATCACCTGTTTCGGCTCGAGCCTAGGCGCTCGCCGTTACCGGGGTGGTGATACCGTTCATCAACTGCGTTTCTCCCTCGACAGGGATTTTCTACTGCGCTATTTCGATGATCGCAGCGTCGATTCACTCTTCAACCACACCTGCCTGAAAATACTCAGTCACCGACCCATTTCTTCATTTGCGCACTCCGCGGCGCAGCAGTTGGTCGAAGTGGAGACGCTCGCTAAAATGCGGCGGATGTTTTTGCAGGGACAGGCATTGACTATCCTGGCGGCCGAACTGGCGCCGCTGTTTGAAGGCGATTCGTCGAAAAGCGGCAAACAGCACTATCAGGACGCCCTCATTGCGCAAAAGGCCAAGGCGATACTGGAACGTGAATTCAGGCAACCGCCTACCGTCGCGGAGCTGGCCAGGCGTGTCGGCACCAATCAGCTTAAACTCAAACAGCTCTTTCACGACTTTCACAACAACACACCATATGGCGTGCTGTTGGAAATCCGCATGAAGACCGCATACCGGATGCTGGAGAGCAAGCCCTGCCATATCGCTGTCGTGGCCGATTTCGTCGGCTATCGTCATGCCAGCAACTTCAGTTCCGCGTTTCAGCGCTTTTTCGGAATTTCCCCCCGCAGAGTCGGACGGCCGGTGCGTTAGTCGGCAGTCTGTTTTGGGTTATGACAGATATTGAAGGGTGAAGTGGGAGTAGGTGGTTTTTAACTCATTGGTTATTAATACAAACTATTCTAGTTGAACATTTAGAGGTACATTGTCAACGAGCGGAGGATCTTTGTGATCCACCGGTAGACGGTGTGGCTCGCCCGCACGGCTGGATGATGACCTCCAGCCCCAAGGTGCGCAGCGCCTTTAGAACCTTGCCGACCTCGGCCGTCTCCTTTCGGTTCCACCAACCGCCGCGCCGACCGCGAATTGATCGACGAACTGCGGCGTTTTTCCCGCGGTGAAACCTACGATGAGCAGGCGATGCCCGAGTGCGACTCGGAAGCACTCGACTTCCGAGTAGCTTCCGAGTTGTTCGCGCCCGTACGCAATCTCAAGCGCGCCGACCTGGAAACGCTGCGGCTGATGGTGAAGCACCAGGGGCGCAAGGTACCCACGGTCGGCGGCATGCTGCTTTTCGGCAAGGAACGCGAGCGCTATTTCCCGGATGCCTGGGTTCAGGTCGGTCGTTTTCGCGGAACCGACAAGACCCATATCATCGACACGCTGGAAATCAGAACTTTTCCAGTGCGCGCTGTGGAAGAGGCCATTGCTTTTGTTCAGAAGCATGCCCTGCATAGCATGGAGATCGGCGCCGTGCATCGCAAGGAACGCTGGAATCTTCCGCCGGTGGCAGTGCGCGAGGCGGTCGTCAACGCGGTGGTGCATGCCGATTATGCCCAGCACGGCGCGCCCATCCGGGTTTCCATTTTCGACAACCGACTGGAAGTGGAAAACCCTGGCCTGCTGCCCTTTGGCCTGACGGTGGATGATCTGCGCCATGGCGTGTCTAAATTACGCAACCGGGTCATCGGCCGCGTATTCCATGAATTGGGATTGATCGAGCAGTGGGGGAGCGGCATCCAGCGCATGATGGCGGCTTGCCGCGATGCGGGTCAAGCGCTGCCCGTGCTGGAAGAAATCGGCACCCATTTCCGCGTGACTATCCACACGGCCAGCACCGGCGCCCCCAGCGTCGACAAAACCGACCAGGCCATTCTGGATGCCCTGGCCGCTGGCGATGGACTTTCGACCCAGGAGATTGCCACCGTGATTGGTTTGACCCCGCGCGCCACCCGGAGCCGTCTGCTCAAGCTGGTGGAACGTGGTCTGGTGAGGGAGATTGGAACGAGTCCGCAAGATCCGCGGCGGCGGTATTTCAGGGCAGGGTAATGAAAGCAGACAAGCACATCGCCACGTACCGTCGCTTGCGTACTCAGCCACTGTGGCGGTTGCTTTCCTCTACCTACGGTCTGACGGTAATTGGTCTGCTTCAGTCACACCTCAATGAAAGGGAGTGCAGTCTGCCGGCCTCGATTCTGTTTGAGCGGTTGACGCGGGATCTGGAAGAACTCCGTATTCAAGGAGAGGATTTTCCACAGACGGCGCAGGCCTATGTGGCCAACTGGCTGAGCGATGGCTACCTCGAGCGGCGATTCCCACCGGGCGCTACCGAGGAGAAGTACGAGCTCTCGACAGCCATGGTGGAAGCAATCCGTTTTCTGTCCGACATCGCCGAACCGACGTCCGCGCTCGATCTGTTGGCCCAGGTCGAGATCGCCCGCTTGCTCGGCGACCTGCGCGCCCATCTCGGCCTATCGATGATTGTCATCAGCCACGACATCGGCTTGATCGGCCGGCTTACCGATCGCGTGGCGGTCATGCACCAAGGTAGGATGGTGGAAGTCGGTGCGACCGCCGGCGTCCTGAGCGCGCTCTGTCACCCCTATACGGAGAGACTGTTGTCGTCTGTGATCGGACTGGAAGAGGAGACGCACCCGGCCATGGACGGGGTCTTGGGAGATGCTTCATGAGCGCGTCGATCATACGTATCGAAGGGGTCAGCAAGCGTTACCGCACCGTCGGAGGGCATTTCGGCGGCGGTCGCGCTGAGGTACACGAGGTGAAAGACGTCTCGTTGGAGATCCGAGCCGGCCAGGCCTTTGGTCTGGTAGGCGAAAGCGGTTCGGGCAAGAGTACGCTGGCGCGCATGGTGATGGGGCTGGAAACCGCGACCTCCGGCCACATCGAAGTGGATGGAATCCGACTCCCCGTGCACAATCGTGGGGATGCGATGGTCTTGCGCAAGACCATTCAGATCGTTTTCCAGGACCCCTATGCCGCGCTGGATCCAATGATGAAAATCGGTGCCAGCATCGAAGAGCCGCTCGTCAACCTGACCGTGATGGAGGCGGCGGGGCGCAGGGTGATGGCGCTGTCCTTGCTGCACGACGTCGGACTTCCCGAGCGAGTCTACGATGCCTATCCTTTCCAGTTGAGTGGGGGGGAGAGGCAGCGCGTTTGTATCGCCCGTGCGCTTGCGCCGCGCCCACGTATCGTCGTTTGCGACGAGCCAGTATCCTCGCTCGACAAGTCCATACAGAAACAGGTCATCGACCTGCTGGAGTCCTTGCGGCGGAAACATGGCCTGACCTATTTCTTCATTTCCCACGACCTGGCCGTGATCAACCGTCTGTGCGACGAAGTGGCGGTAATGTACCGTGGAAGCGTGATCGAGCAGGGCGCGCGGGATCAGGTTCTGTTCCGGCCGCGCCAGGACTACACCCGCAGACTGGTCGATGCGGCCCGCTATTTTCAGGAAGGTATCCCCCGCCTTTCGGCATGAGCTAGTTCCCGCGTTACCCGGTGCTCCGCATGCTCGGATTCTCCGGAGGCAGCCTGCGCGGATTCGTGAACTTGGGATCGGAGGCCCTGAGGCCACCCTGTATACATCGACGGCAAACGGGTCAACACAATTCATCGATCCGCTGTGCGCCGTCGAGACCATCGACTTCATGACTGTGCGTTGCTCTACGAATTCCTCGAGCATGTCTCCAACCGCATCGTCAATGAAGTATGCGACATCACCCCCCTGACCTACGACGTTTCGAGCAAGCCGCCGGCGACGATTGACGCTCTGAACTCGCTGATTGACTTGCGACGCGGTGGCAGGGCCGCTTGGCGGCACGGTTATATTTCAGGAAGAATGACTCGAGCCTGTGGGTGCTGGGCGTTGCATTCAGGGCGAATTCCACGGCGTCGAATGGCCCTCGTGCAAGGCATCGGCGGTGAAAGACCGCTGGACGTGATCAAAATGAGGAGGGTATTCTTTGATGGCACCACCATCACGAAGCGAGGTCTAGGATTCAGTTATGGCATCGGAAAATCCCAAGAACACGCCGAAACCGCCCTCCAGTCCCACAAAGCCGAGCGCGAACGCCTCGGAATACGAGCCCCGCGAGGGGGAGAGCCTGGTGGACTGGTTAAAACGCCAGCCGCCGGGGACCAAAATAATCTCGGTAACGGACAGCCGCGAGCGCGAGAAGAAGTAGCTCGGCCGGAGCGCGCCAAAGATGGCGCCTCCGTGGACGGTTTAGTTTCGCTCAAGAATTGGGTGCAGAATGAAACGCGGATTCAATGATGTTTGCGGAGCGTGCCCGTGAATGCCTCGGCCATACAGGATGTCAGCGATTATTTGCCCCTGGCCGAAGCGCGCCTGCCACTTCCCATTTGGCGTTACCTGCAGGATGGCGACGACGGTGACAACGAACGCGCCCTTGTGGCGGTTCGCCTGCTGCCTCGCCCGCTCAGCAATGTCCGAGGCGGCCATACCCGGCTCACGTTGTGGAATCAGTCATTCGACCATCCCGTCATGCTGGCGCCGGTGGCGTACCAGCGGCTGTTTCACGCCGACGGCGAAGTCGCGAGCGCGATGGCCGCGGCCGCGCAGGGCGGTCAATACCTGATCAGCAGCCTCGCGAGCCAGCCCGTCGCCACCATCGTTCAGGCCGGCGGAAATCCAGACGGGCGCGGCCCGTGGTTCCAGCTTTATTGGCAGAACGATCGTCCGCGCACGCAACGCCTGCTGCGGAGCGCCGTTGATGCCGGCTGCTCCGCGATCGTGTTCACGGTGGATGCGCCGGTCAAAATGGCGACACTGGCGCTCCCCGACGGCGTAGACGCCGTGAACCTCGAGCCGCCGGTCCCGCGGCCGATCGCCCCCGGGGGCAGCGAGGTGTTCGATGGTTTCATGGCGCACGCGCCGGACTGGGACGATCTCGCATGGCTGCGGCAACAGACGAAACTGCCTCTGCTGATCAAGGGCATCCTCCATCCCGACGACGCGGAGCGCACGCTGGATGCCGGCTGCGACGGCATCGTCGTTTCCAACCACGGCGGGCGGGTGATGCGCGGAACGCCCACCAGCCTCGATGCCTTGTCGCACATCGTCCGTCGCCTTGACGGTCGGGCGCCCGTTCTTTTCGACAGCGGCATACGACGCGGCCGGGATGTCTTCGTGGCGCTGGCCTGCGGCGCGAAGGCCGTGCTGATCGGCAGACCTTACCTATGGGGCCTGGCGGCCAAGGGCGCCATGGGCGTCGCCCATGTCATACGCCTGATACGCGACGAACTCGAAATGACCATGGCGTTGACCGGATGCAGGCAGCTCTCCGACATCGATCGATCGCGGCTTGCCGGTACCGAATGATCCTTCATCCGTCAGGGGGGCGGTGACCGCGGCGTGGCGATGGGTTTCCGTGGCGGGTCCGACGGCCGCCGCAGTAGTCGGACGGGCGGCATTCGGGGCGTGTCAGGGCATGCTCGCCGCGAACGGAGCAGGCCGTTCGGGGCCGAGGAGGGCTGGACTTGGATACAAAGGGTGTTTATCCTTTCCATACCCGGTTGTTGAGTGCTCAAGGTGGGTATAGTTGCTCATGCGTCCTGGAGCAAGTTATTTACAATCAATCACTTAGTATGTATCGGCTCTCGGGGTCGCGCCCAAGCGATTCCACCACAACCTACGGATACCATCGAATTGTCTAGCTGGAAAGAACGCCTTCTGGAGCGGATGCCGGCCGAACTGGCCCGCGAAATCGACGTTTACGAGGGTCAGATCGAGCTCAAGAAACAGGGCAAGATCGAGGACAAGCTCTTTGCCGAGACCCGCTTGCGCCGCGGCTCCTACGGGCAGCGCTACGACAACGGCCAACGCCATGACGGCCTCGTCCACCGCACCTTGCCATACCCGACGCAGGCCACCAAGGGCCCCGAGACGTTGTGGGACGCGCCGGGCATGCAGCGCATCAAGATCCCCTTCGGCGGCCTGAACCCCGATCAGATGGATGTCCTGGCCGACGTGGCCGAGGAATACTCGGACGCCATCTGCCACATCACCACGCGCCAGGACGTGCAACTGCACTATATACACATCGACGACGCGCCGGACCTCATGCGCCGGCTGGCCTCCGTCAACATCACCACCCGCGAGGCCTGCGGCAACTCGGTGCGCAACGTCACCGCCTGCGCGCTGGCCGGCGTGTGCCGTTGCGAAGCGTTCGACACCACGCCCTACGCCAAGGCGATGGCCTACCACCTGCTGGGCCACCCGGACACGCAGGACATGGGCCGCAAGTTCAAGGTCGCCTTCTCCGGCTGCAAGACCACCAGTTGCGGCCTGACCAACATCCACGACCTGGGTTTCATCGCGAAGACCTGGGAGGAAAACAGCGCCACGCGCCGCGGCTTCGAGGTCGTGGTCGGCGGCGGACTGGGCGCGGTGCCCTACGACGCCAAGCTGTTCGAGGAGACCCTGCCGGAAGAGGAGATCCTACCGCTGGCGCAGGCCACCTGCCGCGTGTTCGCGCGCCTGGGCGAGAAGCGCAACCGCGGCCGCGCGCGCATGAAATTCCTGATCGAGAAGATCGGCCTGGACGAATTCCGGCGGCTGGTGCTGGAGGAGCGCAAGGGGCTGCGCCCCGACCCGCGCTGGACCGACTACCTGCACGACGTCGAGCGTTACCACGAGACCCCGGCCAGGGCGGCCGCGCGGCTGGACCTCGCGCGCCTCGACCCCGAGTTCGAGGCCTGGCGCGCGACCAACGTCTACGAGCAGCGGCAGGCCGGCTACGTGGCCGCCACGGTGACGCTGCCGCTGGGCGACATCACCTCCGCGCAGATGCGCCGGCTGGCCGACGTCGCCCGCGAGTACGTGGGCGACAACGTCCGCGCCACCGTCGAGCAGAACCTGCTGCTGCGCTGGGTCAGCGAGGCCGACCTGCCGGCGCTGTACGCGGAATTGAAACGCCTCGACCTCGCGCTGCCCGGCGCCGGCAAGATCGAGGACGTGGTCACCTGTCCGGGCACCGACACCTGCAAGCTCGGCATCGCCGCCTCGCGCGGGCTGGGCGCCGTGCTGCACGAAAGCTACGTGCACCGGCAGAAGAGCGGCGGCATCGACCCGGCCGTGCGCGACCTGCACATCAAGATGTCCGGCTGCTTCAACTCCTGCGGCCAGCATCACTTGGCGGACATCGGCTTCTACGGCGTCTCGCGCAAGATCGGCGGCGCGACCGTGCCGCACTTCCGCGTGCTCATGGGCGGCGAGTGGGAGAACAACGGCGCGACCTACGGCCTGACCATCGGCGCCGTGCCGTCCAAGCGCATCCCCGAGTTCATCGACCATGTGACGCAGAAGTACCTCGCGGACCGCCAGGACGGCGAGCGCTTCAAGGACTACGTGGGGCGCATCGGCAAGAAGGCGCTGAAGGAGATGGTCGATGCCTACTCCGCGGTGCCGCCGTACGCGGTGGACCGCACCCTTTATTCGGACTGGCGCGACCCGCGCGAATTCACGATCTCGGACATCACCACCGGCGAGTGCGCCGGCGAGGTCGTGCCGCAGATCGAGTTCGACCTGCAGGCGGCGGAGCAGCGCAATTTCGAGGCGCAGATCCACCTGGAGCAGAACGAGGCGCAGAAGGCCGACGAGGCGGCGTATCACTCCATGTTGATCGCCGCCAAGGGCTTGGTGCGCATGCAGTTGTGGGATCTCGGCGACGACCCCGAGCAGATCGTCGGCGAGTTCCGCAGCCGTTTCTACGACACGCAGCTGTTCCAGTCGCCGGACGCGGGTCAGTACGCCGGCGGCAAGTTCGCCCTGTACCTGCTGAACCGCCACGCGGAACAGGACCGGGTGTTCACGGCCGAGAAGGCCCGCCATCTGGTGGAGGAGGCGCAGTTGTTCATCGAGGCGGCGTACAGTTGCTATCAGCGCCTGAGCGAACAGCAGGCCAACGCGGCGAAGGCCGCCGCGGCACCGGGGGGCGTCACGCGGCCGGAATCCCAGCAGGCGGCGGGTTGACGCCCATGGATCTGCACAAGTTCGGCATCAAGTTCTTCGTGGACGCCGGGAAGCTCGACATCCTCAAGCTGATCCCCGTCTATCATCGCTGGATACAGCAGAGCGTCTTCGATGATCTGCTCATCGACGTGGCCGATTATACCCATGTGCCGGCCGGCCCGGGCATGATGCTCATCGCCTACGAGGGCAACTACGCGCTGGACGAGACCGACCACGAACGTGGCGTGGTCTACTACAGCAAGGCGCCGATCGCGGGCGACCTGCCCGAGCGTCTCGCGCAGGTGGCGCGCAAGGCCCTGAAGGCCGCGGCCTTGATGAGTACGGACGCGGAGTTGGAAGGTGCGTTGAAGGTGCCCGGTAACCATCTGCAGTTCTTCGCCAACGACCGCCTGATCGCGCCCAACACCGATGCGGCCTACGCCGGACTCGAACCCGCGCTCAAGGCCTTCCTCGACCGGCTGTACGCCGGTGCGCGCTACACGCTGACGCGCGAAACCGATCCCAAGGCGCGGCTGTCGGTACGGGTGCGGGCCGAGGGAGACGCGGCGCTGGATACCCTGCGCGCGCGGCTGGATTAGCCAATGCGGGTAAATAGTAAATAGGGGACAGACCACGGTTTTCTACCTTAAATAGGGGACAGACCACGGTTTTCTACCTCAATGATATTGGGAGCCAGAGTGATAACCCGCGATCCATCTGTTCAATGAATTAATACAGAACGAATATTCCAGAATGCCCGACGCCACACCTGCTCTTCGTCCCGACTGTACCGACCTTCTCAAGGATCTGCTCGCCCGCCGCCTCCTCGTGCTCGACGGCGCCATGGGCACGATGGTGCAGGGCTACAAGCTCGGCGAGGCCGACTATCGGGGCGAGCGCTTCAAGGACTGGCCGCGCGATCTCAAGGGCAATAACGACCTGCTGGTGTTGACCCAGCCCGCGATCATCCGCGAGATCCATGGCAAGTACCTCGCGGCCGGCGCGGACATCATCGAGACCGACAGCTTCAACGCGCAGCGCATCTCCATGGCCGACTACGGGATGGAGGCGCTGTCGTACGAGATGAACGTGGCGGCCGCGCGCGTGGCGCGCGAGGCGGCGGACGCGGCCTCGACGCCGGACCGCCCGCGCTTCGTGGCCGGCGCCATTGGCCCGACCAACCGCACGGCCAGCATCAGCCCGGACGTGAACGATCCGGCCAAGCGCAACGTGACCTACGACGAGCTGGTCGCGGCCTACCTGGAACAGGCGCGCGGCCTGGTCGACGGCGGCGCGGACCTGCTCCTGATCGAGACCATCTTCGACACCCTCAACGCCAAGGCGGCGATCTTCGCGTGTCTGACCCTGTTCGAGGAGCGCGGAAGACGATGGCCGATCGTCATCTCGGGGACGATCACCGACGCCTCGGGCCGTACGCTGTCCGGCCAGGTCGCGGAGGCGTTCTGGAACTCGGTGTGTCACGCGCGGCCGCTGGCCATCGGGCTGAACTGCGCGCTGGGCGGCAAGGACATGCGCCCCTATATCGCCGAACTTTCCCGGCTCGCCGACTGCTACATCTCCTGCTACCCGAACGCCGGCCTGCCGAATGCCTTCGGCGAATACGACGAACTGCCGCAGGATACCGGGGCGACCATCCGCGAGTTCGCGCAGAGCGGGCTGGTGAACATCGTCGGCGGCTGCTGCGGCACCACGCCGCCGCACATCGCCGCCATCGCGAAGGCGGTGGCGGATGTGAAGCCGCGCGCGCCTTCCGAAGTGCCCCGGGTGTGCCGCCTCGCCGGCCTCGAGCCCTTGAGCCTCACCCCCGAACGCGGCTTCATCAACGTCGGCGAACGCACCAACATCCCGGGCTCGGCCGCCTTCCGGAAACTGATCAAGGAAGGCGATTACAACGCGGCGCTTGCGGTGGCACGCCAGCAGGTCGAGGCCGGCGCGCCGGTGATCGACGTGAACATGGACGAGGGCATGATCGACGGCGTCGCCGCGATGACCCGCTTCCTCAATCTGATCGCCGGCGAGCCCGACATCTCGCGCGTGCCGATCATGATCGATTCCTCCAAGTGGGAGGTGATCGAGGCGGGCCTCAAGTGCGTGCAGGGCAAGCCCATCGTCAACTCGATCTCCATGAAGGAGGGCGAGGAGAAGTTCATCCGCGAGGCGACGCTGTGCCTGAAGTACGGCGCCGCCGTGGTCGTGATGGCCTTCGACGAGCAGGGGCAGGCCGACAACCTCGAGCGCCGCAAGACGATCTGCGCGCGCGCCTATAAAATTCTCACCGAGCGGGTAGGCTTCCCGCCGGAAGACATCATCTTCGATCCGAACATCTTCGCGGTCGCCACCGGCATCGCGGAGCACAACGCCTACGGCACCGACTTCATCGAGGCGGCGCGCTGGATCCGCCGGAACCTGCCGCATGTCCATATCTCGGGTGGCGTCAGCAACGTCAGCTTCAGCTTCCGCGGCAACAACCCGGTGCGCGAGGCCATCCATGCCGTGTTCCTCTATCACGCCATCGCGGCGGGCATGGACATGGGCATCGTCAACGCCGGCGTGCTGCCGGTGTATGCCGATCTCGATCCGGAGCTGCGCGAGCGCATCGAGGATGTGATCCTCAATCGCCGGCCCGACGGCGCCGAGCGCCTGGTCGAGATCGCCGGCCGTTTCAAGGGCGGCGACGCCAAACAGGAGGTCGCCGACGAGGCCTGGCGTTCGCTGCCGGTGCGCGAGCGCATCACGCACGCCCTGGTGAAGGGCCTGGATGCCCATGTCGAGAGCGACGTGGAGGAACTGCGCGCCGAGCTGTCCGCGGCGGGCAAACGCCCCATCGAGGTCATCGAGGGCCCGCTGATGGACGGCATGAATGTCGTCGGCGATCTGTTCGGCGCCGGCAAGATGTTCCTGCCGCAGGTGGTAAAGTCCGCGCGCGTGATGAAGAAGGCGGTGGCCTATCTGATCCCGTTCATCGAGGCCGAGAAGAAGCCGGGCGACGTCGCGACCGCCAAGGGCAAGATCGTGATGGCGACAGTCAAGGGCGACGTGCACGACATCGGCAAGAACATCGTCGGCGTCGTGCTGCAGTGCAACAACTACGACGTGATCGACCTGGGCGTCATGGTGCCGGCGCAGAAGATCCTCGACGCCGCCAAGGCCGAGAAGGCCGACGTGATCGGCCTGTCCGGTCTGATCACGCCCTCGCTTGACGAGATGGCCAACTTCGCCAAGGAGATGGAGCGCCAGGGTTTCGATATTCCGCTGCTGATCGGCGGCGCGACGACCTCGCGCGCGCATACCGCGGTGAAGATTGACCGCAGTTATCACGGCCCGGTCGTATGGGTGAAGGACGCCTCGCGCTCGGTCCCCGTCGTCTCGACGCTGCTGTCGCCCGAGCTGAAACCCAAACTGGTCGCGGAGCTGGACCAGGACTACGAGAGCATCCGCCAGCGCCACGCGAATAAGGACCGGCAGGAGAAATTCCTGCCGCTTGCGGCGGCGCGCGCCAACCGCACGCCGATCGACTGGACTGGGACCCACCCGTTCCGGCCGCGCATGCTGCTCCAGCAGGCGCTGGATGTCTGCGAGGGTCCGAGCTGCGATCATCATCATGAGCATGCCCGGCAGTTCGTGAAGGTATTTTCTGATTACAGCATCGCCGAGCTGCGCGACTACATCGACTGGCAGCCGTTCTTCATCGCCTGGGAGATGAAGGGCAAGTTCCCCGAGCTGCTCAACAACCCGGCGACCAGCGAGGTCGCGCGCAAGCTGTGGGCCGACGCCCAGGCCATGCTCGACCGGATCATCGCCGAGAAGTGGCTCACGGCCAACGGTGTGATCGGCCTGTTCCCGGCTCAGCAGGTCGATGCCGACGACGTGGCGATCTACGCGGACGAGACCTACACCGTCGAGATCGCGCGGCTGCATAACCTGCGCCAGCAGGGCGAACATCGCGAGGGCGTGCCCAACCGCGCGCTGGCCGATTTCGTGGCGCCGCGGGAGACCGGCCTGCACGACTACGTCGGTGCCTTCGCGGTGACCGCGGGCCTGGGCTGCCTCGAGCGCGTCATGGCCTTCAAGAAGGCCAACGACGACTTCAGCGCGATCCTGCTCGAGTCGCTGGCCGACCGCCTCGCGGAGGCCTTCGCCGAGCGCCTGCACCAGCGCGTGCGCAAGGAATTCTGGGGGTACGCCGCGGACGAACATCTGGACAACCAGGCGTTGATCGACGAGAAATACATGGGCATACGTCCGGCCCCGGGCTACGCGGCCTGCCCCGACCACACTGAAAAGGCCACGTTGTTCGACCTGCTCGAGGTCGAGAAGAATACCGGCATGAGTCTCACGGAGAGCATGGCGATGCGGCCGGCCGCCGCGGTCAGCGGCTGGTACTACGCCCACCCGGAGTCGCAGTACTTCGTGCTGGGCCGCATCGACAAGGAACAAGTCGAAGACTACACCCGCCGCAAAGGCTGGGACCTGCGCACCACGGAGAAGTGGCTGGAGCCGAACCTGAGTTACGATCCGGAGGATTAAAATAGGGGACAGACCACGGTTTTCCAGCAGCGGCCATCAGCAGTCTGCGCACGCCCACTCGGAGTCGCAGTACTTCGTGCTCGGCCGCATCGACCAGGAACAGCCTGTGTGCCGCGGAGACGTGGCGGGAGCCGAACCTGAGTTACGACCCGGAGGATCGTTCCCGGAAACTCCCGCCGGAAAATTCCTGGAAGCGGGTGATTCCCGGAATGCCCGGGAGGCCGGCGAAGGCACGCGGAAAACCGGTTGAAACCGTGGTCTGTCCCCGGTTTTCGGAGGGTGTTTTCATGAACGCGCAGTCCCTGCCGCAGGAGGCGCACTGGCCGAGCGGCGCGATCTTCACCGTCGGGCACTCGACCCTGCCGATCGAGAGCTTCGTCTCCCTGCTGAAGGTCTATGGCATCGAGCGGCTGGCGGATATCCGCACGGTGCCGCGCTCGCGTCACAACCCGCAATTCAATGCCGACGCACTGGCGGGCAGTCTCGCCGCGGAGCGCATCGAATATATCCCCATGCCGGCGCTCGGGGGGCTGCGGCGGGCGCGCAAGGATTCACCCAATACCGGTTGGCGCAACGCGAGCTTCAGGGGCTATGCCGATTACATGCAGGGCGCGGAATTCCTCGACGCCCTGGAGGCGCTCATCCGCGCGCGCCGCGAAGGGCGCGTCGCGATCATGTGCGCCGAGGCCGTGCCGTGGCGCTGCCACCGTTCGCTGGTGGCCGACGCGCTGAGCGTGCGCGGCGTGCCCGTGGTCGAGATCTTGTCGGAAAGCCAGTACCGGATGCACCGACTCACCCCGTTCGCGCGCGTCGACGGCACCTCGATCACCTACCCCCCCGATCAAGCGTCCCTCTTCTAAAAACTGGGGACAGACCACGGTTTCCGCTATCCATCCAGAGCGGGTCGGTCAGTATGATCCCATGCCGAGAGGTTCGGGCGACGTTGCAGGGGTGAAACCGTGGTCTGTCCCCGGTTTTGTCGGTTAGAATGAAGGCGTCTCGGAATAGGACAAGGAGGTCCCATGCCGCGTCGCGCTCGTATCGCCGTGCCGGGCATTCCCTGGCATATCATCCAGCGAGGCAACAATCGCTCTGCGTGTTTCTATACGGATGGGGATCGCCGCTGTTACCTGGGCGTTCTCCGAGAGCAGGCGGAGAAACATGGCTGCGCGATCTATGCCTATGTGCTGATGACCAACCATGTCCACCTGTTGCTGACCCCTGCGTGGGAAGACAGCGCCGGCCTGCTGATGAAACATCTGGGTCAGCGGTATGTGCAGTATGTCAACCGTACCTATCATCGTAGCGGCACGCTGTGGGAAGGACGTTTTCGCTCCTGCCTGGCGCGCGACCCGAAATACGTGCTGGGCTGTTACCGGTATATCGAACTGAATCCCGTGCGCGCCTCCCTGGTGGGGCGCCCGGAGGAATATCGCTGGTCCAGTTACCGCGCGAATGCGGAAGGCGAGCGTGACCACGTGGTCACGCCGCACCAGGATTACCTGCGGCTCGGCGATTCGGACGAAGGCCGCCGCGAGCACTACCGGGATTTGTTCAGGGCGCGTCTCGATCCGGAGGTCGTGGCCCACATACGGCGGGCGACGAACGGAAATTACGTGCTCGGACCGGAGGGGTTTCAGGAGGAGATCGGCCGCATGCTCCGGCGGCGGGTGATTCCGGGCAAGTCCGGGCGACCGGTGAAGGCGGGCGGCTGACCGGCTGAAACCGTGGTCTGTCCCCGGTTTTCCGCGGCCGGCGCGAGCTTGATCATCGTCTGCTGGGCCATGGTGCCGTTGGCGATGACGATCTCGCGCCGGTCGTCCGTGCGCAGCACTGTATAGCCGAGCGAGATGCTTTCGACCACGCCGATTTCGTGACCGCTGCCGGTGGGGGCCTGGATCTGGATGCGGTCGCCGCGGCGGAACGGTTTGTAGAGGACCAGACTGATGCCGGCGACGAGATTGCCGAGCGTGGTCTGGGCCGCGAAGCCGACGATGATCGACATCAGGCTCACGCCGGCCAGCAGCGTGTTCCCCAGTTTGTGCAGCGGCGGCACCAGGTGGGCGTAGAGGGCGAGCAGCAGCAGCCACAGCACCAGGATGGTCAGGCGGCTGAGGAAGGCGAGTGTGATCTCGTCGATGCGCTCGGACTGGTCATGGCGCAATGCCGCGGCCAGTAGCCGCCGGACGATGCCGGACAGGATCGCCCCGATCACCACGAGAACGCCGGCCAGCAGCAGTGCGCCGGCGATCTGGCCTGGATCGAGCCATTTCAGCATCGCACGGCCCCGGCGTTGTGTTTACGGCCTGGCGGCGGCAGTCACTTCGCCGGCTTCTTGGCGGGATTGAGGATCACGGACGCCTCGGCCGTCTGGGTGCGGTAGGTCAGCGTCTCCTGGAGGTAGAGCTCGACGTCGCCGGCCGAATGGCCGAGATAGCCGATCGAGAGGTCCTGGCCGAGGGTGAGGTCGAAGTCGCCGCCGCGGGTCGTGAGCAGCACGCCGCCCTTGATGGCGGGACTCCAGATGATCTCCTTGTCGATGAGCTTCTGGATGTGTTTGAGGACGGGATAGCCGTCGTCGCTGCCGCCGGTGATGAGGGTATAGGGGTCCGCGCCCAGCACCAGGGCATAGGGGCCGTTCACGCCGGCGAGCCGCAGCGCGTTGACCGCCTCGGCGACGGCCTCCGGGTAGTCGCGGATGTCGCCCGGCAGGCTCAACTTCCGGTTGCTGCTGACCTGCTGGATGCCCTCGATCCCGCCCTGCGGATAGCCCTCGAAGACGACATGGTCCTCGGCGTAGGCGATGGTCTTCGCCGCGTCCTTGAGCGGTTGCCAGTCGGAATCGTTGGAGCCGCGCTCGACGTCGTCGATCGCCCTGCGGCTGAGCCGGAACGGCACGCGCAGTTCGAGCACCGGCGTGACCTCCCGCTGCGCGACCTGAAGGCCCGCGCACAGAGGCGGGATGTCGCGCGCATGCCCGGTCCCGACCGCGGCGAGGTCGAAGCCCTTGGGGCCGATCAGGTCCACCACCTTGCGGGCCGCCAGGTAGCGCCTGAGCGTCCGCTTCGCCTCTTCCTCGATCTGCGTCCATGCGTTCTCGGAGACGGGCGCCAGTTCACGATGCAGATTGTTCATGTCAGTCAGTCCTCGCTCTTCAATGATCCGATACCCAGTGATCCGTCCGCCGGCGGCGCCGGCGCACGCCGGGGCACGGTGGAAGGATCGGCCTCGGCCGCCGCCCCCTGCGGCGCATTTTCCAGGAAGGTCGCCGTGGGGACGAAGAACAGCGTCCCCGTAACCGCCCGGCTGAAGTCCAGGATGCGGTCGTAATTCCCCGGCGGGTTGCCGACGAACATGTTCTCGAGCATGCGCTCGATGCGGCCGGGCGAGCGGGTGTAGCCGATGAAATAGGTGCCGAACTCGCCCTTGCCGACGTCGCCGAAGGGCATGTTGTCGCGCAGGATCTCGAGCGGCTCGCCGTTCTCGTCGTAGATCGTCGTCAGCGCATTGTGCGCGTGGGAGGGCTTGACGGCGTCGTCCAGTTCGATGTCCGAAAGCTTCTTGCGGCCGATGATGCCTTCCTGCCGCTCGACCGGCAGCGCGTTCCATCCCGCCATGTCGTGCAGATATTTCTGTACGATCACGTAGCTGCCGCCGGCGAAGGCGGGGTCCTCGTCGCCGAGGATCGCGGCGTCGCGGCGCGCCTGGCCGACGGGGTTCTCGGTGCCGTCGACGAAGCCGAGCAGGTCGCGGTCGTCGAAATACTGGAAGCCGTGCGTCTCGTCGACGACCGTCGCTGCGGCGCCGAGGCGCACCATGATCTCGGTGGCGAGCTCGAAGCACAGGTCCATGCGCGCCGCGCGGATATGGAAGAGCAGGTCGCCCGGCGTCGCGATGGCCTGATGCACGCCGTGGATCTCGCGGAACGGGTGCAGCTCCCGCGGGCGCGGGGCGCCGAACAGCCGGTCCCAGGCCTCCGAGCCGACGCCGACGACGCACGACAGGCCGCCGTCCAGATCGCGGAAACCGACGGCGCGTACGATGCCCGCCAGGTCCGCGCACAGGGCGCGGGTGGCCTGAACACTCTGCGCGCCTTCATTGAGCGTCGCGACCAGGAATATCGCCGAGCGTGAGAGGTTGTCGGTGACCGGCTGGCTTTCTAGGGTTTCCACGAGTTCATTCCCGGTGAATGCGCGGAGGCGGGGCGGTCGCGCGGCGTAGATACATGCGGTAGAATTGTCGACAGTTTTCCGGAAATTTTCAATACCCTGGAGTATCGAAGTACGCGTCCGGGCGGTCGATTCGAGCGCCGGGATGCCGGATTCCCGCCTGCGCGGGAATGACGCGCCGGGTTTCATCGCGGAAGGCTGTTTCGATTCTGGGCCGGATTCTATGTCCTATATCGATTTGTATTGAAGGGAGTCATGACATGTCTGCGAAATTTCACCCCCGGGTTCTCACCGTGCTGGCCGCATCTGCCCTGTTCGCCTCCGCCGCGTCGGCGCAGTACGTCGGCCCGTCGACCACGCCCTCGTACGAGACCATCGCGGACGTGCTGAAGAATCCGGTCGACGATGCCCCGGTCACGCTGAGCGGTTACCTCGTCAAGCAGGTCGGCAACGAGAAGTATCTCTTCTCCGACGGCCAGTCCGAGATCCGCGTCGACATCGATCACACGCATCTGCCCGCCACGCCGATCGATGAACGGACGCGCGTGCAGATCCGCGGCGAGGTCGAGAAGGATTTCCTACAGAGCCCCGAGATCGACGTGGAGTCCGTACAGATCCTCGAGTGAGGAGGGGACTGGACACCGCATCGCCGGGGTCTCCGCCCCGGCGCCGGAACGGGCGCCCGCCGAAAGGCTTGCGCGCCGCCGTATCTCTAATTAAGATGATAACCATTCTTATTTGAGAGGGGCGCCCCGGCGCCTCGTCAACGGGGTGCCCCATGCCGGCCGCCGAGTCCGCCCTGCAGGAAGAAGTGCGCGCGCTGTACAGCGACCATCACGGCTGGCTGTACGGCTGGCTGCGCCGGCGGCTGGGCTGCGCGCACAATGCGGCCGACGTGGCGCAGGACACCTTTCTGCGCATCCTCGCCTCGCGCGAGGCCCTGCTGGGCATGCGCGAGCCGCGCGCCTATCTGTCGACCACCGCGCGGCGTCTGATCATCGACTGCGCGCGGCGGCAATCGATCGAGCAATCCTATCTGGAGGAACTGGCGCGGACCGCCGAAGACTCCGCCGGGCATCCTTCCTCGGAAGACATCGCCATCGTGCTGCAGGCGCTGGAGCAGATCGGCGCGGCATTGCACGGGCTCTCGGAGCGGGCGCGCGAGGCATTTCTGCTGCACTATCTTGAAGGGCATACGCACGCCGCCATCGCCGGCCGTCTCGGCGTATCGACGAAGATGGTGCAGAAGTATCTCGCCCGCGCGCTGCTCCATTGCCACCGGGCACGGATCGAACGGGCCGGGCCATGAGCACGCGTGCGTTGGACGCGATAGGCGACGATGCCCTCGATGCCCAGGCGGCGGACTGGATCGTTCGGCTCACGGCGGACGACGTGGCCGAGCGCGCCCGCGCCCGCGCGGGTTTCGAGGCCTGGCGGCGGACCAGTCCGCGCCACGCGGAGGCGGCGGCCTCCATGGAGAGTCTCATCGCCCGGGTCGAGGGCATGCGCGCTCAGGCCCGGCCGGCACGCGCCGCGCTGGATGCCGCGCGCCCGCGGGGGCGCAGGCGCGGCCAGGTCCGGCGCGCGGCGACCGCATTGATGATGGCCTTCGCGCTGGCGCTGCCGGTTGGGTTCGCGCTGCAGGCCTGGCCGCCGTCGTACCTGCTGGCGGATATGCGCACCACGACCGGTGAGTGGCGGGAGGACATTCTGGAAGACGGTACGCGTCTGACCCTCAGCGGCGCCAGCGCGGTCAATCTGCGTTTCGACGCGGAGCGGCGCACCGTGGAGCTGGTGCGGGGCGAGGTGCTGATCGAGGTCGCGCGCGATCCGGCGCGGCCGTTCCTGGTGGAGACCGCGCACGGTCGCATCCGCGCCCTGGGCACGCGCTTCGTCGTCCGCCGGCAGGCCGAAGATACCGTGCTGACCATGCTCGAATCCAGGGTCTCGGTGCGGACCGCCGCCCGGCGCACCGCGGCCGGCGAGGATGAGGTCCTCGTGGGCGCCGGCCAGCGCGTCCACATCCGCGCCGACGGCGTCGGCCCCGTGGAAGCGGTAGACGCCCGCGGCGTCTCGGACGCCTGGCGGTTCCATCAACTGGTGGTGCAGGGCCGGCCGCTGCCGGAGGTGCTCGACGAACTGGGTCGGCATCGCCCCGGCCTCATCCGCTACGACCGCGAACGCCTCCAGGATATCCACGTCTCCGCCGTCCTGCCGCTCGACGATACCGGCCGCGCGCTGGAACTGCTGGCCGCCAGTTTCCCGGCCCTGCGTATCCGCACGCTCACGCCCTACCTGGTGATGGTGGACCGGCCGCGCGACTGAACGGGCTTGCGCGCCCGCGCCCCGGGACATTCCGCCCCGTCTCCGGGAATTTCGCGCCGGCCGGTTCCATTTTCCGGGTCCCCGCTCGTCAAGGCTGATGAGACCGATCACACGAGGGAACCGTCACCATGCCGTTCATACACATCCCCGGACACCTGCGGGCGTCCGCCGTCGCCGTTACGCTCGTCGCCATCCTGCCGGCCGCCGGTTTTTGCGGCCAGGCCCGCGCCGAGGCGGCGGAATCCCTGCGTCAATACGACATCCCGGCCGGGTCGCTGGCCGAGGCGCTCAACCGTTACGCCCAGCAGTCCGGCGTCGCGCTGGTGGTGGACGCCGACAAGATACAGGGCCTGCGCACGGAAGGTCTGCGTGGCGGCTACGGCGTGGAGGAGGGGTTCAATACCCTGCTGCGCGGCAGCGGCTATGTCGTCGGCAGGACGGCCGCCGGCTACGTGCTGCTGCCCGCGCCCGAGGGCGCGAACGACGGTCTGCTGTTGCCGGCGGTGGAGGTGACGGCGGAGGGGCGGGGGATGGCCACGACGGAAACGGCCTACGGGCCGGTGAAGGGTTACGCCGCGCGGCGCAGCGCGACCGCGACCAAGACGGACACGCCGCTGCTCGAGACCCCGCAGTCGGTCACCGTGGTGACGCGCGACCAGATCGTCGAGACGGGCGCGACCACGCTGGATCAGGCGCTGAGCTACGCCGCGGGCGTGCGCGGCGCCATCTGGGGCGTCAGCACGCGCCTGGATGGACCGCAGGTGCGCGGCGGTGAACCGATCATCTATCTCGACGGCCTGAACGACCTGGTCCAGTACTGGACCAGTACCCCGCGCGTCGAACCTTATCTGCTCGAACGGGTGGAGGTGCTGCGCGGGCCGTCGTCCATGCTGTTCGGGCAGGGGACGACGGCCGGCGTCATCAACAACGTGAGCAAGCCGCCCCTCGACGAGACGCAGCGCGAGATCGGTGTGCAGATCGGCAGCTTCGACCGCCGCCAGATCCAGACGGACCTGACCGGGCCGCTGACGGAGGACGGCGAGTGGCTGTACCGGCTGGTGGCGGTGGGCCGCGAGAGCGGCACGCAGATGGACTATGGCCAGGACGACCGCCGGCTCATCGCGCCTTCATTAACCTGGCGCCCGAACGACGCCACCGAATGGACGCTCCGCCTCAAGTGGCAGCAGGATCGCGGCGGCGGCGATTCCGGCAACGCCTTGCCCTGGGAGGGCACCATCCTGCCGAATCCGAACGGCCGCATCCCGCGCGACACCTTCGTCGGCGAACCCGACGCCGATTTCTTCAATGTCGACAGCCTGCAGTTCGGGTGGTCCTTCACACGCCAGCTCGACGAACGGTGGAAATTCCGGCAGAACCTGCGCGTGACCGACAACGACGTGGACTACGCGGCCATCGACGCCTTCGCGCCGTATCTGGACGCGGACCAGCGCATCGCCGACCGCGTCGGCTACGCCTGGAAGACGCAGGCGCGCATCCTGGCCGCCGATCAGCACCTGGAAGGCGCCTTGAAGACCGGCGCCGTCGAGCACCGTCTTCTGGCCGGCTTCGACGCGCTGCGCTATCACGAGAGCGGCGAGGAGGCAGGCGACGTCGGCATCGCGGACGGCGGGACGCTGGCGCCCATCGACATCTATGCGCCCGTGTACGATCCCGCGTACGTGATCCCGCCCTATGCGGACATCGCCACCAACGGCATCACGCAACTGGGGCTTTATCTACAGGATCAGATGCGGCTGGATTCCTGGATCCTGGTCGCCGGCCTGCGGCACGACCGCGCGAAGAACTGGGAGCGCGGCGCGGCGGACCGCAAGGAGAACGCGAACACCAAACGCCTGGGCGCGATGTACGAGTTCGCCGGCGGCCTGGTGCCCTATGTCAGCTACAGCGAGTCCTTCCAGCCGCAGGCCAATACCGCCAGCGGGCAGCGGCTGAAGCCGTTGCGCGGCGAGCAGTGGGAGGCGGGCGTCAAGTACGAGCCGCCCGGCGCCGGCTGGCGCGCGAACGCGGCCGTGTACGACCTGAAGGAAAAGAACCGCACGGTGGAGATCTCGCCCACCGAGGTGTCACAGAGGGGACGGACCGAGAACACCGGCGTCGAGCTCGAGTGGGTGGGGCAGGTCGCCGATGCCGTCGAGATCAACGCGAACTACACCTATACGAACGTGGACGAGGAACTGACCGGCATGCCCGAACGGCGCGCCGCGATCTGGGGCGCCTGGCGTTTCGCCGTCGGCGGCCTGAGCGGTTTTTCGCTTGGCCTGGGTACGCAGTACGCCAGTGAGTTCACCGACGGCGAGGGCACGCCGACCACGCCGTCGGTCACGATCCTGGACGCGCTGCTCGCGTGGGAGAACGAGCGCCTGCGCCTGGCACTCAACGCCAGCAACCTGACCGACAAGGAATATTTCAGCAACTGCTGGTCCTGGGGTACGTGCAGCTACGGCCCGGCGCGCAGCGTTCTGCTCGGCGCGACCTATCGTTTCTGAGGCGGGGGCTGGCCTGTGCTAAGATGCCGCCGATCCGGCATGGGCCGGCCATTATCTCTATGCACGGTTGCGTATGAACGGTCCCCCTTCGCCGGCCGCCCCGGAGTCATCGCCCGAGACCGACGCCGCCTTCATGCGGCATGCGCTCGAACTCGCCCGCCGCGCGGCGGAGCAGGGCGAGGTGCCGGTCGGCGCGGTGCTGGTGAAGGACGGCGTGATCGTCGGCGAGGGCTGGAACCGGCCGATCTCCGCCCATGATCCCACCGCGCACGCCGAGATCGTCGCGCTGCGCGCGGGGGCGGCGGCGCTCGGCAATTACCGCCTCGTCGACGCCACGCTGTACGTGACGCTCGAGCCCTGCGTGATGTGCGCCGGCGCCATCGTCCACGCGCGCATCCGGCGGCTCGTCTTCGGCGCGGCCGATCCCAAGACGGGCGCCGCCGGCAGCGTATTCGACGTCTTCGGTTCGGGCAAGGTCAACCATCTCGTCCAGGTCGAGGGCGGTCTGCTGGCGGAGGAAAGCGGGCGCCTGCTGTCCGGATTTTTCAGGCAGCGGCGTTGAAGACCGGCGTTTCGCCCGCATATCCCGCCGGTTCGACGGCCATTTACCGCAGACATCCCCGGGAGTTTCCATGAATTCCGCCTCACGACCGCCCCGCACGATCCTCGGCCTGCGCAAGCTGCCCGCGCGCTATGCCGGTTTCGTGATGCCGTTTCTTCTGTCCGTCTTCATGAGCGGCGTGGTCTCGCTGATCAGCACGTTGCACAGCCTCGGCCTCGTCCATGACCTGCCCCGACTCTGGATCGGGGCCTGGGTCGTGTCCTGGGGCATCGCCTTCCCGACCCTGCTGCTGGTGCTGCCGGTGGTCAGGCGGCTGACCCGGCTGATCGTCGAGACGCCCTGAAAAAACGCGGGCCGGAGACGGGGCGCCCAGTCTCCGGCCCGCGCGCCCGCGCCCTTCATCTCAGCGTCAGCGATGGTATTCGCCCATTGCCTCCGGCTGCCGCAGGATCTCCAGGATGCGCAACTGCGCCTTGCGGCCGCCGGGGATCTGCCAGGAGATGGTCTGTCCCACCGAGAGCCCGAGCAGGGCGCTGCCGACCGGGGCCAGCACGGAGATGGTGCCGGGCCGGTTGCCGCCTTCCGGATAGACCAGCGTGAGCTCGTGACTCTCGCCCGTCGCCTCATCGCGGAAGCGCACCGTCGAGTTCATGGTGACGACCTCGGGCGGGACCTCCGCGGGCTCGACGACCGTGGCCCGGTCGAGTTCCCCCCGCAGGGCCTCGACCCCCGGCAGACGCTTGCCGTCCGGCCGGTCCAGCAGACTCTCCAGTCGCTGCAGGTCCAGGCTGGATACGATGATGGGTGGTGGATTCTCCATGGGTGTGTCCTCGTTGAACGGTGAAAAGGTCTCTCCGCGCCGGGGCCGTCGCCGAGGCGTGATACGCGTGGTCGGCGGGGCGGGTCTAGGCGCGTGCCAGGCGTCGCGCGGGCGCGGGGGATCGTCCGCGCGTCGGCGACAGGGGAGTGATCGAAAGCTGGAGCGGTTTGTCCGTGTTCACGTCCCGATTGTAGCGAAAGCCGCCGCGAATGGAAGGGCCGTAGAGACAATAGGGGCGGATTCCGCCTTTTCTAGGGCGACAGGAGCCGGCGGTCGGGCAGAAGACGGCGCAAACGACGGTTGTCGACGCGTTTGCCGCGGGTGTCGGGCCGGCTTTCCGGCAGCGTGAAATCGGCCGGCAACCGTCCGTCGCGCCGGAAACGCGCCGCCAGTTCGCGCCAGGCCAGGGGTTCTCCGTTCGCGAGGTTGAGGCATTCACCGGGGCGCGGACGTTCCAGCAGGGACGCGACGACCTCGACGATGTCGTCGAGATGGATCAGATTGACGAGCCCGGCCCCGTCGCGGATGAGCCCGCGCCGCAGCCAGTCCGCGGGGTCGCGCCCGGGTCCGAAGATCCCGGCCAGGCGCAGCACCGTCGCGCCGCGCCGGCGCAGCCACTCCTCGCCCTGCACGCGCGGCTGCGTCGTGTCCGGCGGCGTCTCCTCGGTGACGGTGTGTACGGGCGTCGCCGCGGTCTCCGGTGCGAGATAGGCCGAGGTACTGCCCAGTACGATCAGATTCTCCGCCCGGTCCAGGCGCCCCGCATGGAATTCCCGCACCCGTTCGAGCGGCGCGGCCGGAAAGGTCCAGACGACCGCGCGGCCCGCTACGGGCGGAGTGTCCCAGGTATCGCGCGCCTGTAGATCGAAGGTGCGCAGTCCCGCCTCCGCGGCCGGTGCGCGGCGCGTGGCGATCGCGGCGGGGAAACGCCGCATCAAGGCGCGCCCGACATAGCCGGCGCCGAGGATCGTAAGCGGATGGCGGGGTTCGCGTGGAGTCACGCCGCGGGGCTCCCTGCGTCAGGGCAGCGTGATCTTGTAAATGCTGCCGTCGGCATAGTCGGCCAGATAGAGATCGCCGTGCTCGTCTTCGCCGAAGGCGGAGAGGCGAAGCGCCGATTCCAGCAGCAATCGATTGTCCCAGGCCGCGCCGTTCCGGCGCAGGCCCCGGATGCGGCCGCTGCAGAAGTCTCCGTACAGGTAGGTGCCCTGGAGCCCGGGATATTCCGCGCCGCGATAGACGAACCCGCCGGTGACGGAGCAGTCGCCGCCGTCATGGCTATACTCCGCCACCGGCGGCGTCAGTCCGGTCGTGTCGCAGGTCGGGACATTCGCGGGATAGCAGTGCATGCCTTCCATGAGATTCCAGCCGTAATTCTCGCCGCCGCCCGCGGCGGGCTGGACGTCGATCTCCTCGTAACGGGACTGGCCGACGTCCGCGATATAGAGTTCGCCGGTGAGGCGGTCGAAGGAGAAACGCCAGGGATTGCGCAGGCCGTAGGCCCAGATCTCGGGGCGCGCGCCCGTGACGCCGACGAAGGGATTGTCGGGCGGGACGAGGTACGCTTCGGCGCCGGGGTCCTGTTCCACGTCGATGCGCAGGATCTTGCCGAGCAGCGTGGCGAGGGACTGGCCGTTGCCCTGCGGATCACCGCCGCTGCCGCCGTCCCCGAGCGCGATGTACAGATAGCCGTCTGGCCCGAAGGCGAGCTGTCCGCCGTTGTGATTCGCGTAGGGTTGCGCGACCCGCAGCAGGATCTCCTCGCTGTCGGGATCGGCCGTGTCGGGGTTCGCGCCGAGCCGGTGGAAGCGCGCGACGACGGTGTCGCCGCCGGTGTCGGTGTAATCGGCGTAGAAGTATCCCTTGGTTGCGTAGTCCGGCGGGAAGGCGATGCCCAGCAGGCCCTGTTCGCCTCCGTTCGAGCCGACCCGGTCGGAGATGTCCAGGAACGGCGTCCGTAAGGAGGTTCCGGTCTCCAGCGCCACGATGGTCCCGCGGCGTTCGACGATGAACAGGCGGCCGCTGCCGTCTCCCGCGTGGGTGATCTGCACCGGCTGGTCCGTCGCCGTGGCGATCTCGATCAGGGCGAGCGCCGGCGGATCCCCGGCCCGGGCGGGTCCGTCGCCGCGTTCGCAGGCGGCCAGCAGCAGCGACAGGGAGAGCAGCGCCGCCGTCGCGGGGCGCGGTCGCGGGAGGCCGCTTGGATAGGATCGTTTCATGAAGAGTCTCCTTGTCTTCCCGCCTCCGTGTGAATGGCTGGTATATTGCCACGGATGAATACCGGCTGTCCGTTTCCGCCCGCATACCCTCCGTCCGTGGATCGATGTCGCGCGTCGCGATAATCGGCGGCGGACCCGCCGGCCTGATGGCGGCCGAAGAGGCCGCCCGTGACGGGATCGGCGTGGCCCTGTTCGACGCCATGCCGTCGGTGGGGCGTAAATTCCTGCTCGCCGGCAAGGGCGGTCTGAATCTCACCCATTCCGAGCCGCGCCCGGCGGTTCTCGCCCGTTACGGTGCGCGCGGCGATCGCCTCGCGGCGGTGCTGAACGACTTCGGTCCGGAGGCGCTGCGCGCCTGGGCGGGCGGGCTGGGCATCGAGACCTTCGTGGGCACGTCCGGGCGCGTCTTCCCCGTCGGGATGAAGGCGGCGCCGCTGCTGCGCGCCTGGCTGCACCGTCTGCGCGGGCATGGGGTGCGTATCCATGTGCGCCATCGCTGGCGCGGCTGGACGGAGGACGGTGCGCTGGTCTTCGATACGCCGCAGGGTCCGTGCGAGGTGAGCGCCGATGCCACGGTGCTGGCCCTGGGCGGCGCGAGCTGGCCGCAACTGGGTTCCGACGGGGCGTGGACGGATCCGTTGCGGCGCCGCGGCGTGACGATCGCGCCGCTGCGGCCGGCGAACTGCGGTTTCGACGCGGAGTGGAGCGGGCATTTCCGGACCCGCTTCGCGGGCCATCCGGTGAAGACGGTGACGGCGGTGCTGCCCGCAGCCGACGGCGCGGAACGCCGCGTGCGGGGCGAGTTCACGATCACCGACGCCGGCGTCGAGGGCGGCCTGATCTATGCCTTGTCCGCCCCGCTGCGCGATACGATCTCCGCGCAGGGCGAGGCCGTCCTGCGCCTCGATCTCGTCCCCGACCGCGAGCCCGGGCGCGTGTGCGCCGAACTGGCCCGGCCGCGCGGCTCGGATTCGATGGCGTCGCATCTGCGCCGCCGCCTGGGGATCGGAGGCGTGAAGGCGGGCCTGCTGCGCGAGTGCGTGCCGCGGGAGGATCTGGCGGACATGGAGCGGCTGGCGCGCGCGATCAAGTCCCTGCCGCTGCGGCTGCGCGCCGCCCGGCCCGTGTCCGAGGCGATCAGCACCGCGGGCGGCCTCCCCTTCGAGGCGCTCGACGAGCGCCTGATGATCCGGGCGCTGCCCGGTGTATTCTGCGCCGGCGAGATGCTGGACTGGGAGGCGCCGACGGGCGGCTATCTGCTGAGCGCCTGCTTCGCGACCGGCCATGCCGCCGGTCGCGGCGCGCTGGCGTGGCTCACGGCGGAATCCGGACCGCCTGGCATCGGGAGGCCGGCATGACTGCGCGTCGATCGTTTACCGTCGGCCTCATCTCCGATACGCATGGCCTGCTGCGCCCCGAGGCGCTGCAGGCGCTGCGCGGCAGCGACTTCATCGTGCACGCGGGGGACATCGGCTCGCCCGACATCCTGACGGCGCTGGCGGGGCTGGCGTCGGTGACCGCGATCCGCGGCAATAACGATCGCGAGGCCTGGGCGGCCGGCCTGGCGGATACCGCGACGCTGACGGTCGGCGCGTGCGCGCTGTATGTCCTGCACTCGCTCGCCGATCTCGCCCTGGACCCGGCGGCGGCCGGGTTTCGGGTGGTGGTGTCCGGGCACTCGCACCGCCCGGGATGGCGCGAGGCGGACGGCGTGCTGTACGTGAATCCGGGCAGCGCCGGGCCGCGCCGTTTCAGCCTCCCGGTCACGGTCGGGCGGCTGGCCGTCGAGGGCGACCGGGTCACGCCGCGGTTGATCGCGCTGGCGCCGGAACCGGCGGATTGACCCCCAGTCCGGGCGCGGGATGCCGGACTCCGGACGGTTGGGATATCATGCCACCGGACGGGCGGCCCGGGCGTCGGGCCCTATTATGAACGACGATCACGAGGAGATCCTGTATGCGTAAATCCGGTTTGGCGGCCCTCGCGGCCATGGCGGTTTCGGGCGGCGCGCTGGCCTGGAATCCGCCCGCCGTGGATTACTCCGCCGACGAGACGATGGAGACCGCCGAGTTCTCCATCGAAGGGCAGGTCTATGCGTCGCAGGGGAAGGAGCGGCGCGAGACGCTGATGGAGGGGATGCGCCAGATCATGATCCTGCGCCCGGACAAGAAGCTCATATGGACGTTGATGCCGGACCAGCGCATGTACATCGAGGTGAAGCCGGGGACCGACAAGGCCGGTTCCGGCGCCGACCCGGGCGACCTTTCCGGGTATGAGATCGAGCAGACGACCCTGGGCGAGGAGGAGGTCAACGGCGTGATGACCACCAAGAGCAAGATCGTCATGACCGGGAAGACGGGCGCAAAGATGGGCGGTTTCTGGTGGACGAGCAAGGACGGGATCGTGGTAAAGATGGACGTGCTCGCGATGGACAAGGGCGACAAGACCCGGATCAAGAAAGAGCTCAGGAATCTGCGGGTGGGTCCACAGGATCCCGCCCTGTTCGAGATCCCCGCGGGATATGCCCGGATGGACATGATGAACATGCTGATGGGGGGTGGAGGCGGGGAAGACGCCGGGGCCGGGGAGACGGCGTCGGGCGCAGAAGCGCCGCCCGCGGAAGAGAAAAAGGAGAAGCGCGGTTTCGGGTTGAAGAACATCATCGACATGGTGCGGTGAGGGCGCGACATGAAGACGGGCGGAAAGGCGGTGTGGGTGCTGGCGTGCGCGGCGGGATTCGCCGCCGCGACCCCGGTGGCCTGGGCGGACGGCTGTGACACGAAGGATGAGCGGGAGGCCGGGGCCCGGATGGAGCGGGCGGAGGGGCTGGAACGCGACGGCAAGCCGCGCGAGGCCTTCAACGTGGTGAGCCGGGTCGACACGATGTGCGTCGACCAGAAACGCTTCGATACGATCCTGCATCGCCTGGGCAAGACCCTGGGCGGACAGGAGGAGCGGCAGGGGCGGCTGAGCGAGGCCTTCGCCTGGTACGATCGCGCCGGGCTTACGGCCGACGCGGATCGCGTGATGCTCGCGCGGCTGAGGGCGGCCCCCGGCGACCGGGCCGTGTTCGGTCCCGCCTATGGGTATTTCGAGCGGCGCGAGGATGCCGCCGCCATGAAGGAGCTGCGCGCGATCGCGGCGAAGAACGCCGACGCGGCCTTCGCCGAGGAGGAGCGCGTCTTCGCCGCGCGTTCGGAATCGTTCGACGCCCTGGACCGGGCCGGCGACTGGCTGCGTTATCTCGGCGACGACTCGACGAAGCGGAAAACGGGGCGCGCCGAGGCGCGCGGGGACGCGCTGGCGGCGGGCGAGGGCCTGATCCGTCTCCAGCACGCGGTGCGTTATTACGAGATCGCCGACCGGCCGGACAAGGTCGGGCAGGTGCGCGCCAAGGCCATGCGGCTGGGCGATGCCTACGCGCAGCGCGGAGAGACCACCTCGGCCGCGAATTTCTATCGCCTGGCCGGCGCGGACGACAAGGCGACGGAGCTCGAGCGCCGCACGGAACAGGCGCAGCAGAAAAAGGAGGGCCAGCGCCAGGAGCAGTTCAAGAAGGATCAGGACGATCTCGAGAAGGCGCTGGGATTCTAGCGCCTGTTGCGTCGGGCCTGCCTAAACCTTCGGCGGTCATTCCCGCGTGAGCGGGAATCCGCTGCTCGATGGGTTGACGTCACGGGGTTCCCGCCCGCGCGGGGACGACGCCTGTGTCTTTCCCCGTGTCCGATATCGGGATGGGGTCTCGTAACCCGCGTTGAAAAAGCCGGGGCGCGTCTCGAGCCGAACCCTCGGCCCGTTATTCCCGCGCGGGCGGGATCCCGTATTCCGCTTGCGCCGAACAGGTCCCGTCCAGGGCGGCGCGCGGTGACTGCGTCGCGAAAAAATCCTTCCAGAACAAGAAGTACACATACCGCCTCCGCCGTGTGGACGAAAACGGCCGTTTTCGAGTGACAATGCGCGTCCCGACGGGGTAGCATAGACCTCGTAAGCCGGATTTTCGTTACCCGTTGCATCGGATCGCAGCATCGTTTGGCATCGACCTGGGGAGGGTACCAACATGTTTGCACGAATGATGGGTGTGGCAACGATCTCGCCCTGGAGGTTGCATGAAAAGATGCAACTGGGCACCGTTTCCGTATTCGACGCGAACCCGCGTCCGAGTTGGATGAACGGGCATGTCCCCGGCGCCATCAACATCGATCCCTCGGAATATCCGGAACGCGAGCTCCCGGAGGACAAGAACTCCTGCGTCGTTTTCTACTGTTCCGGACCCTGGAGCGGGGCGAGTCCCTATGCCGCGCGGCGGGCGAAGCAGATGGGCTATGTCAATGTCTGCGTCCTCTCGAACGGTATCCGCGGCTGGATGGCGGCCGAGCTGCCGATGGAGCAGGGGGGCGTGACCCTGTCCTGAGCCGCCTCTGAAAGATGCGCGCGCCCCTCCGGGGCGCCGTGTGTCATGTCCGCGCCGCCCCCCTGGCCGTCGGCGACCGGCATCCCCCCTCCGGCCGTGGCCGCCGATACGCCGGGCGGGCCTCCCTTCGAAGAAGTGCGCGTCCCGTTCTGCCTGGAGATCGTCCCCGCGCGCATTGCCCGCATGGATGTACCGGTCGAGTTGTACTTCCGGACCCATGATGCGGGACTCGATCCCGCGCGCGGCCCATGTCGACGTCCTGCCGGCGATGGTCGAACGGATCGGGCTGGTGTATCGCAGGCCGGAACGCCCGAAACGGCTCGAGCCCCGTGTTCGACGACGGTCGCCCCGATGCCTGACGACACGGCCGTCGGCGCGTTGCCCGGCGCGGGGCGCCGCGCTATCATCGTGACTCGATCGCGTCAGGGATCCGCGCGATATCGTCGCCGGCGTTTCGCGCGCACCGCGCCGCCCGCGCGGGCAGCGGTCACCCGAACAATTAAGAACACATCGCCATGTCCGTACGCCGACCGTTATTCAGCCTGAGGGGCGCACTGGATCGCGGACGTTTCGTGGCCGGCGTAGCGTTCGGTTTCGCCGCGCTGCTTACCCTCGCCCTGGTCGCGCTGAAGGGGCAGACCGGCGGACACATGAGCGAGACGAATTTCCAGGGGCATCTCGCGCTGATGCTGGCGCTGGTACTCTGGCTGATCCCGTTGACGCCGCGCCGTTGCCTCGATCTCGGCTGGTCGGTGCCGAAGGCGCGGCTCGCCGCGCTCGGCTCGGCGATCCCGTTTCCGTTCCTGACGCGGGTGTTCATGGGGATTCCCGGGCGGGCCGGCGCCGGCGTGGCGCCGCTGTCGAGGCTCACGATCATCGCGGCTCCGGTGGCCGGCGTGCTGATCGCCCTGACGGTTTCAGCGGTGTTCTCGCGGCTGCCGTGATGACGCCCGCGCGGGTCGCGCCCCACCGCCGTTATCTGCGGGTATTGTCCCTGCTGTTCGCCCTCGAGTGGCTGCTGCTCGCGATCCATCCGAATTATCGCAGCGACTGGCTGCTCGAAAACGTCCTGCCGGTCCTGAGCGTGGGCCTGCTCTGGCTCACGGTCGACCGCCTGCCGCTGTCGCGCGTCTCCTACACGCTGATCTTCGCCTTCCTGTTTCTCCATGAGATCGGCGCGCACTATACCTATGCCGAGGTGCCCTACGATGCCTGGTTCCGCGCGCTCACCGGCACTAGTTTCGACGCGCTGGTGGGCTGGGAGCGCAACAACTTCGACCGCATCGTGCATTTTCTCTATGGTCTGCTGCTGTTCTATCCCATCCGCGAGATCTATTTCCGCGTGGCGAGCGCGGACGGTTTCTGGGGATACTTCCTGCCGCTGGATTTCGCCATGTCCACCTCGATGATGTACGAACTGATCGAGTGGGGCGCGGCGGAGGTCTTCGGCGGAGATCTCGGCATGGCCTATCTCGGCACGCAGGGCGACGTGTGGGACGCGCACAAGGACATGCTGCTGGCGAGCGTCGGGGCGTTGCTCGCCCTGTCGATCGTGCTCGCCATCAACCTGTACCTGCAGAAGGACTTCGCGCGGGAATGGTCCGACAGCCTGCGCGTCAAGCACGCCCGGCCGCTGGGCGAGGACGAGATCGCGCGCCTGTGGCGGCGGAAGCACGGGCCGCCGCGGCCATGATTCCGGGCACCCTCGAAAGCTTCATCCAGCATTACGGCTATCTGGCCATTCTCGCCGGCACCTTCCTCGAGGGGGAGACCGTCCTGGTCCTGGCCGGGTTTCTCGCCCATCGCGGTTACCTGGATCTGCCCGGCGTATGGCTCGCCGCCTTCGCGGGCACCTTCTGCAGCGACCAGTTGTGTTTTTATCTGGGCCGCTCGCGCGGTGCGGAGTTCATCCGGCGCCGGCCCGCCTGGCAGGCGAAATCCCGGCGGGTCTTCGATCTGCTGCACCGGCACCAGGTATGGGTGATCCTGGGGTTCCGTTTTGTCTACGGCTTCCGCATCGTCACCCCGCTGGTCATCGGGGCCGCCCGGGTGGCGCCGTTGCGCTTTCTGGCCCTGAACGCCCTCGGGGCGGCGCTGTGGGCCGTGTCCCTGGGCGCGCTCGGCTATCTGATCGGGCCTTCGATCGAGATGGTCATGGGCGAGATCAGGCGCTACGAGATGCGTGTGCTGGCCGGCATCGCCGTGATCGGCGCCGGCGTCTGGGCGATCTATCTGTACCGGCGGGTCGTCAAGAGGGCGGACGGATCGTCGAACTGAATCCACGTCCCCGGCGCCGGCAGACGGCATGACCGGGGCATGGGCGGCGGGCAACGGGCAACGGGCGCGGAGGGGGTGGGATGGAGTTTCTGACCGGAATGACGATTCTGGTGGTCTATCAATTGATCGGCGAGGTCATGGCCCTGCTATTGCGTCTTCCGATACCGGGGCCGGTGATCGGGATGGCGCTGCTGTTTCTGACCCTGCTGATCCGCCGCGGCGCGCCGGCGCCGCTGGACCAGGCCGCGGGTTCCCTGCTCGGGCATTTGTCGCTGCTGTTCGTCCCGGCCGGGGTGGGCGTGCTGGTGCATTTCCACCGTATCGGCGACGAATGGATGCCCATCGGGGTGGCGCTCGTGCTCAGCACGCTGGCCACGCTGGCGGTGACGGCGCTGGTCATGCGCGTGATGATGCGTCTGGCCGCCCGCGGAGGGGAGGGGTGATGCGCGCCGATCTCGCGGATATCTGGGTCTATCTGTCCGCCTCGCCGCTGCTGGGGCTGGCCGCGACCCTGCTGGCCTATCTCGCCGCGTGGCATCTCTATCGGCGGGCCGGGGCGAATCCTCTGCTCAATCCCGTGGCGGTCGCGGTGGGGTTGCTGATCGTCTTTCTGCTCGTCACCGGAATTCCCTACGGCCGCTATTTCGAGGGCGCGCAGTTCGTCCACTTCCTGCTCGGGCCGGCGACGGTGGCGCTGGCGGTGCCGCTGTACCGGCAGTCGTCCAGGCTGCGTACGCTCTGGCTGCCGGTCGGCGTGGCCGTGCTCGCCGGCGCCTGCACCGCGGCGCTCAGCGCCGCGGTGACCGCCCGTCTGCTCGGTGCGACGCCGGTCACGGCGCTCTCCCTCGCGCCCAAGTCGGTGACCGCGCCGGTCGCCATGGGCATCTCGGAGCGGATCGGCGGGCTGCCGTCGCTCACCGCCGTGCTCGTCGTGATGACGGGTATCCTGGGAGCGGTGCTGGGCGCGAAGGTCTTCGATCTGCTGCGCATCCGGGACGACGGCATTCGCGGCGTCGCCATGGGGACGACCTCGCACGGCATCGGTACCGCGCGCGCCTTTCAGATCAGCGGCGAGATGGGCGCCTTCTCCGGGCTGGCGATGGCGCTGACGGCCCTGGCGAGTTCGCTCGTCCTGCCGTGGCTGATGAGATTCGCGGCGCGTCTCATCTGAGGGGACCGTTGTCGCCCCGGCGCCGCGCGGATCAATGCCGGACCGGGCGTTTGGTGAGTTTGCGTTGCAGGGTGCGGCGGTGCATGCCCAGGCTGCGTGCGGTGGCGGAGATATTGCCGTCGTGTTCCTGCAGGACCTTCTGCAGGTACTCCCATTCCAGGCGCTCGGGCGAGGGGCGGTGTGCGGCGACCGGCGCCGCGGTTCCGGTGACCTCGTCCGCGTTTTCCCGCAGCACGGCGAGGATGTCCTCCACCCCGGCCGGCTTGGTGAGGTAATGGACGGCCCCCAGCTTGATCGCCTCCACGGCGGTCGCGATGCTGGCGTACCCGGTCAGTATCACGATGCGGACGGCGGGATTGATCGCGATCAGGGCCCGGATCAGCGTCAGCCCCGAGGGGCCGGGCATGCGCAGGTCGACCAGCGCGTAATCGGGCGGCGTGTTCCGCGCCTGCGCCAGCGCGCCTTCGGCATCGTGACTGACATCGACCCGGTAGCCGCGACGCGCCAGGGCCTCGGCGAGGACCTCGCAGAAGAGCTCGTCGTCGTCGACCAGCAGCAGGCGCCGGGCTGCGGCATCATTCATGCGCGTCCACCCGGATGCGGTCGAACGGAAGGTCCAGGTGTACACAGGCGCCGCCGTTGTCGCGATTGTGTATGTCGAGGCGGCCGCCGTAACGGCCGACCGTGGCGAACGCCAGGTACAGTCCGAGACCCTGCCCGCCTTCCTTGGTGGTGAAGAAGGCCTGGCCGGCGCGCGCGAGCGCCTCGGGCGGGAAGCCGGGGCCGCGATCGCAGATCCTGATGCTCAGCGCCTCTTCGTCCCATCCCGCCACGATCTCGACGCTGTCGGGAGAGGCGTCGGCGGCGTTGTCGAGCAGGTTGTGCAGCGCCTGTCCCAGCGTCCGGTCCACGACGACCCAGGGGCCCGGCGCCGGTCCGTTCTCCCACTCGACGCGGTAACGGACGGCGGGGCGGCGCTGATGCCATTCCTCGAGCAGAGCGTCGAGGCACGCGCGCAATCGTTGTCTGCGTCCCGATTCCGCGCGCGCCGCGCCGGCTTGCTCGGTCAGGCTCGACAATACCTGTTTGCAGCGATCGATCTGGCCGCGCACGATCGCCAGCCGGCGGCCCAGGCGGGCATCGTCCGCGCAGTCGCGCGCCAGCTCGTCGGTTACCACCGCCATGGTGGCGAGGGGCGTCCCCAGTTCGTGGGCGGCGCCCGCCGCGAGCGCGCCCAAGGCGAGCAGGCGCTCGTCGCGCAGCGCCTGCTCGCGCGCGCGCGCCAGCCGCTGCTCGTGCTCGCGCAGGGCGATGCCCATCCGGGTCACGAAATAGGCGATCAGCGCGGCGCTCAGGACGAAGCCGAGCCACATGCCCACCACATGCATGTGGAAACCGTGCGCGCTCGGCTGCGGCAGCGGCCGGTAGAACAGCATCAGCAGGCTGTAGACGCCGATCACGAGCACGGCGGCGGCGTAGCTGTAACGTTGCGGGAGCGCCGCCGCCGACACCGTGAGCGGCAGCAGCAGCAGGAAGGAGAACGGGTTGGTGGCCCCGCCGCTGAGGTAGAGCAGGACGCCGAAGATGGCGATGTCCATGACCAGATGGACGTACAGCTCGCGTTCGCGGACCGGCGACGGGCGGCGCAGGCGCCATGCCGTATACAGATTGAGCAGGACGTGCGCCAGCACGACGCCGCTCATGGCGGACACCGGAAGGTCGATGGTCAGCGCCAGGGAGGCGACGATCAGCGTGACGAGTTCGCCCGCGTTGAGAACGGCGCGCAGCAGCACCAGGCGTTGCAGATTGAGACGCGTGGAGGAGGCGGAGAATGCGGGCAGGGACGCGTGCATGGCGTGCGCGTGTAGTCGGCGGGCGGAGAAACTATAACACAGGCCCGCGCCCGCGGCCCGGGGTGCGGCATTATGCCGCAGGGCGGTCGGCAGGGCCGGGCCCGGCGCGGCCGCCGTGTGGCCCGGCCGCCTTCCTGCTATCATGCGCGGATCATCCGTATCCGCCGCCATGCTGAGTTATCGCCACGCCTTCCACGCAGGAAACTTCGCCGATGTGCTGAAGCACCTGGTGCTCGACCGGATCCTTGCCCATCTGGTGAAGAAGGACAAGCCGTTCTTCTGCCTCGACACCCATGCCGGCGCCGGCGGCTATTCCCTGACCGGGGAGCCGGCGCGCAGGAACGGCGAGTTCGAGGCCGGCATCGGCCGGTTGTGGGAGCGCGACGACCTGCCGGCCGCGCTGGCGGAGTATCTCGCCGTGGTGAGGGAGTTCAATCCCTCCGGGCGCCTGCAGGCCTATCCGGGCTCGCCGTACTTCGAGCGCCGTCGCTTGCGCGCCGGTGACCGGCTCGTGCTATGCGAGCTGCACCCGGCCGAACTGGTGCGGTTGAAGTCTTTCGCCCGCAAGGATCCCAGGCTCAAGGTGGTTCGCGGCGACGGTTTCCACGAGTGCATCGCGCTGCTGCCCCCGCACGAGCGACGCGGTCTCGTCCTGATCGACCCGTCCTATGAGATCAAGACCGATTACCGCCGGGCGGTCGAGGCGCTGCTGGGTGCCTGCCGCCGCTTCGAGACTGGTATCTTCGCCCTCTGGTATCCGGTGATCGAGCGGCGCAGGATCGACGGGCTGGAGCAGGCGCTGGGGCAGAGCGGTATCCGCCGCATCCGGCTGTTCGAACTGGGCGTCGGGCCGGATGCCCGCGGGCACGGTATGACCGCGAGCGGCATGATCGTGGTGAACGCGCCCTGGACCCTGGCGGACGAGATGGAGGCGGCGCTGCCGTTTCTGGCCGATGCGCTGGGGCGGGACGGGGGCGGCCATTACCGGGCCTTCGAGCTGACGGGCGAGGGGCCGTGAACGGCGGCGCTCTCCGGCGCGGCGGTGAAGGCCGCGCGCCGCACCCAGGGACTCAGCAGCGCAGCGTATGAGGGAAGGCGCGGGTCGCGCGCCGCGCCTCGATCCGGCGCCAGACGCGCTCATGGAAATAGAACCCCACCGGATTCACCGCCGGCTCGATCAGCGCGACGGCGCCCCCGACCACGATGTCGCCCGTCAGCAGATAAGCG